>CAZPLJ010000004.1:0-75354 GCA_964587545.1 uncultured Caulobacterales bacterium | reverse complement strand
TATGATAGAGATATCTTAGCGCAAAATTGGAAACGCCGCATCTTTTTATTCAAACCGGCTTTCTTGCGGACTTTTGTAGCAAACACGCCAAAAATTAGAATGCCAATGATTAATGCAACTTAACGTTTATGTAATTCTAATTAAATCATTCTGACTAATACTTGGAGTAAGATAGTCCTAAGTCTCTACCCCTGATTTTTGGACTAACTTAGGGCCGCTCGAAAACCCTTCTTAAACGAGTGGCCCGTTTTATAACAGACAACAAAGAATATTAAGCAATCAAAACTTTCGCCTTCCTCGTCCTTCTTACCTACCCTTCCGGCAGAATATGGAATGTCACCGATGTGTCCGGATCAAACAATGTTGCGGCGCGAGTTTTAATGTCATCCAACGTCATCGCCTCATACATGTCTTGGCGCGTGCGGTGACGTTCCAGCGGGACCGGGTCACTTTGCGCTTCATCGATCAGGCTTAACCAATAGCCATTATTCTCAAGGCTAGTTTCAATCTTCTCAAGGATAGGTTGGCGAGCGCGGGTCAAAAGCTCCTCATCAAAGTTGCCAGCTTTAAACTCTGCTGCGATGGGGGCCAATTTGGCACCGACCTGATTGATTTCATCGGGCGAGACTTCCAGCGACATGCCGATATAGCCATAATCCGGGAAGCTACGCGGCTTGAAGCTAAAGATGCTGGGCGAGTAAGTCGCGCCCTCTTCTTCGCGCAACACTTCGGTCATGCGCAGCCGCATCATCGCGGTGAGCATATCAATTTCACGTGCGGTTTTCACGTCACGTCCATCAGGCGCTGGCCAATAAACCCGTAAAAGCGCCGTCTCTGCATCTCCGGAATGTGATAATTTCGTGGGGCGTTTGGAGCCAGCGGGAAATGTTAATTTCGTCACAGTGGGATCAAGATCGGGGACATCCGCTTTGCGTTTAGGTAACGCACCTAATGTACGCGCGACCTCTTTGATCGTGGCCTCTATATCGACATCCCCGACAATACCGATTTCAATCGCGCTATCTTTGGTGAGCGGATCAAACCAGCCCTGCATGTCGGACAGTGTGGCGCCGAGTAATTCCTGTTCCGAGGGGATACCAAAACGCGGATCGTCTGAGCGAATCAACCGGTCAATATCACGTGACGCGACGCCGCCCGGTGTTGAATCAAGCGTGGGATAAAAATTTTCGATATACTTGGCATAGCGCGCTTGAGATTCTGGACGGTAACCCGGAGCTGTGGCGTAGGCTGCCATCAAATTAAGCTGCTCGGGGAGATCACCCGGTGTAGTCGAGCCACGCATAAATGTGCGCTTATTGCCTAAGTCAAAACTCGCACCCACATTTTTGCCCGCCATAAGCGTTCTGATATCATCCGCTGAATGAGCCTCTAGCCCGCCTAAGCTTAGAACATTAGAGGCGAGCCAACTCAGGCCTAGCTTGTCATTCGGGATGGACATTTGTCCGGTGCCGTAGGCGAGCCGGATATGGATGATATCGTCTTCATAGGGTGTTTTCTTGATATTAAGCTGGACATTATTGTCGAAACGAATGGTCTCAAAATCAATATCCTCAATCGTTTTGCGCTCCGCAATTTTCCCGGGCGTACCGAAATCCGTATAGGAAAACTCACCCAAATCTTTGGCAATATCAGCCTGCACATCAACATTTTGGCTCGCGTCAAGCGCGGCCAAGATTGTCGCTTCCGGGTTTTCGATCATTTCGCTGGTTGAGAGATAAATTTGCGGATCCTCAAAGCCGTCCCATTGCGCTTTGAATGCCTCATGGACTTTTTCGGGCGTTATTTCACCTGCGTAGCTTTCAAAAAACTCCAGATCGAACGTCGGAGCTGTCATGACGTTATCTCCGTGAAAACTTCCTTGAATACGACGCGCCAGTCCCGGTGTGCGGCGTGTAGAGGCCGTTTGGACCGAGGTTTCCAAAGATGTCCGGGTATTGGCGAGCTGTTCATTAAGCTCGGCCTGCGTAAAACCGAAGTGATACGCTTTTCTAATCTCTTGCTCTCCTGCCGCAAGAGCATCACTCCATTTTTCCGGCTGTGAGGTTAGGCTCACGCTAGAGATAGACCGAATATCATAAATATTTGACGTGCGCGCAAAGGCCGTGATGAAAGGCGCATCAGTTGTTTGCGCCAGACGCGCAAGACGACGGGATAAAATCCGGTTGCCCAGGCTCTCAATGAAAAAGTCTTTACGGTTAGCCTTATTATCATCGCGAAGATCGGGCTCGCCCATCACATTAAAAGTCACAGAGGTGGTTATTTCGGGATCCACATAATATTCCGCGTCACGCCCCGTGTGAGATAACGTCTCTATGTCGGGTCGAGCACGAATTTTTACATTTTCGTCATTTTCCCAATCGGAAAAATGCTCCGCAATCTTTCCAGCCGCATATGAGGTTTCAAAATCGCCGACAAAGGTGATAAAAGTGTTTTCCGGCCGGTAAAAACCTTCGTAAAAATCCCGGAATTGCTCGGCGGTTACCGACTCGATGGTTTCTATTTCGCCTATAGGGAGACGATCAGGATATAAGCTCCCGTCAAGATAGTATCCGAGCGACGCGATAGAGGCTTTATAGGCAGGGCTGGAGCGCGCGCGCTTTTCCGCCAGTATGACACCTCTTTCCTTATCGATTTCCTCCGGTTCAAGTAGCAAGCGTGACGCCGTTTCGCGCATAATCATCAATGTTTCATCGACAATTTCGTCATTTACCTCAGGCAACTCAAGCTGATAGCTGGTTTCATCAAAGCTCGTATAGGCATTGGTATCCGGTCCGAATTGCAGCCCGAATTTTTCGAGACGTTTGATCATCTCCGTCGCGCCTGGGATATTTTCAGAGCCGTTAAACGCCATATGTTCTAAAAAATGCGCCAATCCCAGCTCATCATCTTTTTCGTTAATGGAACCCGTATTAAAGCGCATTAACAGCGTCGCCGTGTTGGACGGCGTAGCGTTGGACATGACGGCATATCTCACACCATTGGGTAAAACCCCGTATTCAACCCGGGATTCAGCCTCTAAGTCACTGATTTCATGTATAAAATCATATTCTACATCAGATATTTTCTTACAAGCAGAAAGTCCCAAGATAGCTGAAAGAGCCGTTGTTAAAATCAGGCGCGTCATACGAATCCTAAGTTATGAGTCGATAGAATAGCCATGCCGGAGTAAGCAAATAGAGACAAGAGGCTTAATTCTTAAACTAAAGAAAGCACAGTCTCTCACCGGTGCCGATTCTAGCTCTGTTTTGATAAAAGATATCCACAACTTTTTCAAAATCATAAGTCTCAAATACTCATATAAATTATAGGATACGATATTACATTACATATCAAAATTGTAATTAGCGCATAATTTTTCGATTTTCTGCCGCTACGGGCTTAAAATATAAAATAGTCAGACTCCGTTCAGATTCGAAGGTTTAACGGCCTCTACACCATAGGTGTGTGTACTAACTTGAATCGGTCCAAGGTGAGCGCTAATCCGGTGGCTTATGTCTGATTCGACAAAAGAGAGAGGAGAGGGTTCTATGTCACAATCATTGGCAATTTCGCCACGCGAAATTATCGTCTTTGATTTTGATGGGACCATCACGACGCGCGATACATTTGCGCTGTTTTTACGCTATTACGCCGGCACCACCTCATGGGCGCTTAACATATTGAAATTACTACCTATTTTCACCGCCTACGGGCTACGTATCATCGATCGAAACGCGGTCAAAGCTCACGTCATCCGGCGCTTCTTTAAGAACGCTCCGATCAGGCAACTCAATGAAAGCGCCAAAACGTTTGCCCGAGATGTTATTCCGGGGCTGATTCGACCACTTGCCCAAGCCGAGCTAAATCGCAAGAAAACTGCCCCTGAGTCTTTATATATATGCAGCGCATCTATTTTGCCCTATCTTGCAGTTTGGGGCAAAGATCAGAATATCTGCCACATTCTCGCCACAGAGCTAGAGGATGACGGGTCTGTCTACACCGGAGAGATAAAGGGCTGGAATGTGTGGGGAGACGGAAAAATTAAAAGAATCTATCATGAACTAGGTACAAATTCTGTGCGAATCCTGGAGGCTTACGGTGATAGCCGTGGTGACCAGGAACTTTTACTCGCCGCAGAGGTGCCTCATTGGCGACCTTTTCGCCTGAATGAAACTCATGATTGATATTGCTTGCTTATTGATTAATAAGAGGCTAACGCCTAGCCAAGCCGTTAGGTTTGCGTTAAGCTATGGAGAAGCTGCGCCTAGCGTGTAGTTGATTGTAATTGTAACTGGAGAGTTTGGGGGTTTTCGAAATGAAACGTACTCTAATGTTGGCCGTAAGTGCCATGGTGCTAACCGCACCGACCATCGCTCAGGATTTGCCGCCAGGTGATCCATTACCGGGCGAATGTTTTGCAAGGGTGATTGTGCCTGCGCAATATGAATTATCAACTGAGACCGTGGTAACACGTCAAGCCGGTGAGGAATTGCGTAAAATTCCAGCCCGGTTTGAAACCGTTACTGAACGCGTATTAGTTCAAGAAGAAAGCTATGAGCTTGTTCCAGCCGGAACAGGTGGCGGATCGATTACAATCTATCTTAGCCCAGCAGCCGCAGCAGCCTTAGGTGCGCCAGGCGCCGGAGGTGCCGGAGCAGGCGCTGGTGGCGGAGCAGGCGCTGGAGCCGGCGGCGGAGCGGGATCAATTCCGTTTACAGTCGACTCAGCCCGTAATGTATATGACTCATCAGGCCGCCGCGTTGGTACTGTTGACGCAAGTGGCAATGTCCTAACGCTCGGCGGAAGTTCTGTCGGTGGTGGTTTTGGCGGCGGAGCCGGAAGCGGTTCAATCGCAGCCCGCGGAGCTGTCTCAGCATCTCAACTTAGCAGCCTAAGATCTTTAGGTGCAGGTTCACGCAGCGCAGGGACACTATCCCCACGCTTTAGAACTGTCACCGAGACAGTTGTTGTTCAGGAAGCCTCAAACGAGCTTGTTGCTGTTCCACCTGTTTACGGAACGACAACAGAGACCGTTGTTGTTAAGCCTGAAACAGTGGAATATGTCGCTGTTCCTGCAACTTATGAGAACTACACTGAGACTATTGTTGTACAAGAAGCCTCAACCGAGCTCGTAACCATACCCCCAGTTTACGACACGGTCACAGAGACAGTTGTTGTACAGGAAGGCTCTACAGAGCTTGTAACTATTCCAGCTGAATATGAAACTGTAACTGAAACAGTTGTCGTTCAGCCACAAAGCGTCGACTATACAGTCGTCCCTGCAACCTTTGAAACCGTAGCGGAGCCTGTCATTGCACAGGAATCGTCAACAGAGCTTGTCACTATTCCAGCGACATTTGAAACTGTTGCAGAAACAATGGTCGTACAGGAAGCTACATCAGAGCTTGTGACTATTCCGCCAGTGTTTGAAACAGTGACTGAAACAATTGTTGTTCAGGAAGCATCAACAGAGTTGGTCGCTATCCCACCAGTCTATGAAACTGTGTCTGAAACCGTTGTGGTTCAGCCAGCGACAACAACTTACGAAACAATTCCGGCAACGTTCGAAACTGTTTCTGAAACAATCGTTGTTCAGGATGCGTCCGCAGAGCTTGTGACTATCCCGGCAACATTTGAAACAGTATCCGAAACTGTTGTTGTTCAGCCGCAAAGCTCCGAGCTTGCTGCTGTACCAGCTGAGTTTGAAACTGTTACAGAAACAGCCGTTGTTCAGGAAGCATCAACACAGCTTGTTGCTATTCCACCCGTTTTTGAAACAGTGACTGAAACTGTTGTTGTTCAGGACGCTGGTGTCGACTATTCTGTTATTCCAGCCGAGTATGAAAGCTATACTGAGACTGTTGTTGTTCAGGAGCCGTCTACGGAGCTAGTCGCAATCCCGGCTACTTATGAAACTGTCACTGAGACAATCGTCGCTCAGCCAGCTTCATCTGAGTATGTTGCTATTCCAGCGACATTCGAAACTGTCTCTGAGCCTGTTATCGTTCAGGAAGCGTCCACAGAGTTGGTATCAATCCCACCTGTGTTCGAAACAGTGTCTGAGACCGTTGTTGTACAGCCGCAAACTGTTGAATATGCTGTGGTTCCACCTCAGTATGAAACAATTTCTGAGCCTGTTATTGTTCAAGAAGCTTCAACTGAGCTAGTTTCAATTCCTGCAACGTTCGAAACAGTTACTGAAACTGTTGTCGTTCAGCCTGCAGGCGTTGAATATGTAACAATCCCAGCAACTTTTGAAACTGTTTCTGAGCCTGTTGTTGTTCAAGAAGCGTCAACTGAGCTTGTCACAATTCCACCAGTCTTTGAGACTGTGACAGAAACTGTTGTAGTTCAGCCGCAATCTGTGACTTACGAAAATGTTCCTGCGACATATGAAACTGTGTCTGAGACTATTGTTGTTCAAGAAGCCTCAACAGATCTTGTCACAATTCCTGCGTCGTTCGAAACAGTCCGCGAAACTATCGTGATCCAGCCTCAAGCTGTGACTTATGAAGTTATCCCACCTGTTTTTGAAACCGTTCAGGAGCCAGTGGTTGTTAGAGCCGCGTCGACAGAGCTTGTGACAATTCCAGCGACTTTCGAAACAGTCACTGATACGGTTGTTGTTCAGCCGCAGTCTGTTGAATATGTAACTGTCCCTGCCCAGTTCGAAACTTATCAGGAAACATTCGTCGTTCAGGAAGCATCAACTGAGTTGGTCACTATTCCGGCGACATTTGAAACCGTTACTGAGACAGTTGTTGTGCAGCCGCAAACGACTGACTATGTGACTGTTCCAGCTGTTTACGAGACTGTATCTGAGCCTGTAATTGTTCAGGAAGCCTCAACAGAATTGGTCACAATTCCACCCGTCTTCGAAACCGTAACAGAGACAATCGTCGTTCAGCCGCAATCTGTCACTTATGAGACAGTTCCAGCAACGTTCGAAACCGTATCTGAAACCGTTGTTGTTCAAGAAGCGTCTACGGAATTAGTCACAATCCCAGCGACATTTGAAACTGTCACTGAGACTGTTGTTGTACAACCTGCAACAACGAGTTACGAGACTATCCCTGCAACTTACGAAACTGTTTCTGAGCCTGTTATAGCCTCAGAAGCTGCAACAGAGTTGGTAACAATTCCGGCAACGTTTGAAACAGTCACTGAGACTGTTGTCGTAACACCTCAGACTGTTACATATGAAGTCATACCGGCTCAGTATGAGACTGTATCTGAGACTGTTGTTGTTCAAGAAGCTTCATCAGAGCTTGTGACTATTCCTGCGAAGTTCCGCACAGTCACAGAGACTGTTGTTGTTCAAGAAGCCTCAACAGAGCTTGTGACGACACCGGCCCGTTGGGAAACAGTTGATGAAACCGTTGTTGTTCAAGAAGCGACAACTGAGCTCGTCTCTATCCCACCTGTTTACGAAACTGTGACAGAAACAGTTGTGGTTCAGCCACAGTCTGTTGAATATGCAGTTATCCCGGCAGAGTATGAAACTTATCAGGAAACAATCCTTGTTCAGGAAGCATCAAGCGAACTGGCAACTATTCCAGCTGAGTTTGAGACTGTTGCTGAGACAATCGTTGTTCAGGAAGCCTCAACTGAGCTTTCAACAATTCCAGCGACTTTCGAGACAGTGACGGAAACTATTGTTGCGAAAGAAGCGACAACTCAGCTTGTTGCTACACCTGCAACCTTTAACACTGTTAGTGAAACAGTTGTGGTTCAGCCGGCGTCTTCAACTTATGAAGTCATTCCAGCGACGTTTGAAAGCTATCAGGAAACCATCGTTGTCCAGGAAGCGTCAACACAGCTTGTGGCTATTCCAGCGACATTCCGTGACGTAACTGAGACATATGTGGCTCAGGAAGCGTCGACAGAATTGGCGGTTATCCCTGCTGAGTTCGAAACTGTGACTGAGACTGTTGTTGTTCAGCCGCAATCTGTTGAATATGTTGTTGTCCCTGCCAAGCTACGGACAGAGAACCAAACATATATTGCTCAGGACGCCGCTCAGCAAATGGTGATCATTCCAGCAACTTATGACACTGTCACTGAGACAATCGTCTCGCAGGACGCGTCAACACGTTTGGAAATCGTTCCTGCAACTTACAAAACAGTTTCAGAAACTATTACTGTTAAGTCAGAAAGCAGAGACCTTGATGTGATCCCAGCGGAGTATGAAACTCGTTCAGAGCGCGTTCTTATTGAACCCGCGCGTGAAGAGTGGAAGCCAGCGTCAGAAGCCATCAACTCTGGAGCCTTCAGAGGCGGTGCTGGTACTCAGATCAACTCTGGTACAGTTGCACAATTCACCATCTTTAACGGTGTGTCTGATCAAGTTGTTCAATCAACTCAGACAATCGTGAATAATACTGGTGAAATTCTCTGCCGTGTGTTGATCCCTGCTAAGTATAAGACAATCACGAAGCGGGTTATCAAAACACCAGCTCGTACAGTGGAACGTGTCACTCCAGCTGTAACCAAGCAAATCACACGTCGTGTTGTTGACCGTGAGGCCACAACCCGTGAGATCCCGGTTCCAGCCGTAACAGATACGATTACACGTCGTATTGTTAAAACCCCTGCCCGTTTCATGTCATATGACGAAGCGCGCAACCTCAACCTGTTGAGCGCTGCTCAGCGCGTTGGCGGTGCTGGCGGTGGTTCACGCATCACTGGCTTTGTTGACGGCAATGGTGACGGATCTGATGATCGTGATGGTCTAAGCCGTTCAGCTGCAGCGTCTGCTGATCGTGCCGGCACTCGCGGTACATCAGGCGGCGGTTCATTTGGTCAGCGCACGGGTACTTACTCTCAGCAAGTTGTGGCTCAAGAAGCCCAGGTAACTGAGCGTGTTATCCCAGCTGTAACCAAGCAGGTCTCACGTCGTGTTGTTAAAACACCAGCGAGAGCCGTAGAGCGCACTATCCCAGCCGTGACCAAGACACTCAGCCGCCGTGTGGTTGATCGTCCAGCGAGCGCACAGGAGCGTGTCGTCCCAGCTGTAACTAAGACTGAAACACGTCGTCGGGTCAAAACTCCGGCACAAGTTGTTGAGCGTCCAATCCCAGCTGTGACCAAGCAGGTAACTCGCCGCGTTGTTGATAGACCAGCAGGTGTAACAGAACGTGTTGTGCCAGCTGTCACTAAGACAGAGTCACGTCGCGTCGTGAAAACACCGGCCCGTGCTGTTGAGCGCGCTGTTCCGGCGATCACGAAGCAGGAAACTCGCCGCGTTGTGAAAACACCGGCTCGTGCTGTTGAGCGTGCTATCCCAGCTGTAACTAAGACTGAAACACGTCGTCGGATCAAAACTCCGTCTCAGACTGTTGAACGTGTTGTTCCAGCTGTGACGAAGCAAATCTCTCGCCGTGTTGTGAAGACACCCGCTCAAACTGTTGAGAAGGTTGTTCCAGCGGTCACAAGAACACGTCAGGTTCGTCGCCTCGTCGCACCAGCTGCTACACAAGAACGTGTAATCCCAGCTGTTACGAAGCAGATCCAGCGTCGTGTTGTTGATGTTCCAGCCTCAACACAAGAGCGTGTTATTCCAGCGATCACTAAGCAGGAAACACGTCGCGTTGTGAAGACACCGGCTCAGACAGTGGAACGTGTTGTTCCTGCTGTGACTAAGCAGTTGACACGTCGCGTTGTGAAGACGCCAGCTCAAGTTACTGAGCGCGCGATCCCAGCAACCACACGTTTGGAAACACGCCGTGTCGTTAAGACACCAGCCCAGGTTGTTGAGCGTACAGTTCCAGCTGTAACCAAGCAGGTTTCTCGCCGCGTTGTGAAGACACCAGCTGGCGTTACAGAGCGTGTTAGCCCGGCGATCACTAAGCAGGAAACACGTCGTGTTGTGAAGACACCGGCTCAGACAGTTGAGAGAGTTATCCCAGCCGTCACTAAGCAGGTTTCTCGCCGCGTTGTGAAAACACCAGCTCAAACACAAGAGCGCGTCATCCCAGCTGTCACTAAGTTGGAAACACGCCGTGTTGTTAAGACACCAGCTACGACGTCTGAGCGCGTCATCCCAGCTGTGACGAAGCAAGTCTCTCGTCGCGTTGTGAAGACACCAGCTCGTACTCAGGAGCGTGTCGTTCCAGCTATCACGAAGACTGAAACACGTCGTCGCGTGAAGACGCCAGCTCAGACTGCTGAGAGAGTTATCCCAGCCGTCACCAAGCAGGTTTCTCGCCGCATTGTGAAAACACCAGCGTCGACAACAGAACGGGTCATCCCGGCTGTGACGAAATTGGTGTCTCGTCGTGTGATCAAGACACCGGCTCAGACTATCGAGAAAGTGATGCCAGCTGTTACACAAACTGTTGAAACACAGGTTGTGAAAACACCGGCTCGCACTCAAGAGCGTGTTATTCCAGCTATCACCAAGACGGAAACTCGCCGCGTGATCAAGGATCCAGCCCGCACTGTTGAGCGTGTTGTTCCAGCTGTCACCAAGCAGGTTACGCGTCGTGTCGTTAAGACACCTGCGACTGTCTCTGAGCGTGTTATCCCAGCTGTGACTAAGCTTGAAACTCGTCGTGTTGTGAAGACACCGGCTGCTACTCAGGAACGTGCTATCCCAGCCGTGACCAAGCAAATCAGCCGCCGCGTCGTGAAAACACCGGCTCAGGTTTCAGAGCGTGTTGTACCAGCGGTCACTAAGTTGGAAACTCGCCGCATCGTGAAAACACCAGCTCAAGTTGCTGAACGTGTTGTTCCAGCTGTGACGAAGCAGTTGACACGTCGTGTTGTGAAGACGCCAGCGTCTACACAAGAGCGTGTCGTCCCAGCGGTCACTAAGTTGGAAACTCGCCGTGTTGTTAAGACACCAGCTGCGACACAAGAACGTGTCATTCCAGCGGTGACGAAGACGATCTCACGCCGTGTTGTTAAGACACCAGCTCAGACACAAGAGCGGGGTATCCCAGCTGTCACTAAGACTGAGACACGCCGTCGTGTGAAAACACCGGCTCGCGTTGTTGAGCGTCCAGTACCAGCTGTCACGAAGCAGTTGACACGTCGCGTCGTTAAGACACCAGCTCAGGTTTCAGAGCGTGTTGTTCCAGCGATCACTCAACCAGTCACTCGTCGTGTTGTTAAGACACCGGCCAGAGCTGTTGAGCGCGCTGTACCAGCCGTCACGAAGACTGAGACACGTCGTGTTGTTAAGACACCAGCGAGCGTTTCAGAGCGGGCTATCCCGGCTGTGACGAAGACGGAAGCCCGTCGCGTTGTGAAAACACCGGCTCAAGTTGTTGAGAGAGTAATCCCAGCTGTGACGAAACAAGTGTCTCGTCGCGTTGTGAAAACACCGGCAACGACTCAAGAGCGTGTTATCCCAGCTGTCACTAAGCAGGTTTCTCGCCGCATCGTGAGAACACCAGCTTCGACATCAGAGCGGATCATCCCGGCTGTTACCAAGCAGGTCACACGTCAGGTTGTTAAGACACCGGCTCAGACACAAGAGCGGGCTATCCCAGCGACAACACGTCTCCAAGAGCGTCGCGTCGTTAAGACGCCAGCTCAAACAGTCGAGCGTGTTATCCCAGCTGTGACTAAGCAGGTTTCTCGCCGCGTCGTTAAGACACCGGCTCGTACAGCGGAGCGTCCAGTTCCTGCGATTACGAAGCAGGTCACACGTCGTGTTGTGAAGACACCAGCTGCGACACAAGAGCGGGTCATTCCGGCAATCACTAAGACAGAAACTCGCCGCCGCGTGAAAACACCGGCCAGCACACAGCAACGTGTTGTACCTGCAATCACTAAGCAGATCACACGCCGTGTTGTTGAGCAGCCAGCGACTGTCCAAGAGCGGGTTATCCCAGCCGTAACGAAGACGATCACACGTCGCGTTGCCGAGGGTCTTCCGTCTGTGACACGCCGCGTTATCCCAGCTCGTTACGATAACATCCAAGTCACTCGTATGGTCGAACCTGCGCGGACTGAAGCGACTGTTATTCCAGGCGAGACTGAGACACTCACGAAACGTACTCTGATAGAACCGGAACGTGCTGAATGGCGTCGTGTCCTTTGTGAAGCTAACGCTAACCCGGCTGTTATCTCTGCTATCCAGCGGGCTCTTAAGACCCAAGGTTTCTACACAGGTGCCATTGATGGTCGCCTAGGTCAGCAAACCTACGCAGCGGTTGAGCAGTTCCAGATAAGAAATAGCATGTCGACTGGCGGGCTAACACTGATCACAGTTGAAAGACTGGGTGTTGACTGGAGAGCGCTTGTTGGAACAGGTATTCAAACCTCAAGCATGCAGACTGTGACTGTTGGATCCACAACTTACCGCATCGATACAGCTACGGGTCGTGTATTTAATGCGACCGGTCGTTTGGTTGGTAACATTGATCTCAATGGCAACATTGTTTCTGAAACCGGACAGATCCTAGCTTCGGCTGGATCATTCGGCGGCGGATCAATCGGAGGTTTCTCTGGCGGATCAGCTATCTCAGGTGGATCAATCTCTGGCGGAACGATATCCGGTGGATCACTTGGAGGCATCTCTGGTGGATCACTTGGAGGCGTCTCTGGAGGATCAATCTCTGGCGGTAGCATCTCTGGTGGATCAATCTCCGGCGGTAGCATCTCTGGCGGATCAATCTCTGGAGCATCTTCCTCAACTGGTTTCACTATCGGTTCTGACGGAAGCGTTACAGATGCATCCGGTACAGTAATCGGTCGTGTTGATACCAGCACAGGCAACATCCTGAATGCTGCGGGTCAGATCATCGGACGCGTGAACAACTAAACCGGTTCAAACTGAATTTTCGAGCCCCGCGATTTCGCGGGGCTTTATTTTTAGGGGCTATCTAGGCTTCAAATTGGTGGGCAAATCCGCGTTGACATCGCATTTTTGCTCTGTATATAGACGCAGACTTGGCTGCCATGCGAATGGGCGGCCTTATTTGCAAGATTTTAGGCACCTCAATGGTGCAAGATAAGGACAAGACGATGTTTGCAGTCATTCAGACAGGCGGTAAGCAATATAAAGTCGCTAAAGACGACATTATTATTGTCGAAAAACTTGAAGCGGAAGCTGGAAAAACAGTTTCTTTCACAGATGTTTTGGCCTGCGGTGAAGGCGCCAAAGTAAAAATTGGTGAGCCAACAGTAAAAGGCGCGGAAGTAAAAGCTGAAGTTTTAGAGCAGCGTAAGGGCGATAAAGTTATCGTTTTTAAGAAAAAACGACGCCAAACATATCGTCGTAAACGTGGTCACCGTCAAAATGAGACGGTTATCAAAATTACCTCCATTAAAGCTTAAGACTAGGGAGAGACTAAATGGCACATAAAAAAGCAGGTGGTTCATCCAATAACGGTCGCGATAGTGCTGGCCGTCGTCTGGGTGTTAAGAAATTCGGCGGCGAAGCCGTTATCCCCGGCAACATCATTGTTCGCCAACGTGGCACGAAATTCTATGCTGGCGATAATGTCGGTATGGGCAAAGATCATACGCTCTTTGCGCTCACAGAAGGGCACGTCAAATTCGCGACAAAGCGCAACAAACGTACATTTGTGTCAATTCAGCCGGCCAACGCAAAATAGCGATCTTTATATGGGTCGCATCAAAGGCGACCCGACACATGCAGGGAAATCGGGTCCGCCGGTTTCCTTTTTTTTTGCCCTGCGAAAGAAGACATGATCATGCGGGACATTATAAATACCGATAGATTGATTTTACGTAAGCTCGAGCTGTCTGACGCTAAAGCGTTCTCCCGGCTCGCCGGGGAATATGATGTCGTGAAAATGACCGGCAGTCTCCCCTATCCTTTTCCTCTTATGTCTGCCGAATTTAAAGTTATGCATATGCGTGCGTTGAGATCACAAGGCCTAGCCTACCCTTATGCGATTACGTTAAATGGACGAGACTTAATAGGAGTCGCTGACTTATTTAGACGCGACCCGACGGCAGATCATGAGCTGGGCTATTGGATCGGTATGCCCTATTGGGGACAAGGATATGTGACTGAAGCCATGTCCGGTTTAATGCGTGAAGCGGTTGAAACCCAGCATATTGATAATTTTATTGCTGCCACCTGGCATGACAATCCAGGCTCGATGCGCGTCCTGGAGAAATTGGGTTTTGAAAAGGAAGGGCCCAACGGGCGTTTCTATTGCATGGCACGATTATGTAAAGTGGACAGCATTGGATTTTCCATAGAGAGCTATGCCTCTCTGAACAATACTGCTAGAGCGATTGCATCATGAAGTTTCTAGATCAAGCCAAGATATTTGTTCGCTCCGGCAATGGCGGGGCTGGCTGTGTTTCATTTCGGCGCGAGAAATATATTGCCTTTGGTGGCCCTAATGGAGGTGATGGCGGTAAGGGCGGCGACGTCTGGGTCACGGCCACAAGCTCTCTCAACACGCTAATTGACTATCGCTATAAACAACATTTCAAGGCTGGAACTGGAACCCATGGCATGGGACGCGACCGAAGCGGCGCAAAAGGGGATGATATAGAGCTTAAAGTCCCCGTTGGTACGCAAGTCTTAGACGATGAAACAGAACAGGTACTGATTGACCTTACCGAAGACGGTCAAAAAGCTCTTCTCGCCAAAGGTGGTAATGGCGGCTGGGGAAATGCGCGGTTTAAATCATCAACCAATCAAGCCCCGCGCACGGCTAACCCCGGGGAAGTCGGCGAGGAACGCTGGGTTTGGCTTAGACTTAAACTCATCGCGGATGCGGGTCTTGTCGGCCTACCCAATGCGGGCAAGTCGACATTTCTTTCAACTGTAACGGCGGCCAAACCCAAAACGGCAGATTATCCCTTTACGACATTACATCCGCATTTGGGTGTTGTCAGTCTTGGAACGTCTGAGCGTTTTGTGCTGGCCGACTTGCCAGGCCTCATAGAAGGCGCAAGTGATGGGGCTGGACTTGGTCATCGTTTTCTCGGTCATGTGGAACGGTGTGCTGCGATTATTCATCTCGTGGACGGAACTGCCGAGGATCCCGGCGACCATTATACCACTATACGCAATGAATTGATCAATTACGGCGCAGATTTAGAGGATAAACCCGAAATTATTGTCCTGACTAAATGTGACGCACTTGATGATGACGCAATAAATATAGCGGCCCAGTCGTTGGAACAGGCCTCGGGACAGCGCCCGTTGCAAATATCGAGTGTGTCGCAAACAGGACTAAAACCTGTCCTCTCGGCCGTTTACGGCCATGTCGAAAAACGCCGACAATCAGAACAAGACGAAAAAGACCAAATCACTAAACAGGCAGCCATTGCACGCGGAGACATAGAAGAGACGCAAGGATGGCAACCTTAAACCCTTTTATTAAAGCCAAGCGCGTTGTCATCAAAATCGGATCTGCGATTTTGATTAATCCGCAAAATTGTCAGCTCAATAGAGATTGGCTGGACGCGTTTTGTGATGACATAGCCAAACTTAAATCAGACGGGATCGATGTGGTTCTAGTGTCCTCGGGAGCCATCGCCCTTGGGCGATCCCGTTTAGGGCTCATAGGTCAAAAATTGTCCTTATCTGAAAAACAGGCCTGCGCGGCGGCCGGGCAATCCCACCTGACACAAGCCTATGAGCAAGCCCTAGCCCGTCACGATATCATAACCGCACAAGCGCTGTTGACTTTAAATGATACAGAGAACCGTCGACGCTGGCTTAATGCCCGGTCTACGATCGGCACCTTATTGGAGTTTAAAGCTATCCCGATCATTAATGAGAATGACACGGTCGCTACAGATGAAATCCGCTACGGCGATAATGACCGTCTAGCCGCTCGTACAGCGCAAATGATCGGTGCCGATACGCTAATCCTTCTCTCGGATATTAACGGCCTTTACACAGCAGATCCGCGTCAAAATAAAGAGGCCCAACATCTCGCAATCATTGATAAAATCACGCCTGATATTCTCAAAATGGGCGGCGAGGTAAACAGCTCTCACAATTTAAGCAGCGGCGGCATGGCGACAAAATTAGCCGCCGCACAAATCTCTACTCAGGCGGGTTGTTATATGTGCATCATGGACGGAAGCGCAGGTCATCCCCTTGAACGCCTGGAGGATGGCGAGACAACAAGTTGGTTTAAACCTGTTGCTAATCCCATAGATGCCCGCCGCCAATGGATTAGCGGCATGTTGCACCCCAAAGGCTCGCTCATTATCGATGAGGGCGCCGTGAAAGCGCTATCCAATGGTAAAAGCCTTCTAGCCGCCGGCGTGAGAGACATATCCGGAGAGTTTACCAAAGGCGATGCGGTCAGCATAATAAAGCAAGACGGGCGGGAAATAGCTCGAGGCTTAGTCGCCTATGACAAAGCAGAGGCTTTGAAAATATTAGGGCGCAAATCAAGCGAGATTGCGAACATTCTGGGATATGATAATGGCTCGGCCTTGGTGCATAGAGATAATATGGTGCAACATAATCATGAGTGAAAATATAGATATTCAGTTAAAGGTTGAAATGGCAGCTATGGGCGAAGCCGCGCGTTCTGCGACGACGGCTTTGCGCTTGGCGGATACGTCAAAGAAAAAGCTTGGTCTTCAAGAAATGGCGAAAGCCATAAGAAGCTCTGAAGCAGCTATCATCAAAGCCAATGAAAAAGATGTGTCTCTTGGCAAGGAAAAGGGCTTATCCGATGCCATGGTGGATCGTTTGATCCTGACGCCTGAACGCATAGACGGCATTGCCTCAGGGTTGGAAGCCATCGCCGCCCTGCCCGATCCCGTGGGTTCCATTGATGAAACATGGACACGCCCAAATGGACTTAAACTTTCCAAAGTGCGTACACCTATTGGTGTCATTGGTATGATTTATGAGAGCCGTCCCAATGTGACCGCTGATGCGGCAGGATTATGTATATGGTCAGGCAATGCCTGCATCCTGCGCGGCGGCTCTGAAGCGGCTTTTTCCAACCGGGCTATTCATTTGGCCATTCAGCAGGGCTTGGACAAAGCGAGGTTACCTATTAATGCCGCACAGCTCGTGCAGACGACGGATCGCGCCGCTGTCGGCATGATGTTGGGCGGGCTAAATGATAATGTCGATTTGATCATTCCGCGAGGCGGTAAAGGGCTTGTGGGGCGCGTACAAACCGATGCGCGCGTGCCCGTCTTGGCGCATTTGGAAGGTCTGTGTCATTCATATGTCCACGCAGGCGCCGATCAGGATAAAGCGTTAAAGCTTATCGAAAATGCCAAGCTAAGACGCACGGGTGTTTGCGGATCAACGGAAACGGCCCTAATCGACAAATCTATAGCCGCTGATTTCATTCCCAAACTCGTAAGCAATATGTCGGATTTAGGATGCGAAATACGCGCCTGCGAAACCTCGTGTGAAATATCCCCTGCCGCCACACAGGCATCGGAAGAAGACTTCTTCACGGAGCATCTTGCGGCTATTCTGAATGTGAAAGTTGTGGACGGCCTACAAGGCGCGATAAACCATATCGGTCATTACGGCAGCGGGCATACGGATTGTATTATCACAGAAGATGATCAAGCCGCGCAGACATTTCTTGCAGAAATTGATAGCGCGATTGTGGTTCATAACGCCTCAACCCAATTTGCAGACGGCGGAGAATTTGGTTTTGGAGCCGAAATAGGTATTGCAACAGGACGTTTGCATGCGCGCGGCCCTGTTGGCGCGCAACATCTCACCACCTATAAATATACGGTCCAAGGAAATGGTCAGGTACGCCCCTAATGAGTTTTGACGGGCTTTCCATCGGACTATTTGGCGGGTCTTTTAATCCTGCCCATGCGGGACATATGCATGTCGCAATGACAAGCCTGAAAGCCCTGGACTTGGACTCTATTTGGTGGATGGTCGCCCCGCAAAATCCGCTTAAACCCAAACAACCCAGCTACACGTCCCGCGTGAATAGTGTCAAAGCCCTAAGCCTGCCTGCCAAAATGCATATCAGCCATATGGAACAGCAATTTGGCACGCGATATACGGTCGATACAATACGCATGGCCCAACAGACGTGGCCAACAACCAACTTCGTCTTTATGATGGGCGCGGACAATTTTCTTCAACTTCCCAAATGGAAAAACTGGCAGGAAATTATGCGCCGTGTACCTGTTGCTGTGATCGCCCGCCCCGGAAAAGACTTTGCCTCTATCAAAGCCCGACTGGGTCTTGCCGCCCGCTACTATTCTGATAACCGTGTCAGTGAAACGCAGTCCCATCAAATCAAATATATGAACCCACCGGCTTGGACATATCTAACCCTGCCTTTAAATAATTTGTCATCTACGGCCCTAAGAGCCACGCGGTCAAAAGCATAGATTAGTTCAAATTAATATGTTATCATTGGGACGTCGGACAAATATATGGAGAGAATCCTGACCACGAATAAGCTTGCGGGCCAAGCCTCGCTAAAATCAGAAAATATGACATCAGAGTCCCTTTCTGAACATATCCAATCTGTATTGGATGAAAATTCTGCCCAAGACATAATAACAATCGATATTAGAGGTAAGTCCTCGGTCGCCGATTATATGATCGTGGTCTCAGGTCGCTCTAATCGTCATGTCGGCGCGCTCGCTGACTATGTGCAGCGATCACTCAAAGAGTTGGGTCATAAAAGCTTAGGGGTAGAAGGTTTGGAAGCTTGCGATTGGGTGTTGATTGATGCCGGCGATGTCATTTTACATATATTTCGCCCAGAGGTTCGCGTCTTCTATAATCTAGAGAAAATCTGGTCGGTCCCTCTTCCTGAAAGCTTGCAGTCTATGGCTGCTGCTGTTCCTGAAGACAGTTGAAAATCATACTCAGGGCCGGAGGCATAATACGCCAAGGGCCCGAACGAAATCTCGTCGACGACTATCTTAAGCGGGCCTCCGGTTTAGCGCGCCAATGCGGCTTTCATAATATTTCCGAGCAGCAGATAGATTTGCGATCCGAAAAGACAAAACTAAGCGAAACCCAAAAACTCTTATCAACTATGCCGCCCGGGGCTAAACTCATTGTCATGGATGAAAGAGGCAAATCCTTATCGTCACGGGATATTTCCAAAAAAATATCTAAGCTTCGAGACGACGGTATAAGTGAACTTATCATTGTGATTGGCGGGGCAGATGGTTTTGAACCTAGCGCTATTCCGAACGGAGCTGAAAAATGGTCTTTTGGAAATCAAACATGGCCACATAAATTGGTGCGGGTGATGCTCGCCGAGCAGCTGTATAGAGCTCTATCAATTTTATCCGGCTCGCCTTATCATCGCGATTAATGTTCAGATTCCTGTTCATAAGCTTTCTATTAATCTCGAGCCCGGCTTTCGCGCAAAGTGTCGATATCGATCGACTTAATGAGATTAAGCAAGCTCAAGAAAAAGAAAAACAACGGGAAAAAGAACTCTCCGAAACAAGAGAGGCCGTGCAAAAAGACATTGGCCGTTTGAAAGCTGACCTGACCAAACTGGCGGCCGACACCAAAGCCATTGAGACAGAAGGTCGGTCCATTGAAAACAAACTTAATGCCTTGGAAACTCAAAGTGCTGAGATCAAAAACCGTATCTATGGGGATAAAAAAACGGTGATGCGTTTACTGGCTGCTCTGCAACGAATTGAGCAATCACCACCTCCGGCCCTACTTGTCTCGCCCAATGATGCGGCTGAGGCTTTCCGGTCCGCACGATTAATGTCCTCCCTCAGCGTCGAACTTAAGTCCGAGGCTAAGATATTATCAGATGAATTAAATGATTTGACTGAGCTGCAAGAGAGTATCTCAGACGAACAAGACAAACTAAGGCGAAATGAAGTCTCGCTGAGCACAAAGCGTAAATCTATTACTCAACTTGTTGGACAAAAAACAAAGCTAGAAAAATCAATTTCCAAAGATCAACAAGCCGTCCGTAAACGAGTCGCCGCTCTAGCCTCAGAAGCTGATGATCTTAGAGATTTAATCGCAAAATTTGAATCTGCTGCGCGCGACATTCAACCCCGATTGAAACCCGAACGTGACGACGATGCGCGTTCAGATAGCGAAAATCCTCGGATAAAACCCCGTGCGTCTCGCTCAAATACACCCTTGGTTTTACCCTCAGACACGCCTCGTTTTTCAAAAGCACGCGGTAAACTACAAACTCCTGTGATAGGTAAGCTCAAAAAAGGCTATTCCAGTGCAAATAAAGGTCTCACGGTTGCCACCGCAGGTAAAGCCCAAGTGGTCTCACCTTATGCTGGTCGAATAGAATTCTCTGGCCCATTTAAAAATTATGAAAATGTCGTTATTTTAAACGTGGGCGATGGATATTTTATCCTCTTAACTGGCCTAGGAGAAATTTATACTAAAGCGGGTGAAGTCGTGAAAAGAGGTGAGCCTTTAGGTATAATGCCAAACCAGACACGCTCAAAACCCGAACTTTATCTCGAATTGAGAAAAGACGGATCGACCATTAACCCTTCGCCTTGGCTAGGCACGGCATTTGCAAAGTCTGGTTAACAGCATTTTTACTGGTAAGCGATGCATATACAGGATAACAGGTACGACCTAGGAGTATAGTATGAAATTTTTCCTTCCCGCTTTAGGAACCCTTGCAGTTGTTAGCGTTATCGCTTTAGCGTCTAACCAACATACCGCTTTGGCCAAAGAGCGCTCTTCACATGCAGAAACATTCCAGCAGCTCGAATTGTTTGCCGACGTCATGGCACGCGTGCGGAATGAATATGTTGTCGATGTCGATGATGCTGAACTTATAGAAGATGCCATTAACGGGATGCTGCAATCTCTCGATCCACATTCTAGCTATGTTGGTCCGGATAGCTTTAAAGACTTACAAGTCTCAACTAGCGGCGAATATGGCGGACTGGGCATGGAAGTCACGACCGAGAGCGGCGTTGTTAAGGTGATTGCACCGATTGATGATACGCCTGCGAAACGAGCCGGAATAAAGGCGGGCGACTATATTACCGAAATAGAAGGTGAAAGCATTATTGGTCTCCCATTGTCGGAAGCTGTTGATAAGATGCGCGGCAAGCCAAATGAACCTATTACAATTACTGTAATCCGTGGTGAAGAAGACCCGTTAGAATTTACAATTGTGCGTGAAATCATCAAACGCGCCGTCGTCAAACATGAAGTCAAAGATGGTATTGGTTATCTACGCATTTCACAGTTTAATGAAAAAACCGACGACGGCTTAAAAAAATCAATTGCGGCACTCAAGAAAGAACTTGGTAAAAATTTGCCAGGTATTGTTCTTGATCTTCGCGGTAACCCCGGAGGTCTTCTGGATCAGTCAATTAAAGTCAGTAGTGCTTTCCTAGACGGGGGAGAAGTTGTGTCGACACGCGGTCGGATCGCCACCGATACTGAACGCTATAATGCTGAAAACGGTGAATTAGCCAAAGGTGTACCTTTGGTCGTTTTAATTGACGGGGCATCTGCATCCGCGTCTGAGATTGTTGCCGGTGCGGTTCAAGATCGCGGCCGCGGTCTATTGGTTGGCATGACGACATTCGGCAAAGGGTCCGTACAATCCATTATTCCTTTACGAGGCGGACGTGACGGAGCTTTGCGATTAACCACGCAAAGATATTACACACCCGCTGGACGTTCTATCCAAGGAACAGGGATTGACCCTGATATTGCAATCGCAGCTTTTGCTGAGGATGAGGATCAAGACGCACTCCGCGAGTCTGATTTACCTAATTCTATCCAAAATGAATTGGAGCAAGAGACAGAGGAAGAAGAAACAGTTGAAATCGAATATCCGCCGACGTCGTTTGATGAGGACGATGACTTCCAACTCATGCGTGCGATTGAAATACTAAAAGACGGATCTTACTCAGATCGATTGGCTGCTCTGAATTAATGATATCAAAATTCTTACGTATTCTCTCTCTGACATGTCTGTCGGGGTTGCTTTGCCTGTTAGCGCCATTTGTATTGGCCAATGCAGACAATGAAAACACCGAAGAAACCTATGACAAGCTCAGACTATTTGCTGAGGTTTTTTCAACAGTCAGTAATCTTTATGTAGAAGAAATTGAGGATGATGACCTTATGACAAATGCCCTGAATGGGGCTTTGGAAGCTCTTGATCCTCATTCACATTATATCCCACGAACGGAATTTGTCGAACGACAAAAAACGGCTCGCAGAGAATATGGTGGTCTAGGCATCGAAGTGACGATGGAAGCCGGACTCGTTAAAATAAATTATGTCATTCCAGATGGTCCGGCTGATAAAGCCGGAATAGTAAGAGGTGACTTTATTACCGAAGTTGAAGGAGAAAAAGTCCTAGGAAAAACTTTAAGTGAAGCCGTGGAAGGCATGAGAGGCCTTGAGGGTGATCCCATCATTGTAAGCGTCTTATCTGAAGGTCAGGTTCCCCGCGATGTGACAATCATACGAGAAATCGTCCAAGGGCGTGTCGTCCGTCACAGAGAAGAAAATGGTATTGGCTATATCTTCATTGAGAGTTTCAATCACCCGAGGCTAAGCAAGGATGTAGAATTTGCAATCGAGGATCTAAAAGCCACTCTTGGCAGTCAATTACCCGGCCTTGTCATAGATGTGAGAGGAAATCCCGGAGGATTAGTTGATCAAACTGTTGAAGTCGCTAGCCATTTTCTCGATGGTGGGGAGGTCTTTTCTGCGCGTGGCCGAACGATTGATAACACCCAACGTTATAATGCGGACCCTGGTGAGCTCGTTTCAGATGTCCCTATTGTCGTCTTAATTAATAGCCGATCTGCCTCAGCGGCTGAGATATTAGCCGGTGCAATACAGGACAGAGGTCGAGGCATCGTCATGGGACGTAGATCTTTTGGTAAAGGTTCCGTGCAATCCGTTATGTCATTAGACGGCAATGGCGGAGCGTTGCGTTTGACAACCCAACGTTATTATACACCATCCGGGAAATCCATACAGAGCCGAGGCATCATGCCGGATCTTTTGGTCGCGTTTAGACCTGATACCGGGGAAACACGAGAGCGTTTTCGTGAAGACAGCTTTCACAATGCTTTGTCTAATCCAGATGAAACCGATTTTGAGGAAGATTTATCGCAGTTGGATTACCCCCCCGAAGGCTGGTCTGATAACCAAGATTATCAGATTGATAGAGCGGTAAATCTACTTAAAAGCCCCAGATATAATAATTTGCTCGCAAGTCAAAACTGACCATAGACCTTTCGGCCGAACAGCGCTAGGCGTTGGAGTTCTAACTTATTGTTTTCGGTAGAAAATTGTCATGAAACAGGAGATTTACACTCTTAATTCTACGACGGCCATAAAGCGTCAGGCTAAACCCCTGCCCTCACTTGCGTTGAATATTGTTCGTGCTCTGGCTTTACTGGTTATAACAGCCGGGCTTTCGCTAGCTTACGTCAAATATTTGGGAAATCCCGATGACGCCGTGGCCAAGGGGCAAGTAAGCCTCGAGCCCCTCCCCCTACCCGAGCCGTCTGATAGTTTAAACGGCGAAGGAGACATCTTTCCCGATCTATTAGCAGGTGTTGTTCCCGACAATAAAAACCCCACAGAATTAATAGACGCTTTGGGCAATCCCATAAGAAACACCTCAAATGTGACTATGGCAGGCGGGCAAAACAATAATTCCGAGATTATTCAAAACTCTAGCCCACAGACGATTATTGTCGATGGTGAGACAATTGATGACACGGCCAACACCTCGCCTCTATTGAAAGCACCCTTGGCCGGATTAACCCGTTCAGCTCCGTTCGGACCTATTCCGACAATAGCCGCTGACGGTCGTCGCGCTGTGACGAGTTACACGCGCCCCTATGCACCGGCATTTGGAAAAACATCCGTCTCCCTCATTGTGGGCGGGCTTGGGATAGACCGGAGTATAACTCAACGAGCGATTTATGAGCTTCCACCTGAGGTCACTCTATCTTTTGCAGCGCATACAGTTGGCCTCCAAAGCTGGGTCGATCAAGCGCGCGTACAAGGACATGAGGTTATATTGGAGCTTCCGATGGAGTCAGTGGATTTCAACCCGAGTGAACCGGGTGCTATTCGGACATTGCGTGTCGCTCAGAGTGCCGCCAATAATATTAGAAATCTTGATTATTTGATTAGCCGAGCCCAGGGATTTTTTGCCGTTACGAATTATAATGGCGACCTTATCTTGACCCGAAGTGATATACTCACACCAATCTTGTCTCATTTATCAAGTGCCGGACTTGGGTTTATTTATGATGGTTCTAATCCAGCGCCGACACTCGCAGGCTTATCACAAACAACAGGTTTACCATTCACAGCAGCGACGGGGCTTATTGATGCAACACCAAACCGGCCCTTAATAGAGGCTGAGCTAGCCCGTTTGGAAGTATTATCAGCTACAGGACAAACGCCGCTCGGAGTTGGCTTTGGATATGGAACAACAATAGATACGCTTAAGAGTTGGGTCCAAGAGTTGGAGCAAAAAAATTTGGAACTAGCCCCAGCATCCTATGTTATTAATAGACGATGACGAACCCGTCCTTTGATAAGCAACATTATCGCCCTGCAGCTGGTATCGCTATTTTTAACGACGAAGGACAGGTCTGGTTAGGTCGCCGTTTCAATCAACGCGGAAAATATGTTTGGCAATTTCCTCAAGGGGGCATTGATGAAGGCGAAAAACCTATAGACGCCGCAATCAGGGAACTATGGGAGGAAACCGGTCTAAAAGCTGAGCATGTGTCCTATCTTGGATGCATAAATGATTGGCTATATTATGAATTCCCGCCGGAATATTTAGAACAAAAGAAAAAGAAAAACTGGCGCGGTCAAAAGCAAAAATGGTTTGCTTATCGTTTCATCGGTCACAGGTCTGACTTTGATCTCAAAGCTCATCTACCGGTTGAGTTTTCAAAATGGAAATGGGGTAAGCTATCTGAGACACCAGACTTAATCGTTCCGTTTAAACGCAAAGTTTATGAACAATTGACCATCAAATTTGCTGACTATGCAAAACCGGTAAAATAAATTAGAGGCGATTATGCGCGCTTCGTTCAAAAATCGATATGCCATGACCTTCGTTTTGATCACTGTGATGATCAACTCAATTGGCTTTGGGATTATTATTCCTGTTCTGCCAGATCTAGTCAGAGAATTAATACCAGCTCTACCGGAACACCAGCTAGGGCGTTATATGGCGGGTATGACCCTGATATTTGCGGTCATGCAGTTTTACTTCATGCCTATCATCGGCGCGCTCTCTGATGCCTATGGGCGTCGTCCGATAATGTTATTGGCGCTTTTTGGTCTTAGTCTGGATTATTTTCTTTTAGGCTTTGCCCCGACTATGGCTTTTGTGTTTTTGGGACGCGCTATATCCGGTGCTTTGGGCGCTACCTTTTCAACGGCCAATGCCTATATAGCCGACATAAGCCCGCCGGAAACACGAGCGCAAAATTTTGCACTTATTGGGGCGGCTTTTGGTGTTGGTTTTATGCTTGGCCCGGCCATAGGCGGAATATTAGGTGATCCCGGAAAGTTTCTGGGGGACCTTGCCAACCCACGCTTACCCTTTATCGCGGCAGGCGTGATTTCATTGTTAAACGTGGCTTTTGGAATTTTTGTTTTACCGGAGACTTTGCAGCCGGAAAACCGCAGAGAATTTAAATGGGCCAGAGCCAATGCTCTCGGGGCTTTAAAGTCTTTGCAAAAAATTCAAAACGCGAAGGGGCTTATTTTCATTCTTTTCCTACTAGGCACCGCGCACACAGTCTATCCCACGACATACGCAGTCTCAACTCAGGTGAAGCTGGGTTGGACGGCTGGAGACGTTGGCCTGTCCCTTCTGGCCTTTGGCCTCGCCAGTTTCATCGTACAGGCTGGGGTTATACGTATCGTCTTACCTAAATCTGGGCTCTTTTGGGGCGGCGCCATTGGTATTCTAGCGGCTATCATAGCCTATACAGGCTTGGGGTTGGCAGGCGCAGGGTGGATGATTTACGCCATGGGTCCCTTCTCAGCAATCGCTGGTTTTTATAATCCGTCGTTAAATAATATGATGTCCAGCCGAGTATCTAAATCTGAGCAAGGCGAATTACAGGGGGCCATAGGAGCTGCGCAAGGTTTAGCGCTTATCGTTGGACCTCTGATAATGGGCCCTGCTTTTGAAATTTTTGCAAAAGAAGGCACGGCTTATTATCAACCCGGGGCCCCCTTTATCGCTGCTAGTTTATTATCTTTAATCGCTATCTTGACGTTCTTCGCCATTACAACGGCCGAAGATCGCACGCGAAAACTCCCATCAGAAACCAACTCTAGATCGTAGCTATATGCTACTCATCTGAGGTTGATGACAGCTTATCTGTCAAAGCTAAACTTAGTCTGTTCACCGCGTTTAAAGGTATAAAGACCGCTACAACGAACAAACTAAATGTTTGAAACACATATTTCATTTCCCACTCCCCGTGAATTATCGAGGTGGGTTCATCATACCATCCACGTGTTAAATTAGAGCTAGGTTAAACCCAAAATAGCAGATTAATTGAAACTGTGGTTAATAACTGATTATTTGATTCAATCATACTTATTGATTAAAGCGGCCAATAATTTGGCCTGCCGCATTTATAATATCGCCATCACCATTCACACGACCAATAGTTTGTCCCTGAGGATTCAAGACATTTCCATTTGAAGACACTGAATATCTACCACTAGAAAACCCTGGCCGCACCACATTCCCTTGACCGTCCAATGTATAGGCAATTAAATCAAAACGGTCTTTGCAGGCTAAAATTACATCAGTGTTTTCTTCAAATTCAATACTCAGTTTGATTGTGTTACCGTCTCCATTCTCATTAGGCACGTAACTTCGTATCAAATGCTTAGAAATATCAACATTGCAAAGGTTTGATACATTCCGACGAAAATCAGAGCCAATCTGTTTATAATGTTTAGCGCTCAATAAATCAGTATCATTGATTTCAAAGCTACACATCCAGCCAAGTTTATGTGAATCGAAAGGCTTGAGTTGCTTAACTATATGCGATCCATACCACTCATCCACCGAGCGCATTTCTTGAACGGAAACATTCTCATCAATTCGGGCTTTCACACTTATATTGTCGGAAGTTCGGAAATAGCTATTATCAATCCTCTCATAGCCTTTATCTTGAAATAGCCTATCCGTATCGGACGTGTGTTCCGGGTGGTTCTCACGAATTCTATTTTTAAAAACTTCACTACATAAAGTCTCAAACTCTCCTATAGCTTTTTGTACATTAAAGTTAAAACCGGTTGGAAAAGCGTTCTCTCCGACAACCCCATTATTGAAAACGCTAAACTGATTAATGGTGTTGGCGTAAGTAGGAAGTTCTTGCGCAGAGCCATTAACGGTTAGCGCGCTAAAGAGCAAAAACGAAAACAAACCTCGAACCATCAGGCCCTAATAGATGGATTCACATGAATTGGCTATTAATACGCGAATTTAAGGTAGGAACAACTAGACCTTGGCGAGCATCTCGGTCAAACCGTCGAGATTTTGTTGCGCGAGAAGCGCATCTTCACCTTCAAGGTTTGCAATCGCGGCTTTAGCTTTTTCAAGCTCGGCTTCAATACCTGCCCGGTCAAGATCAGCGACCGATGTGGCCTGCTCGGCCAATACGGTCAAACCAGCTGGCGTGGCGTCCGCAAATCCGCCTTGTACAAAATAAACGGAAGTTGCCCCGTCAGCGTAGACAGTAATAGCTCCCGTACGAATACCCGCCATCAAAGGTGAGTGATCAGGGAGAATACCCAAATCGCCCTCTGTGCCAGGGAGATCAACTTGATCCACCTCGCCCGTGAATAATTCGGCTTCGGGTGAAACCAGAGAAAAATTAAGCTTGTCTGCCATATATCAGGCTCCGAAACTTTGCTCGAAATGGCCTACGGCCTTTTCGAATTTATCCCGACATCCGGGATTACAAAACCCGACAACCTTACCTTTGAAGAGGGTAAGGCTGTCGGCTGAAACTTTATCACCAGACCAAGGACAAATGTCATTCACACAGTCCTTGATATCGAGTTTATTTACCAATTAGGCCGCTTCTGCAGCCATCTTAGCGGCTTTTTCGATCACATCGTCAATGCCGCCGACCATATAAAAGGCCTGCTCTGGAAGATGATCATACTCACCTTCAACAAGACCTTTAAATGAGCGGATTGTGTCGTCCAGAGGCACCTGAATACCCGGTGATCCTGTGAAGATTTCCGCCACATCAAATGGCTGTGAGAGGAACTTCTCAACCTTACGGGCACGTGCCACAGTTAGCTTATCTTCTTCGGATAATTCATCCATACCCAAAATCGCGATAATGTCTTGAAGTGACTTATAGCGCTGTAGGATTTCCTGAACCTGACGTGCAACCGCATAATGATCTTCTCCAACCGTACGAGGCTCAAGAATACGCGATGTTGAGTCAAGCGGATCAACCGCAGGATAAATACCTTTTTCAGAAATCGCACGGTTAAGAACGGTTGTCGCATCCAAGTGAGCGAAGGTCGTCGCTGGCGCAGGGTCGGTCAAGTCATCGGCTGGCACGTAAACGGCCTGCACAGATGTAATCGACCCTTTTGTGGTTGACGTAATGCGTTCCTGCATACCGCCCATATCGGTTGATAGAGTTGGCTGATATCCCACAGCAGACGGGATACGACCCAGAAGCGCTGATACCTCAGCACCGGCTTGTGTAAAGCGGAAGATGTTATCAACGAAGAAGAGAACGTCTTTACCTTCCTCATCACGGAAATATTCCGCTTGAGACAGACCTGTCAAAGCCACACGAGCACGGGCTCCGGGAGGTTCATTCATTTGACCATAAACCAAGGTCGCACGGCTCTCTCCATCAAGCTTGATAACCTCAGATTCCATCATTTCGTGATAAAGGTCATTACCTTCACGGGTACGTTCGCCGACACCCGCAAACACAGAGTAACCCCCAAACAGCTTGGCGATATTATTAATCAATTCCATGATCAAAACAGTTTTACCAACGCCGGCTCCTCCAAAGAGACCGATTTTACCACCTTTGGCGTAGGGGCATAAAAGATCGATAACTTTGATACCTGTTGCGAGAACTTCTGTTTCCACGGCCTGATCGACGAATTCCGGAGCGGGCTTGTGAATAGGCGCCATATGCGTTGTATCCAGCGGACCACGCTCATCAATCGGCTCACCAATCACATTCATAATCCGGCCTAAATTACCGGGCCCAACAGGAATAGAAATCGGATCGCCCAAGTCTTTAACCCGCTGACCGCGTACGAGACCTTCGGTTGAGTCCATCGCGATTGTACGAACAGCATTCTGACCCAAATGCTGGGCGACTTCGAGCACAAGACGTGTCCCGTTATTATCCGTTTCAAGCGCATTTAGGATCGGCGGTAGATCGCCTTCAAATACGACGTCGACAACCGCGCCGATAACCTGAGAGACGCTGCCTTTGCCGATATTGGCATTAGCTGCTTTCTTCGTGGTTTTCTTTTTAGCCGGAGCTTTCTTTTTTGTTGCTGCTTTTGCCATGTTTGGTCCTCTCAGCTGTCTTAGAGCGCTTCCGCGCCAGAGATAATTTCAATCAGTTCAGATGTAATCTTGGCCTGACGTGTTCGGTTATAAGTAAGGGTTAGCTTGTCGATCATCTCGCCTGCGTTACGCGTTGCGTTATCCATCGCTGTCATTTTTGAGCCCATCTCACCGGCGACATTTTCAAGAAGTGCGGTGAAAATTTGGGTATTGAGATAGCGCGGCAGCAATACTCTCAAGATACCAGCCTCATCGGGCTCATAGCTATAGATAGCCCCATTTAGATCTTGTGTTGGCGTCTCAGCGGTATCTTCTTCAGCTGTTTCAGCCGTTTCAATCGTGGCCGGAATAATTGTCTTGGCCAGAGGTGTCTGCGTCATGACATTGTCAAACTTGGCAAATATCAGCTTACAGACATCAAATTCGCCCGCGTGATACATTTCGGTGACTTTGTTGCCGATGTCTTGCGCAATTGAGGCACCAATCGTGCGCTCTTCTTTCAAAGAGATAAACTCAACGATTTTGCTCTCATAGAGACGTTCTAATTGTTCTTTACCTTTGCGTCCCACAAGGAAAAGCTTGACGGTCTTGCCGTCGCGCTCGAGGGCTACGATTTCTTCGCGCGCTTTACGGGCGATATTGGTGTTAAAACCACCGCACAAACCACGATCTGCTGTTGCAACCAGCAGAAGAACCGTATCGGATCTACCATTACCAACCAAAAGCTCTGGCGCATCCGCTCCGGCTTCCATGGATCCGGCCAGATTGGAAATCACATTATTGATACGATCCGAATAAGGCTTTGATTTCTCGGCCGCTTCTTGCGCTTTACGCAATTTAGCTGCCGCCACCATTTGCATGGCTTTAGTGATCTTTTGCGTGTTTTTCACGCTTTTGATCCGGTTTTTGAGCTCTTTAAGAGACGCCATGATGAGGTCCTATATGCCTGTCTTAGGCCGCAAAATTCTTAGTGAAGTTATCAATCGCGGACTTCATACGGTTCTCAAGATCATCAGATAGCTTTTTCTCAGACGCGATGTCTGATAGAATTGAGCTATGTTCAGAATGGAAATGCGCGAGCAAATCTTTTTCATATTTACGGACATCACCCACGGCGACATCATCCAAATAACCACGCGTTCCGGCATAAATAACCACGACCTGTTCTTCCACTTGAAGCGGAGAATATTGGTCCTGTTTTAAAAGCTCTGTAAGACGCTCACCACGAGCTAGAAGTCTTTGCGTTGATACATCAAGGTCAGAACCAAACTGCGCGAAAGCCGCCATTTCACGGTACTGCGCAAGCTCACCTTTAATTGGACCCGCAACCTGTTTCATCGCTTTAATTTGAGCAGATGATCCCACGCGAGAAACCGACAGACCGACGTTAAGGGCCGGGCGGATACCTTGGAAGAAGAGATCAGTTTCTAAGAAGATCTGACCATCCGTAATCGAGATAACATTGGTTGGAATATAGGCCGACACATCGTTAGCTTGTGTTTCGATAATTGGCAGCGCCGTTAAAGATCCTGCACCTTCATCATCATTCATTTTCGCAGCACGCTCTAAGAGACGGGAGTGGAGATAGAAAACATCACCCGGATAGGCTTCGCGACCCGGAGGACGACGAAGAAGAAGTGACATTTGACGATAAGCTACGGCCTGTTTTGAAAGGTCATCATAAACGATCAGCGCATGCATGCCATTATCGCGGAAATACTCGCCCATCGCGCAGCCTGAGAAAGGCGCAATAAACTGCATAGGTGCTGGCTCCGACGCTGTCGCCGATACAATAATTGAATAATCCATCGCGCCGCGCTCTTCGAGCGTTTTAACGAGTTGCGCCACTGTTGAGCGCTTCTGGCCAATCACAACATAAATACAGTAAAGCTTGTCATTTTCGCGATCATTATCAAAAGCGGCTTTTTGGTTGAGGATCGCATCCACCGCCACAGCCGTTTTACCTGTTTGGCGGTCACCAATGATTAATTCGCGTTGGCCACGTCCGATCGGGATAAGCGCGTCAATCGCTTTAATACCCGTTTGAACAGGCTCATGCACAGATTTACGCGGAATAATACCCGGCGCTTTAACATCAACACGGCGGCGTTCTGCTTCAACAATCGGACCTTTACCATCTATCGGCTCACCTAATGGATTAACCACACGACCGAGAAGACCTTTACCAACAGGCACGTCCACGATTTCACCCAGACGTTTAACAGTATCGCCTTCTTTAATACCGCGGTCATCACCAAAAATAACAACACCGACATTGTCGCTCTCAAGGTTAAGCGCCATACCCTTAATGCCGCCCGGAAATTCGACCATCTCACCAGCGCGGACATTATCTAGTCCGTATACGCGGGCAATACCGTCACCGACCGATAACACCTGTCCGACATCTGAGACTTTGGCATCTGTCCCAAACCCCTTGATTTGCTTCTTTAGTATGTTGGAAATTTCGGCAGCACGAATATCCATGATATTACCTCTTTGGTCAGGCCTGTTTTAGGGCCAGTTTCAAATCTTCAATTTTTGTTTTAAGTGAGCTATCATAAAGCTTTGAACCGACGCTAACGACGAAGCCACCTAAAAGGCTTTCGTCAACACTGGTTTCGACTTCAACGGCCCGGCCAAGCGATTTCTTAAGCTCGGCTTTTAGTTTCGTCAGCTGCGCCGACGTTAATTTCTTAGCACTCGTTACCCTTGCGATCTGAGAACCGCGGCGTCTTGCGAGCAAAGCTTCAAATTCAGCAATCATGGCAGGGATTTCCGGCGCGCGGCGATTCTGTGTCACAGTACCTATAAAGTTCGATACAAGCTTGCCAATTTTGGCTTTCTTCGCAATTGCCACAATCGCGTTGACCTTATCTTCAGTCGCATAAACAGGGCTCGCGGCCATCGCACGAATGCTTTCATTATCTGCAAACAGCTTTTTAACTTTAGCAAGGTCTTTTTCTACTGTTTTCAGTGACTTAGCACCTTCCGCCAGCTCCAGAAGGGCCAGAGCATATCGCCCAGCGGCTTGGCTATTTATATTTTGTGACTTGGCCAAAATTACGATCCGTCTCTCTTAGCAGAACTCTTGATTGCAATGAACATTACACTCAAAAACCCAGATATTCAGGCAACATAAATCGTTGTCACCCTCAAACTCGCGCGCGGTTTAGCACGGGACTTTTAGGCTCTCAACCCTTAACGAAGTGCGACACGTTGGCTCTATTGAATTGACTTAACTGCTATCACCATCCGAGACGGCGGAACCAAGGATTGAATCAAAACTGGCTTTAATTCTGGGAGCGTAATATTCTTGGGGCGCGATATAAAACGCAACATCGAGCCCTGCATCAGTCGCCGACATCAAAGCAGAACCTGTCATATTGAGGCCTCGAGATGAAACACCATTTATATCAAATAAAATGGCTTCCTCTCCAAGAAAACTTCCAGGTCTGACATTTGATGATCGTACCCTCAGATCTGTTCCTTTTGATATCGTATCGATTAGAAACTCGACTAATTCCAAATCAAACATTTCGTCGCTATATTTTGGGACTGGGTTCTCTTTACGAAATTGTTTTAATATCGCGTCCCCATCCTGAATATCACTAAACAGATAAATTGAATCCAGAGACGGGCCATCCTGCGTCAGTAAATAACCTCGATCTCCGTCATCAGTCCGTACTTTAATGCTATTCAAATCAGACGGTAAATTCACGATAAATGACCCAACATCAAATTTTCCAGTTGGTGCTAAACTGGCTCCACCAGCCGCATTAAATGCCGTGGACGCGCAACCCGATATTAGGACGGCGCTAATAATTGCGATAAAAGTCTGTCTCATTTTCATGGTATAAACCCCTTATTTATACATTATGGTGATTTTAATCTTTGGATATAGGCGTTAATCAGTTGCCGTTCCGGTGCATGTGGCGCCTTAGCTAGATAGGTTTGATAAGCCTGCAAGGCTTTAGGTTTGTCTTTCTTACGTCTGTAATACTCACCTAATGTCCGCCACAATTCTGGGGGTGCACCCTGGAATTTAGCGGCCTCTTCCCAAGCTTCAAACGCCAAGTCTCGATCGCCGTCTTCGCCGCGCAATCGATACGCTTCGCCAATATAATAATTCAATATACCTTCATTTCTACCTTGAGCTTTTAGAGCCTCGAAAAGATGGAGATGTCGATCATAATCTTTAGCAAGTAATTCCGTTCGCAGCCAATCTTCCAGGAATTTATCCGTAGAGGTTTTGTGATTTGCCTGCCCTGTTTTTGCACCGCCCGGCGTTTGCTTGGCGAAGGCTGCAAGTGTCTTTTTGCGCTCTTTTGTGAGAGGGTGGCTAGAGAATACACTACCTTGATTTACGCGTTTTCTAACTCTTTTGAAACTAGACGCTTCCTGCTCATCAATGAGATTACCCCAAATGATTGAACACTCGTCAGATTTATAACTGGCATCCGCCGTGAGCTTAAACCCAACCTCATCAGCTTCCCTTTCCTGCTCTCTCGAAAACCCTTGAATAGCGGCTTGGGCAAGGTAAATAAATCCAGTTGAACCTTCTGCAGAACCTGTTCCCGTTGCGGCTCCAGTTAAGCTAAAAAGCATTGCCACATTCGACCAATCTTTAATTTTACGCCACCTTTCCAAAGAATCTTTGTTCTTGTAATGACCAAATTCATGACCAATCACGCAAGCCACTTGGGCTTCATTTTCAGCTCTTAATAAGAGACCTGAAAAAATTAGCATCATACCATTCGGATACATGGACGCGTTAAAAACAGGCGCTTCAATGACATATACTCTAAGCTGATTGCAATCTGGCCCAACAATATCGCATGTCAGCTTATTGACATAGTTATTAAGATCGGGATCTGTGAGTCTGACCCCAGCTGTCTGGATATCTTTCTCAATTTTATCGACTTGATACCATAGCCCAGCTTCATCAGTACTATTATCCGTAGGTCGTTGAGCTTGAGTGGAAACAGATAAGCAGGTTGCCAATAGCAGCGTCGAAACAAAACCTCTTGGCTTCACTCTCACAGAGGAAAACCCTTAAGCACGTCTTCAATTAAACTTACAGCACCTTCGGGTTTTCGCATGTCGGAGCCACCAAGGTTTGACGCCCGGTTTGACCAAACGACGTCTCCAGTTTGGGTGTCAATTAACGACGCAAAAACTGTCTGCTCGCCAAACTGAAGGCCTGGCCCCACGCCTATGGCAGCGACGGAAACAAGGCTAGCTATATTTTTGAGTTGGCCCCCTGTTGAGTTATAATGCCCTGCGGCGACTAACTTAAGCGCATAGTCGGCACCAGTTCCATCTGCCAGAGCTTTAGCACCCGGTCCTATTGTCCGATCAAATGCATCTTTTTTCGTAGGAAGTTTAAATGTTTGACCGTAATCATGTGTGAGCGACGCCAATGCAACTGCGTCGTTAAGTTTGATAATTTGCTGTTGTCGTGACGTAAGATTTCCACTTAGAGAAACAATCTTCACGTTTGACGATTTTCCAGCGAGAACTGTCTTAAGCGCATCTTCCATGTTATTTCGAGCATCAAGAGACCAATCGGCGCGAGTTTCAAATACACCACTGACTAATATCGCTTGAGCTTCTACGTCCGGATCCAATACCAACATTATGGGGTTTTTTACCGCAGTGAAATTATTGGTCGTTTCTTTAATTTTTGTTGTCGTGCACGCTGATGTGAGAAAACTTGCCATCGCTAGCGCTAGAAAAATCTTTTTCATATAACCCCCTTTTACGAGTATACCCTACTGTCACGAATAATTGGTTGCAATATTTTAATCTTAAAAATGCAGTTTTTAGAGTCAATCTACATGAAACTTTGTGGATCGATATCGATATGTAAGCGGGCTTTAGCGGGAAGTTTTAATCTGGGGCGCCAAGCTCCCATATAAGCGGATAGATTGACGTTGGATGTTGCTTGTACCAAAATTCGACGGCGAAAGCGCCCTCTTAGTCGCCCAAGAGGTGGCTCGCTTGGCCCTAAAATCTCAATACCTTCGGCACGCGGTGCCAGCGCAACGAATTTTCGGGCGATATCCTCCGTTTGTTTTAGATCGGGGCTTGAGATAATCACGCCTGCCAATTTGCCATAAGGTGGTAATTCCAAAATTTCGCGAAGCGCCAATTCTGCTGAGATAAATTGCTCGCGGTCACCTGCGGCCAGCGCAGCTAGTGCTTCATGTTCGGGTTGATGGGTTTGGATAAGCGCGTTGCCAGGTTTATCGGCCCGTCCCGCCCGACCCGCAACTTGCACTAAAGTCTGATAGGTGCGTTCTCCGGCGCGAGGATCACCCCCGGCAAGACTTAGGTCTCCATCAACGACACCCACAAAAGTCAGCCAAGGAAAGTTATGACCTTTAACAACCATTTGCGTACCGACCAGAATATCAATCTCTCCGGCCTCCATTCGCTGCATCCGGTCTCGGATAGAGTCGGCACTTCCTGCCGTGTCAGATGAGAATATTTCTATTTTCGCATTCGGGAAATGACGCTCGGCTTCTTCGGCCACCCGTTCAACTCCTGGCCCCACGGATGTCAGACTGTCTTCGGTTTTACATTCCGGACAGGCAGTGGGCATAGGCATAGAAAAACCGGTCTGATGACACATGGCTCGCCCCGTGGCTTTATGTTCAACCAACCAGCTGTCTGTGTCCGGACTTTTAAGTTTCTCGCCGCATGCCCGACAAATAATCAGCGGCGCATAACCTCGTCGATTGAGAAACAACATGGCTTGCTCCCCGCGCGAGAGAACTGCACGTGTCGCGTCTATTAAGGGTTGGGATAAAAAATCACCTTTATTCGGAACATGTTCTTTTAAATCAACGAGATCAATATCCGGCAAGGTGATTGCGCCCGGGCGTTCGGGAAGCAGCACATGGCTATATCGACCAGTTCGCGCATTGACCAAACTTTCCAGAGACGGCGTAGCAGATGCTAAAACAACAGAATGGCCGGCTATTTTTCCCCTGACCACCGCCATGTCCCGTGCATTATAAATGACACCTTCTTCTTGCTTATAGGAAGTGTCATGTTCCTCATCGACAACAATCAATTTGAGGTTTGGAAACGGCAAATATAGAGCTGAGCGCGCACCAACAACGAGCTTGGCCCGGCCTTGTGCCACTTCGCGCCAACTACGACGGCGGGCGGCGTCTCCCAGGGCCGAGTGCCACGGCGCAGGTTCTACCCCGAAGCGGGCCTTAAACCGTGTGAGTGCTGCCTGTGTGAGCGCGATTTCGGGAACAAGGATAAGCGCCTGCCCGCCTCGTCTGATGGCTTCGGCCACGGCTTCGAAATAAACTTCCGTTTTTCCAGAACCTGTAACCCCGTCCAATAAGGCGACATTAAACGTCTCCCTCGCCACCAGGCTAACCAAATTTTTAGCGCCTTCTATTTGGGAATGGGTCAGCTCCTTAGATCCAAAATCGGGATCAGGCTCTTCAAATGGTGGATCGACAGGCCTTTGATTAGCGATTAATCCACCTGCAGACGCAAATCCTTTGACAACTCCCGCACTGACATTTGCACGTTTTGAAATCTCACTAGCGCGCGCCGGAAAGGGTCCGCCATGATCCAAGATAGATTGACGACTAGCGGTAATCTTTGGCGGTAATTGTCCGCTGGGCTGATAATAGGTCGCCATCTGACTGGGGTCCAAAGCCTTGTAAGATCTGATAATCATCCGAAGAACCATACCTGGCGAGACACAGTTATAACGTGCCGTCCAATCCACAAATTTAATCATGAATTCAGATAGAGGTTTGGTTCGCTTGACCTCAGCAATCTCTTTGAGATTGTTCGTTTGATCTGAACGCCTTGTATTCCAGATAACACCGAGTTTCATTTGTGAGCCAAGTGGGGCGAAAACATACTCACCCACACGCAAAGTCATGCCGGGTGGGACGGCATAATCAAAGGGTTCCGGCACATTGACCGGAAACAAGACTTGAGCAACTTGCGCAGGCATGGAAGATGTATATATGACTCGGACGCTTTTTGGAGAACCCTATGAAATTTTTTGTTGATAGTGCCGATCTTGATCAAATCGCTGAACTTAATGATATTGGTCTCGTTGATGGGGTGACGACAAACCCGTCTATAATCGCCAAATCTGGCCGGGACTTTAAAGAAGTCATTGCGGAAATTTGCAAAATGGTCGAAGGCCATGTCAGTGCCGAGGTGGTCGCGACTGAGGCTGATAAGATGATCGAAGAAGGTCGGCATCTTCGTAAGATTGCCGAGAATGTTTGCATCAAATTGCCACTGACTATGGATGGCCTGAAAGCATGCAACACCCTTTCCAAAGAAGGTGCAGCCACAAATGTCACGCTCTGTTTTTCGCCTAATCAGGCATTGCTCGCGGCCAAAGTCGGCGCGACCTATATTTCACCTTTTATCGGACGGCTGGATGACATCTCTTTGGATGGCCTTGAGCTCATTGATGATATCCGCACTATTTATGACAATTACGGTTATGAAACAGAAATATTAGCCGCATCTATTCGTAACATTAATCATGTCAAGGAATGTGCTCTCATCGGAGCCGATGTCATGACGGCGCCACCGAAAGTTATCCGGCAGCTATCTCAACATATTTTGACTGATAAAGGGCTAGCCGCCTTCCTCAAAGATTGGGAAGGCACCGGCCAATCTATTTTATAAAAAAAGCCGCCAATTAAGGCGGATTTTTCATTTTATTCTAAAAAGTTTATCAGCCTTTTTTCGGCTTTAAGCGCATGACGTTTTCACTGTCTTCTGGAATGTAAACAGGTGCGTCGCGATCTATTGGATTAATATCCATATTTAATACCGCTTGTCCGACCGTTACACCACCAAGTGATGCGTAACGCTCAAGCTTCTCACGCTGCATCTGATTGATTTTGCGCATAGTCTCGAAATCTTCGATTGTGGCTGCGAATTTGGCATTTAGCTCTTCATACTCGATTTTCGCTTTAGCCAAGGCACCACCACTGCGATCAACCTCTTCGGACTTGGTTCTCAAACGTGTCTCAAGCGAAGAGCAACGATCCCGCTCGTTTAGGAGCTCATTACGCAACGTAATAAACTCTTGGTCCAGATGCGTTGACATATTTTCTTTAATACGCACTTGTGTCTCAAGCTGATCAATACGTGTTTTCAGAGCGAGATTTTCCTCTTCACGGCGCTTAACGGTTTCATCGAAAACATTTTTCTGCGTACGCAAATCATATTTCGTATTCTCCAACGTCCCGTTTAGCTCAACATGACGTGTTTTAAGCTCATTATAGTCAAGACGAAGGTTTTTAAGCTCAACAATTGTCGCGTCGGCCTGTTTAGACTTACGATCAAACTTGGTGCCCAATTCGTCCAAATTATTCTTAAGTTCAATCCCTTCACGATTGCGCTGAGCTAGCTCAGCCGACTGACCGTCCAGAGCTTCACGTAATTTATCAAGAGATTGCTGAGTATGGAGCTGTTGATCTTCTGCTGTTTCGCTTCTGTTTGTAAGCGTGCGGATCGATTGCTCTTGCTCCCCAATACGGGATTCAAGAGTTAACTCTTGATCACGAGCTGCGGCGAGTTTGGCCTTTGCCGTTTCTAAATTTTCCCGCATGTCAGAATGACGACGCTCAAGATCTGTATATTTACTATCCAGTTCACTGGCCCAAGACGACTTTTGCGCTAACTTTGACTCAGTCTCGAGAACCGTCCTATTTAAGTCCTTATTTTCCTCTTCCAAACGACGTAAGTTCTTAAGGTCAAGTTCCATGTTGGAAATAAGTTTATTCAGCGAGTCCACTCTATTAAGCGCAGCTTGCTGACGAGAGGCGCTTTCTTTAAGTTCGCGATTAAAATCATGCACTGACTGACGCGCAACGGCCAAAGGATCTGTGTCGAAAGTCTTTTTATCAACAATCTTCGTTTCTTCTAAAACAAGATGAGAGCGTAAACCCACATCATCTTTTTTCTTAGGTTTTCCAAATAAGTTCATAGTCGCACTCCGCACAAAACACCCGAATCATCTTTTAAGATACGTTTTTGAAGTCGATGAGCAATGATTCTTACAGAACTATGTTAATATTTTTGTCTTGGGCCTGAGAAGTACTCGGTGGATCACGAGTAATATACCAGATATCGCAAATAACAATGAGAGACAGGCAGCCAAACGCAACCACCAACTATGAAAATCATCTTCACGCGTATAATCCATTATGTGTAGCATCCACATAAAATCATAAACACGCCAAAGCTTTGTACGAACAGCCTTCAACCTCGCCGTTTCAGCATCAAGATATAATCGCGTTTTTGAACTATCGTTAAATTGCACCTGCCAAACAGGCACCTTGCCCCGATATTCGGAAGGCGTATCACTTAACCGAACCATATGAACAATTTTCCCTGTTCCCTTGTAATACTCCAAAGCGGTATGACCTATTTCCTTTTCGGTGATTGGCGTCCAATTTTCACCTGTTCGAGCATTCACAAGTTGAGTGCCGCTATCTCCGATCAGGGCATAGGCTGGTTGTCCCGCATGACTTGTAAGTGTAGCACCCGTAAGCTCTCCGAGATATAAATCCATAACCAACTCTATCGGGATGATTTCAATATCTGTTAGCGACCATTCTGTTTGTTCCGCAAGATGACGTCCTCTCACATCATCGATGGGAAAGAGAGTCATAAAAAACCCACTCATAAACCAAACAAATATCTGAGCTCCAAGTATCAAACCTGCCCATTTATGTACTCGCGTCAATAATTTCCAAAAATATCTCTGTGTCATAGAAATGGCGTTGCATGTTTTGGCTCCCAACATCAGTGTCCATTAAGCCGCGCGACAACTTTTCATAAAAAAAGCGCGCTCACTGAGCACGCTTCCAAATACTTTTATATGGGTAACCTAGAATAATTTCTTGGCAAGTCCGCCTAGTCCGCCAGCTGCGTCAAGCAATGACCCACCGCTGCTTGATTTATCGACAAGACCAGGAAGCGCATCCTTTAGCCCGGCAAGAAGAGAATCTTCATCCGTTCCTAGCTCAGCCGCTGCCTCTGTAATTTTCTCGCTACCCAAAACCTCTTTGAGCTGGTCTGGAGAGATATCAGCATTGTCGCCATCGCCCAACCACGATTCAGCAATATCGCCCATTCCTTTTGCTTTTAGTCCATTAACAAGACTGCCGACATCAAGTCCGCCTTGGCCTCCGCCGCCCATGAGACTGCCAAGTACACTCCCGATAGCTGCGTTATTACCGCCCAATTTTTTTGCTATCATACCGACAGCTATGCTTTTTAAATCCATGTCTAATGTCCTGTTAGGTTAGGTTGATGACGAATCCTATATAGTAATTCCCGTCATAAGTTTAAGCCCTTATGCAGCTGGGAGACGAAAAATGACAGTTAGGGTTCAATTCCTATTAAACCGTTAAATCGAAGCTAAGCTAGGTTTGGCGGCGATCATGCCATGTATAAAACCCAATACCTAACATGGTCAGAGCTGTCCCGACCCCGTCAAGCCAACCAAATGGCTCGCCTAACAACCAAACGGCCATGACAATCGTTACCGCCGGACTTAGCATGCCTATGGTTGCAACAGCTTGCGCCCCTACTCGACCGATAGCGATATTGACACAAAATGAAGGAATAAGCGTGGATAGGAATGCAATCAGCGCACCGATGAGAAAAATACGTGCGGGTAGATTTAGAGCGGCTATGATCCCCTCATGGGTGAGGCTAGAATATAGGAAATGAATGAAGATCGAGGTCGTGGCACCTAGCATCGCAATACAGGTAAATAAAATTCCACCGAGACTATTGATTTGAGATTTAGCCATGAGCTGGAAAAGCGCAAAAAATATCGCGCACCCAATAATGAGGCATGATCCCAAAATCACATTTTCGCCCACAGCAATCTCGCCCCCGAGATAAATAATAGCAAGGCCGGAATAGGCAATTAAGACGGAAACAATGCCTATCTTGGTAATCCGTCCTCCAAAAAATATTGCCCCTAAAATTATAACAAAAGCCGGATAGGTAAACAGCAACATGCGTTCAAGTTGCGCCGTAATATAAACAAGGCCTGTAAAGTCTAAATAGGCACAAATATAATAGCCCAAGGCGCCCAAAGCGGCGGCTTTGATAAACAGGCCCAACGACGGGTTATGACCGTTGACGGATTTATATTTGCGGAGCGCAAATAGCAAAATCAGAATATAAACGGGCAGAGCAAACCCCATACGCAACGCTAGCAGTGTCACAGGTTCAACACCGTCAACCGTCACGTCGGAACTTGGTAGATAGGCTAATTTTACGAAAATCGCCTTCATGGCAAAAAAGGCTGTCCCAATGAGCGCAAATATATACCCCCAAATATCGGCACGGCCAGTAGTTCCCTCGCTAAGGATAGGCGCGGCACTTATACTGCGAAGACTAAATTTCATTCAAGCTGACTGAGCTTAAGTTAACTTCACGTCAACTCGTAATCTGGTCATATCGTTTTTAATAATTTTGACCCGTCCTACCGTTTGCAATGTCAGGAACGGCGGGTCTGACGGCATAGAAATGGGATATTTAAAATGCGCCGACCACCGGTAAAAACTCAACAAAAATTATCAAGCTTAATGGCTAAATGCACAGGTACATATACTCTCACCGCGGCTGATGCTGCGAACCTATAAATCATCGGCCATGGGCTCTCAATTGGACTCATGAAATTGTCCATACATTAACCCTAGATGAACAAACCTGCCGGACCCGATCAGGCATGTGCGGCAATTAACGTGAAATAAAGGCTTTATATATACGCTAGAACATCTAAATTGGGTCTATAAAAGTGTGTTTTAATGTGAAACATTTAGTTTCCATCCTTTCCTTCTTGTTGGTCGTGCTTCTAAGTCAAGCTACGTACGCCCAGACAATCATCTATCAGGATGATTTTGAAGGTGCAGTATCTGGCTGGACCGTCAATGATACAGATTATGATAACGACACGACTAATTTTCTTGGAAGATTTGCTGTCGGCAATACTACAACATCCCGAACTTTCGTGGTACCGGCAGGCTCTGATAGCTTGGAAATTGCCTTCGACTTATACAGATTTGATAGCTGGGATGTTCATCTCACGGATCGATTTGAATTGGTTGTCAATGGTACGACTTTCCCCTTCACATTTAACGCAGCGAACGGCTCCGGCGTTAATGGAAATATTGAATGGTCTTACACACGAACAAGAGGACCTGAACAATTTGCATTTAATATGGGCACGCAAGATTTCTGGAGAGAGCAAATTTTCGCTTTTGAAGTTATCGTAAATAACCCAGGGTCCTCAACTACGCTTACTCTCTTTGGCAACTTGAATCAAAATGAGGATGATGAATCTGTCGGTTATGATAATTTCGTTGTCACTGCCTTCCCGCCTCCAGCCACAGAGATCACTGCTGTTTCTGAAAGCTTCTCACCCATAGATGGGAACGCGGGTGGCGCGACCCCCTCAGTTCTTATATCTGATACCTATGATAACGGGCCAGCCACACTGAGCGATGTAAGCATAACCGTCTTAAACTCAAGCTCACCCAATGTTGCGCTCAATCCTCTCACCGGAATAATCACAGTTAATCCAGCGACGCCGACAGGTTTTTACACCGTCGAATACCAAATTTGCGAAAACTCAGATCCAACGAACTGCTCAACTGTGGAAGAAACTATTCCCGTCCAAGTTAGCGGTCCGGGAGGGACCTTCTGCCCCGTCGGAACATCAACCGTTCCGGGAACATATCATGTCCTCTCAGCTACAGGCGGCAACCAACCGGCACTCGCCGTTGGTGCTCCGGTGGCTGAAGGTACAACTCTCTTTAATAGCGCAGTCACATTTTTTGGTCCTATAACCATGGATTTGACGGGAGACCCTGCCATCCTGGTCCCGGAAGGAGAAGTTATAGAGATAGCTTTATCTTCGCATTTTGGAACTCAAGGACGCGCAGAAATTTTGATGTCCGCTGATGGTGTAACTTATACCAGCCTCGGCACGACAGGTAATGGCGGTTCTGTTTACGGAGCATGGACAAGCAATGTTATTCGCTATGATGACTTTACAGTTCCGGCGGGCGGCGCAAGATTTTTACAGGTTTTACATCAGGCGAGCGGTGTTCGGACCGATGGTGTGATTTACGACACACAATGTCATCCCTCCGCGTCAAACCCGGACATGTCTCTTTCAAAGGTCGCTGATAACGATACAAATCGGGTAGCTGGCGACACCATTACCTATACTTATACCGTTGAGAACACAGGTGATGTAAACATTGAAGATGTCACAATAAGCGATCAGCACACAACGTCTGCCGGCACGTCTACCCTACCTGTCTCTGGCGAAACAGGCGATGTCGGCAATAGTGCCAACTCTTCTGATGCCACGGCGAGTGATGGATCGTGGGATGTGCTCGCACCGGGGGACACTGTTACCTTTACATCGACCTACCTTGTAACCGCTGCCGATATAGCCGCAGGCACAGACATAACCAATATAGCGACAGCAACAGGCACACCTGAGAGTGGAACCCTCACTGATCCGACGGCAAATGAGACGGTAACAGTTGCATCACTGCCTGCGGATACCATCCAAAACCCTCAAACCTGCGGCGCCTATTCTCATGCGGGCTGGTCGACTCCTGGCGGGCCATTCGCGAATGCCAACATAAACTTTGGATCAGGCGATCCGCAAAGAGACCCTTATCAATATGCAGGCCTCACCCGCGACGCCAGCGGCAAGATTGTTAGCTTTTATGGCGCAGCTGATCACATTGATAACGCAACATCAGGCAACCCAGCACGCGTTAACTTAGAACCACATAACAACGCAACACCCCCCTATGTTTCTGAATATCATCGGACTATCTACCGTCTGGAAGGCATTCCCGGCGCATCTGACAGCATCACCTTTGAATCTGCCGGTGGCGCGGATAATATTACCGCGTGGATTGAGGATAGCTCGGGCACCGTTATAGCCAATGCGCCCGGTGTCGGAGCAACAGATGATGGTTGGGTATTTGGTACATTCAACAATTTAACCTTAAACTTTACCTACCCTGCCGATGGGATAGCGTTCTTAAATGGCGTACTTTTCGATCCATCCGCAAATTACGGCGGTACGAATATTTCAGGCCTCACATGTCCTGAACCGGAGATGACCCTGGCCAAAGTCGCCGATAACGATACAAACCGGGCCGTGGGTGATATTATTACCTATACATATACCGTTGAAAATACGGGTAGTGTAAACATCAATACTATCTCGATAAATGACCAGCATACCACATCGGCGGGCACATCCACCCTCCCCGTTTCCGGCGAAACAGGTGATGCGGGCAATAGTGCAAATTCTACGGACGCAACAGCCAATGACGGTTCATGGGATCTCCTCGCTCCCAGCGACATCATCACTTTCACGTCGACATATACGGTTACTCAGGCTGATGTGGACTCAGGCAATCCGATTACCAATATTGCAACAGTAACAGGGACGCCTGCCACTGGTGCTTTCGGCCCCAACCCAATCACAGCAGACGAGAGCGTTACTGTTGAAACCGCGGCGCCAAGCCTCGAAATTGATAAGCCAGCTCCTTCTAATGCTGATGAGGACGGCAACAGCTCTGTGTCTATCGGAGATACGCTGACATATACGATTACGGCGACTAATACGGGCAATACAACACAGAATAATGTGACTGTCTCTGATCCGCTCATTACGCCGACAACAATAACTTGCGCTACCTTAGCGCCGGGTGCCACCTGTACTCTCACAGGCGATTATGTGGTTACTATGACTGATGCGGGCGGTAACGTCGTTAACACGGCCTCCGCTCAGTCTGATGAGGTGACAACACCTGTTACCGATACAGTGACAACGCCTGTGGTAGCCGCCGCGCCAAGCTTAGACATTGTTAAGTCTGCACCCACCAATGCCGATGAAGACGGTTCCGGCACGGTCTCTATCGGGGATACCCTCACCTACACAATCACGGTGACCAATGATGGTAATGTAGACCAGACTAATGTGGTCGTTACAGATAATCTGATCACGCCGAGCTCCAACACATGTGCCACTGTCGCTGTCGGTGCCACCTGTACCCTCACCGGGACATATGTCGTCCAAGCAAATGATACGGGCGATGCGGGTGGCAACCTCGTCAATACAGCAAGTGCGGAATCAAACGAAGTCTCAACCTCTGTCACAGATACGGTAACAACAGCGATCGACCCTGCTACGCCGTCTCTATCGATGACAAAAGTCGCGGATAACGATACGAATCGCGCTGTCGGAGATGTCATCACTTATACCTATACCGTGACGAATAATGGCAATGTTGCCGTGAACGACATCGCCATCACAGATACACATAACGGCTCTGATCCAGCACCGACCCCAATTGGCGAGACGTTGTTAACGGATGCTGCTCCAGCGGGTGATTCAACAGACGGCACGCCAAATGATGGCAACTGGGATGTGTTATCGCCCGGAGACAGCGTGACCTTTACCGGCACTTATGTCGTCACAGCTGCGGACGCGGCAAATCTATAAATAAAACCAGTCAAAGACTAATACTCGCGACTAGACCCTGTTGACACGACAGATTGTTCATAACGATCTGTGGACGGTTTTTGGCTCCAAATTACTACCGCTTATAATTCGCAATCACCAAATTCAGACGGATCACTCCAAAATTATGGTTAATTTTCAGTATATAACAATACTACTATAATTATCAATTAATTATAACTATACACCATTAATTTATATTATTAAAGTAGCAATCCATTTATATGTAATGGAGAGTTGTGGTGCGTAATGACAATAAATATCAACACCTAAATCAAACTTGGGCCATATCTTTTCGAATATTCCTTGGTTTTTTGGCGTATATTAGCTTTGCAAGTTCGGCACAAGCTCAAACCAATGCTTTACCTTCTACATGCCCAAATCCACCCGGATTTGTTGACTTCAATTTCCAGGATCCGAGCAATTTAACGGGATCCGGCGTTGGTCGAACCTGGATGTATGAAAACGCTATTAAATATTTCGGTGAAGACGTCGATATTCGCGCAACCCTTGTAGCCTTAGACAGTGTAGGAGCAACGCCTCTTTTCCCAACTAACACACCTCATCTAGAATCAATCGAGAATGGCACCAAAAATGGAAACGCGACAGCTAGCACCGTGATGTGGGGCTTTGGTAAAGGCACGCAAGGCGCGACAACAACAGCCGAAATACGATGGGATTTCCTACGTCAGGACGGAAGCCCTATCGCGATTAGCAGCGAATTCGAATTTTCCGATATAGATGGACCTGATACAGACGGTACGGGCCGAATAGAGACACTCTTTATCGACAAGGCCGATTATGACGGACATAGCCTAACGTCCGATACGACAATTAATGCCAGCAGTGACGGTATTACAGATCAGTTTGATGGAACAATTGAAGCCAGCGGGCTGGATAGCATGGCGGTAAAATTCCAAATACAAAACCGCAGCTCCATTCGTTGGCGTCAACGCATCACAAATTTTGGGACAGGCTCATCCGGCCGAGCTGGTTTTGGGATTAATGGCCCGCCTTTCACGGTTGATGATTGCGCCAGACAAGACCTCTCGGATGCGAGCACTTATCCCGAAGCCTCTCATGTCGCCTTTTCTCAGCTTACACTTGGCTCTGGAATCGATGCGGACAGCGCCTCTGTCGCAAATAGTAATGCAACAGGAGATACGGATGACGCCATCTCGAGTTTCCCAGCCTTAAACGAAAATGACACCAGCTATTCCCTCACTGTCGATGTTAATAATGCGAGTTCAGTTGACGCCACGGTCTATGGTTGGGTCGACTTTAATGACAATGGAAGTTTTGACAGCGAAGAGTTTTCATCAACAACGGTAAATCCGGGCGATAAATCGGTTCAGCTGAATTGGTCAAGCCTAACAGGCCTGGTCGCAGGGGACACATTTGCAAGATTGCGCCTAACAACAGAAAGCCTCTCAGCGACAGACGCCTCTACAGACGCCCCTGACGGCGAGGTGGAAGATTATGCTTTAACGATCAGTCAAGCCCCCTCTTTTCCGCCTCTAGCCGCTATTTGCGAAAATCCTCCCGGATTTGCTGAAGCTCACTTAACTTCGATTACCAATGATACAGGCGCGGGCGCGAATAGAAGCTGGACCTATCCAAATGCCCTCACCTACCTTGGCGAGAGCGTTGATATTAATGTCGACGTTATAAATATGATTGGCGGAACAGATTTCGATAGTATTTCGGTCAGCACCAATAAAGCCAGCACGGTACTTCAGGATTTGCCTAAAGGAACAACACCTGACTATGGTGAAGCGGAAATAAGATGGAGCTTTGTCAGATCAAGCAACCAAAGCCCAATTGCCGTGAGCCTTCAGGGCGAAATTGGAGATTTAGACTTAAGGACGGGCCGTTTAGAGACGGTTCGATTTAACCGCGCCGATTATGACGGCTTTAGCGTTGCGGCGCCCAGCACGATCGATGCCTCAAGTGACGGGGTAATCGATCGTTTCGATGGAACAATTGACGATAATAGCCTGCCAAGTCAGGCGATGAAATTCACCATTAAAAACAAAACAAGCTTCACATGGCGTCAATCTATGCAGCGTCTTGGCACAGGATCCTCTGGCCGGGCCGGGTTTGCGGTTGTGCTTGACGGCTTTCAAGTTGATGATTGTGCCCCTGATGATCTGTCTGATGCTTCCGGTTTTCCGCAGGCGCAACACAAAGCATTCTCACAGCTCACATTGGGATCAACAATTGACGCTGACACAGGTTCAGTGGCCAATGGCGACGCCACCGGAGATACCGATGATGGCGTAGCTAGCTTCGCAACACTGACCGATACAGACACAAATTATGCGGTCACCGTGGCGGTTAACAATGCAGCCTCAGTGCCCGCCAACCTCTATGCTTGGATTGATTTTGACGGAAATGGTAATTTTGACTCAGGTGAGTTTACGTCCACATCTGTAAATCCGGGTGATAGCAGCGCTCAACTTAATTGGTCAGGATTATCCGACCTCGTCTCTGGCGACACATTTGCAAGAATTCGCCTAACGACTGAGACTTTTTCAGCGTCTGACGTCTCAACAGATGCACCGGATGGAGAAGTAGAGGACTATTCGCTGACAATTGAAAAAGGGACAACAATTGTCCCGCCAGCTTTCCCTGCGGGTGGTGGGCTGTCGAGCAGCATGTGCGAAGCCACGCCTGCGACAAATCCTTTTCAGGATATTGGCTTACGCTGGACCTATAATGATAATGGCGGGACCAGCCCTAATGCTGGCATTGACCAAACGAACTTCATTGCCTCAGCCAACCCCGCAACATTTTCGGGGGTCAGCGGCCAAGTAAATAGTTTTGATTTGAACCTCAACGCGGACCAAATCCCGGCCACCTATAATCCAAACACCTATATTGAATATAGTTTCAAGACACAGAACTTCTCCAACACAGCCGAGTTTACAGGCTTTGGCGCAACCGTCTTTGAAGCCACAAGAGATCACCATATTCAAGACACAGGCGCCTATCATATCGCCATTGCGATTGATGAAGACCCTGCCTTTGCCTCCCCTGACATCCTCATCAATGATCTCGCTTTTGACGGCATTGATGTGAGCGCAGCCTCCGCCTCAACAGGACCGTCTGATACGGGACAATATGAGCAGAACTTCGCCCATTGGGATGCAAACGGGGATGTCGTCAACCTCTCGCCAAATACCTCTTATAAACTGCGCGTCTTTCCTTATGGCGTCACGCGAAGTGGTAAGGATAACAACCAGCCCTTTAGCAATGTTGTTATCTTTGATGACTTCATGCCAAAACTCAAAAGCTGTACCCCGCCGGGCGCAGATTTGGTCACCCAGAAAACACTAGCTTCAACGGATGCAACGCCTGCGGTTGGCGATACAGTCACCTACGACATTACCGTCACCAATAATGGTCCGATAGAGGCAACAAATGTGTCTTTGACAGACCTCCTGCCTGAAGGCCTCACCGCGACAAAGTTAAATGGCCAAGTCACAGACGGAAAATATGATCAATCCTCTGGCCTATGGTCGCTCGGTAATCTGGCGAACGGCGCAAGCGCTACCCTCACCCTTGAAGGCATAGTGGATGAGGGGCAAGGCGGCAGAACGATTGAGAACACCCTCGCCAGCCCTGCCTCAGGCGATCAAAATGATCCGACAACAGATGGCGATGATCTAACAGAGAGCGTCACCGTTGAAGCCGCCTCCATCCCGCCAGCTTTCCCTGCGGGTGGTGGGCTGTCGAGCAGCATGTGCGAAGCCACGCCTGCGACAAATCCTTTTCAGGATATTGGCTTACGCTGGACCTATAATGATAATGGCGGGACCAGCCCTAATGCTGGCATTGACCAAACGAACTTCATTGCCTCAGCCAACCCCGCAACATTTTCGGGGGTCAGCGGCCAAGTAAATAGTTTTGATTTGAACCTCAACGCGGACCAAATCCCGGCCACCTATAATCCAAACACCTATATTGAATATAGTTTCAAGACACAGAACTTCTCCAACACAGCCGAGTTTACAGGCTTTGGCGCAACCGTCTTTGAAGCCACAAGAGATCACCATATTCAAGACACAGGCGCCTATCATATCGCCATTGCGATTGATGAAGACCCTGCCTTTGCCTCCCCTGACATCCTCATCAATGATCTCGCTTTTGACGGCATTGATGTGAGCGCAGCCTCCGCCTCAACAGGACCGTCTGATACGGGACAATATGAGCAGAACTTCGCCCATTGGGATGCAAACGGGGATGTCGTCAACCTCTCGCCAAATACCTCTTATAAACTGCGCGTCTTTCCTTATGGCGTCACGCGAAGTGGTAAGGATAACAACCAGCCCTTTAGCAATGTTGTTATCTTTGATGACTTCATGCCAAAACTCAAAAGCTGTGAAGATGACTCCACACCGATTGTGGCTGAGAATGATAACTTCACCAAATCCGTCACCCTACCAGGCGGAAGAACAACTTCCGTGTTTGCCAATGACACATTAAATAATGAAGCCTTTGAAGCGACGTCTGTCATTCCTTCTATCACAGATGCAGCAGGTCTGGACGGCCTAGTGATCAATGAAGACGGTACGCTAACTATCCCCAAAACGGCTACAAATGGCACCTATGAGATTAGCTATCAGATTTGTGAAGCCGCCAATGATACAAATTGCGCGACAGCCACAGCCACAATCCGGGTGGAAACACCCCCTGCCCCGCCAGCTTTCCCCAATGGTCCGGGCTTGAATGCAAGTGTCTGTGAAGCCTCACCGCCGTCACAACCCTTTGCGGATATTGGTTTCCGTTGGTTATATAACGACAATGGCGGAACAAGCCCCAATATCACCATCGATAATGGCAATATTATCTCATCAGGAACACCCGCCTCCTTCAACGGATTAAGTGCTCAGGTAAATAATTTCGATCTCAACATCAATGCCGATGATATTCCGGCGACCTATGATCCATCGGTCTTTATGGAGTATCAGTTCAAGACAAACGACTTTAGCGACAAGGCGGAACTCACCGGTGCCGGATGGACGGTCTTTGAGCATCAAAATAGTAATGATCAGCAAGCCACAGGGGCCTACCGTGTCGCCATCCTTGTCGATGATGATGATGACTTTAGCTCACCTATTGTCTGGTATAGTGATCAGAAATTTGACGGCACTGACGTTTCGGCAGCCTCCGCCAATCAAGGACAAAGCTATACAGGGACATATCTACAAGACTTTGCTCATTGGGATCCTAACGGATCCACCGTGGAGCTATCTCCCAATACAAGCTATAAAATGCGAGTCTATCCTTATGATGTCACCGAATTTGGTGACGACAATAATCAACCCTACACCAATGTTGTTCTTTGGGATGATTTCACGCCAAAGATCATAACATGTGAGGAGCTTTCCAGCAATCCCGCCATGACCCTCACAAAAGTTGCCGATAATGATACGGACCGTACTGTTGGAGATATCATTACCTATACCTACACCGTTGAGAATACGGGAGATGTTATCATCAATGACATCACTATAGACGATCAACATACATCATCAGCTGGAACCTCTACCCTCCTCGTCTCCAGTGAAACAGGTGATGCAAACAATAGCACAAACTCCAATGATACCACAGCCAATGATGGATCATGGGATGTACTTGCGCCCGGTGATATCGTTACCTTCACCTCTTCATATACAGTCACATATGACGACTTGCTTGAAGGCAACGATATCACCAACTCGGCAATGGCAAACGGCAGTCCAGCTGACGGAACCCTCACTCCGCCAACCGCTGATGAAAGCGTCTCTTTGGAGGAGGTTGCCCCGCAACTTACCATGACCAAAGTCGCAGACAATGATACGAACCGAGCTGTCGGGGACGTCATCACCTATACCTATACCGTCACGAATGACGGCAATGTCGCTGTCAATGATATTGCGATCACAGATACACATAATGGATCTGATCCGGCACCAACTCCAACAGATGAAACTTTGGAAACGGATACTGCCCCCGCAGGCGATTCAACCGATGCGACTCCAAACGATGGAAATTGGGATGTGCTCGCACCGGGTGACAGCGTGACGTTCACAGGCACCTATACCGTCACGGCAGACGACGCCGCTAACTTATAAAATCCGTCAGGCTCCATACCCCTCCGACGTCTGACGCGTCATTCCGATCTTTTCGACCATGTCGAAAAAATCGGGATGGCAAATATAATTCATCGCATTATCTCATTTGAGTAATCCTTACGCAGAACACAAAACAAATAAGTGACAATAGGATGTGTCATTGTAGAAGGGCGCATGGCTGAACCTAAACCACTGACAGCGACGCCCGCGCCCGATATTGACTGGAGCCGTGAGGGCACCCCTGCAGCCAAAGATTTTGACGATATTTATTTCAGTGTTGAAGGCGGCCTGGCCGAAACCGAGACCGTTTTCCTGAAAGGATGCGGACTACCCGAGAGATGGAAAGACATACCCCTTTTCACTGTTGGAGAGTTGGGATTTGGAACAGGCCTAAATTTTCTCGCGACTTGGAAGTTATGGCAAGACACAAAACCCAAGGCCGGACGGCTTCATTTTATATCAGTTGAGAAATTTCCGTTTGATCGGGAGCAACTCACCAAAGCCTTAACTGCATGGCCGGAACTCGAAGATTTTGCTACACACCTTATCGAACAATGGCCGGGACGGGTGAAGGGTTTTCACCGGCTACATTTTGGGGATGTCACCCTCACCCTTATACATGATAATGTTTTAGCTGGCCTGGGCGGATTATCCGCGAATATTGATGCGTGGTTTCTTGATGGTTTTTCACCAGCTAAAAATCCGGACATGTGGTCACCAGACGTGATGCAGGAGCTCGCGCGGCTCTCGGCGCCTCAAGCCAGATTAGCCACTTTCACCGTGGCGAGCGCTGTGCGAACTGCCCTTAAGGATGCGGGGTTTTCTGTTGAGAAAAAGGAAGGGTTTGGGCGCAAACGCCACCGCCTAGAAGCTGTCTATCCCGGCAATGGATCCGTCATAAAAACAGCTATCAAACCTATAATTTTAGGCGCAGGGATTGCGGGTGCATCTATCGCTAAGGCCTTCATCAGGCGCGGCATTATACCGACTATAATTGATGCGGATGATGAAACGATGGCTAGCGGCAACGCCGCAGCGATTATCAAGCCCCGCATAGATTTACAGGATAAGCCAGAAAGCCGGTTTTATCTCTCCGCCTACCTTTATGCGCTTTCCGCCTATCATAACAGCGAGGTCATCCTTCACACAGGTATCAAACATATTTCTAAAAACTCGGATGAGCCTTCAAAGCTTGCCCGCTTTCATGACGCAGGCGGCTTATCTGGCGAGCATTTCACACCCACAAAGGACGGTGCCTTTTATGATAGCGGCTTAGTAATCGATCCATCGAAAGCAAGAGCCGCATGGCTGGTCGAGGCGATACGCTTAAAGGCGCATATCTCACGGATAGAAAAATCAGATCAAGGCTGGGCTTTATATGCAAATGACAAAGCCGTGGCAGAGGGCACGCATCTCATCATTTCCGCTGGCTTTGGCGTTAAATCACTCGGTTTGGGTGACCGACTTAATCTCAGATATTCACGCGGACAGCTGAGTTGGGGGGAAGCTATTGATGGTTTTGATGCTCCACTTACCTTTGGGGGATATGGGATTCCGCTAAAAGATGGCCTCTTGGTAGGCACCACGCATGACCGGCTAGACACCAGCGATCCCTTTGAGATCAATTGGCGCGATGACATGGCCAATCTCGATGGACTATCGGACAAACTTGGAGCAGATGTTCGACCTCTCGGGAAAAAATCCCGTGCGAGCATTCGAGTGAATACGGCTCAAACTTGGCCTGTAGTTGGAGAGCTCGAGCCTCAACAATATATCCTCTCGGGGTTAGGCTCTCGCGGTTTTGTATTTGCTCCGCTATTAGGAGAGGATCTCGTGTCGCGAATTTTCAAGGAACCTAATGCTATCTCAAACACGGCGTGGACGCGCTTTCAGGCGAGAGAGAAGCCCAACCCGAAAGCGCGCCCCTCAACAGATCGTTGATCAAAGATCAACGTCCGAAGCTTAGTCTTGACGACTTACGTTGATGTCTGCCGCCCCGCTTTCCTTTTGGATCAAGGCTCCTGTTACCTTATTCAGATAGATATCGCTGGCACCGCGGGCTCGTAGGTCAGCGTCCTTGACCACGCCGCCAATATCCACATGACTGGCACCAGAGGAGCGAACCTTGAGGTAGTTAAGATCACCCTGATCAATTTCAACATCACCACTACCGCCGATATCAATATCGGCTTTGCCATTGGCCTCTTCTATTTCGAGATCACCTGACCCGCGTGACTCATAATTAAGTTCGCCGAAAGCCGTTTCAACATTAATATCGCCGGACCCCTGATTACGCATTGCCAGGCTCTTGGAAACGCTGCCTATTTCGACGTCACCAGATCCCGTTACAGTCAGTTCGACCGTTTCAGCGTCACCAAAACTCACATCACCCGAACCTGTTACACTCAGCTCGATAACATTGGCGTCTCCAAGGGCAATATCCCCAGAGCCAGTCACTTTAATCTTTGCTTCTCTTGCAACATTGCCGACCTCAACATCTCCAGATCCGCGAACAGATGTATAAAGATTACCGATGTCACCAGCATTTATATCCCCCGATCCTCGAATATTGAAAATGGCGTCACTAGCGATAGTGCCTATGTCGAGCTGACCGCAATAAGGCATGGAGATATCTGCGCTACCAATATCTCCTATATTTCCAAATGGAATGGCATTGTCGATTATGACCTTAACGGTCTTAGGCGCCGTAACGGTAATATTGGGGTAGTCATCCAGATCTTTATATCCTCCAAAATCGCTGTGCTTTTCTTTTCTGCCAAACCAGGACCAGCTAGACTTACCATAGTAACCTTTGCATTTTTTTCCGTCCGGATCGTCAATTCCACCGTCAATAATTAGCTCGGAGCCCGTTTCATCAAGATCAACATCTTCGCTAGTGGTTTGGTTTGAAATGTCCAAGGTGTATTTTGGCGAGGTCTCAATTGTAATTTTACCAACGTAATTTTTTATCGTGACACTAGGGTCGTCTGCGAAAGCGGGCGTGGACACGAGCGCTATCAAAGCTGTCGTTAAAATCAAATATCTTAGTTTCATCTTTTCTCTTACCTATTAAGTGCGCTTACAGACGTAAGCTCAGTCTGCGCTCATCCTTCAATCGCAAAGAAATAGCGAAATCAGGATTATCCGTTGTTTTTATGATGAGCCCCTTGACGCTCATTTCGAGCAAGGCTGATCCCGTTGTGAGTTCTAGAGCTTCAGGTTGGAAAGTGTGGGCGCCCGTTCCGATGACGCCAGCACTTATAAGGGTTATCGTGATGGCTTTAATCATGTTTTATCTCTCTTAATGTCGGGCCAGCCAATATATTATCAGCAAGCCCGCTCTCTCTTTTAATTTTCCAAATCTTTGAACTGGCGGCGAAGCTGCCATTCTTTTGACGTGATAGAGCGTTCCAAATCTTGCAGGCGTGTCTCCAGTGAGCGGAACTTGGATTTGACGTCTCGAAAGCTAGCCGTACGAACCGGGGCTTCGGGGTTTTTCTGGCGGGCTTTGCGAGCTTCACGATATTCCCTGCGGTATGGGGCACGTTTATCAGATGGCAAACAGACCCAAAGGATCGGATACACAATCAGAGGCAACCCTGTGAAAAAGATTAGCGCGATAAAAATGCCTCTTACAATAAGCGGGTCGAGATTGAAAAAATCTCCGAGCCCGGCACAGACACCGCCGACAACTCCGTCGATTTTATTGCGTCTCAGGCGCTTATTCGGCTCCGAATATTCGTAACCGTCGTCCTCACCGTCCCAATACATGTCATGCGTCATCCGGTCGGCCCAGTTTTTATACTGTCTCTTAGATCGTTTTGTCATGGTTCTCTCTCCAGTTTGGGATTTCGTCATCCAGAATGTTTTCCAGAACATTCACGCGTTGATCCAAAATATCGGCGATACGAGACATACGTTCCAACTCCGCCACTTGATCCCCGCTCATATGGTTCATCATGCGTTCTTTATGTTTCAAGTAATTATTGAACATGATCATGATGATGCCGCCACCGACGGCTATGATAGGGATAGATAATGCTAATATACCTTCCATTTTAAATTCTCTCTTTCTCTCTCTTTAAGGGGCGCTGGCCGGATGAATTTTCGAAGGGGGGTAGGTATCACCCGACCAGCTATGTGTTTATTTATTGGCGGCCTTCTTCACGGACGCCACTTTTGATTTTTTCAGGCTTGAGCGAAGCGCTTCAAGTTCAGCCTCGATAGACTCGTCAGCTTCTAGCTGAGCAAACTGGCTCTCCAAGCTCTCACCCTGCCCCAGATCAAAGGCTTCGACTTGGGCTTCAAGTTCGTCGACTTTACGCTCCATACGCTCATAGCGAGCCAAGGCATCATCCACACGATGATCTGTCATTTTGGAGCGCATCTTGATCTGGTTCTTGGCCACATTACCGCGCATCATAAGAGCTTTATGCTTGGCACGAGCCTCATCCAGCTTGGTTTGAAGCTTCGCCAGATCGGCATCGGCCTTCCCGACAGCTTCATCGAGAATATCTATCTCGCCAGCCACAACATCAGCCATATTCTCAGCCTGCTGTTTGGCCTGCAACGCACCTCTAGCCAGGTCTTCGCGATCTTTAGTCAAGGCGAGCTCGGCTTTAGAACCCCATTCCTTGGCGCGTTCTTTATAGGCTTCCACTTTGCGGGTCAGCTCTTTGCGCTCGGAAATATTGCGAGCGGCATCAGTGCGAACCTCAACGAGCGTGTCTTCCATTTCCTGGATAATAAGGCGGGCGATCTTCTCCGGGTTCTCTGCCTTGTCAATCATGGCGTTGAGATTGGAGTTGATGATATCACCCATTCTAGAAAAAATTCCCATTGTCGTCTCCTGTTCGGCTTTGGGTTAGAATATTGTCGCGATAAGAAAACCGGCGGCGAAAAAGCCCCAACATTCTACATGGCGTGTTGATAGATAACGTAGGAATTTGAAAAACTTGATTTTCCATTCTTCCGTGGTCTCAAGACGGCCCGCATGGTCTTCGAACATGCGGCCCATTTCATCTCTGTCTCTGTATGACATCTGCGCGGGTCCCGGTTAGATACCGAAACCGACAAGGCGGACGCCACCAGAGCGGCTTGTAAGGGCCAAGTGGCGGCGGCGGCTGCGAACTCGGCGGGCTGGAGCAGTCACGTCTGTGCTTGGGGCGGCGTGACCTGCATCTATGTCAAATGTGCGAAAGGTCATTATCTCTCTCCTTTTTGGCCTTTTCAAATTGCTGATCGGTAGTGATCAGCGACAAATTCATAATCTTCAAATCATGCCAAAGAGTCGAGACATTTTAAGTTATTGTTTTTATTTGATTTTTTTAATTTCTTAAAAACCGCATTAATTTATTTAGTTTTTTTGACTATTTTTTCGCTATTTACTTCGATATATTTTGGTTTATATTACTAAATATGGCTACTATACCACCCCAACTCATTGGTGAATCGCAAGAATTTCATGCCCTGCTCGACTGGGTGTCGGACATTGCCACCATTAATAAGCCGATTTTAATCCTCGGAGAGTCTGGGACGGGCAAGGAACAGATTGCCTCGCGCTTGCATTTCCTCTCTCCCCGCTGGGAACAAAGCTATCATTCAATCAATTGTGCGGCCCATGACGCGGAAACCTTTGAAGGGATAATGTATGGCAATGATAATCAAGACGCCTTATTTACCCGCGCCCATGACGGCACATTATTTCTGGAAAACATCAACGCACTCACCCCAGCTGCGCAAGAGCGGCTTTTACATGTGATAGAATATAATGAGTTTGATGCGTTTGACGGGCTAGGCGAACAAAGCATTGATATCCGCTTTATCGTGTCTATATCAGAAAACCCCGTTCAGGCTGTGGACCATGGTCAGATACGCGTCGACTTTCTCAACCGAATTGCCTTTGACGTGGTCCATATCCCGCCCTTAAGACTGCGCAAAGATGATATCGCGCCATTAACCCTGCATTATGGTCGCAAAATGGTCTCATCATTGGGGGCGGAACGTTTTCCAGGTCTGACCCCGGAAGCGATGAATATATTGATAGCCTATGATTGGCCAAACAACAGCCGAGAATTGAAAAGCGTGATTGAACGCTCTGTGACCCGAGCTTATCTGGCGGATGAAACGCTTAGCGGACCTATATCGACTATAGAGTTGAATCCGCTAAAAAGTCCGTGGGGTAACAATATCCCAACCACGACCACCGTTAATACTCGGAACGCCCCGGAAAATACCGAGCCGCAAACTGCGCCAACAACAGATTTCACAGAGCGTGTGATAACATTTGAACGCGGCCTCATTGACGAGGCGCTCACCACCCATAATCACCATCAGGGCAAGGCAGCGGATTATCTGGGCCTAACCTATCATTCATTTCGAGGATTACTCAGAAAGCATGGGATGAAGAAGTAAAGGTAGAAAAAAATTACGCTTAAAAAAGGAAAAGAGAAGCCTTTATTTTAAAACTATTTGTCTAATTTCTGCCCTACTTTCACTCCACTCCATTTATTTATAGTTCTTGATTTTCGATTTGCCCATTCAACATTTATAAATTCATCATATTGTGATTCAATACGGTTAGCGTCTATCCTTTTGTGAAAAATCAAATCCACGGGATTAGCACTATACTCTAAGCACCCTGTGTCGGACTTAGGTTCCGTAAAGCACTCCTTCTCTCTTTCTTTTATCTCAAACAAAACCAACAAAAAATATTGCGACGTGTCTTTAAAATTTTCCCCATTAACTGTAAAATTGGTATGCACTATCAAGGGGATATGAAACACAGCATGCCCAGTAAAAGAATAAGATAGACTTTCCCGAATTGAAGCAATCGTGTTTTCGCGAATTTCATCGAAGTCAATCCTCGCGTCTGAAAGGCTTAGAAGCCAGGACTTACTACCCCCTATGATGTCATCTGGAGGTCGAACCATCAGGTATTGTGGCGTTTGATAGGACTCTAAGTTTTTGAATAAAATTTCATTTTTTTCCACACTTGTCGACCAAACGGGTTTGTATTTCCCTTCAAATTCAGTCTTTTGAATTCCCCAAGCTTTTTGGGCTAACATGTAGCTTCCTAAACTCGTGCCTAACGCAACTACTGACACAAATATTGCAATCCATTCAGTCGCTTTCATAAGAAAAATGCCTCCGTAGCCATAGGGGATGCCCGAAGCGAAGTCATCAATTCTAACTCTAAGGAGCGCCCCTCATCCTATTAGGACTATCACATTTTAATACGCAATTAAAGTAGTGCTGTAGAATTAATTTAAATCAGAATGACTTTGCTACCAAAAAAACTTAAAATCATGAAATGACCCACCCCGTCTCTCAGATTCGGCGTTTACCGCCTGAAACGATCAACCGCATCGCCGCAGGTGAAGTGGTCGAGCGTCCGGCCAGCGTGATTAAAGAGCTCGTCGAAAACGCCGTAGATGCTGGCGCACGTCAGGTAGATATCCGCTATGAAGACGGAGGCCGAACCTTGATCTCCATTACCGATGACGGGAAAGGCATGAGCGCCGAAGAACTCCCCATTGCGCTGGAACGACACGCGACGTCTAAACTCTCCCCTAACTCGGAGGGCGAATGGGATCTCCTCAATATCGATACAATGGGATTTCGCGGCGAAGCCCTCCCCTCTATTGGCTCGGTGGCGCGAGTAACAATAACCTCGCAAACGCTCAATGCCGATAGCGCATGGGAAATAATATGTGAGGGCGGCAAAATTGAGGGGCCTCGCCCTGCCCCGCGTTTGGGCCTATCCGGCACAAAAGTCGAAGTTCGTGATCTCTTTTACGCAACCCCGGCGCGGTTGAAGTTTTTAAAATCTGAGCGCAGTGAAAGCATGGCTATTTCCGATATGGTCAAGCGGCTCGCTATGGCTAACCCCTCTGTGGGGATGACCTTATCCTCAGGCACGCGAAATGTTTTAAAAACGGTGGCGCAGAGCGGTGATAATGACGGAAGGCTAGCGCGTCTGGCGGCCATATTGGGACGGGACTTTGGCGATAATGCGCTCGCGATTGATGCCGAGCGCGAAGGTATTCACCTGACAGGTTTTGCGGGCCTCCCGACCTATTCGCGCGGCAATAGCCAGCATCAATATCTTTTTATCAATAACCGCCCGGTTAAAGACAAACTCCTCCACGGGGCCGTACGAGGCGCTTATCAGGATTTTCTGGCCCGAGACCGCTATCCAGTGGTTGCACTTTATGTCGATCTTCCGGGCACCCATGTCGATGTGAATGTGCACCCAGCCAAAACCGAAGTGCGCTTTCGCGATCCCGGTCTTGTGCGTGGTCTTATCGTCTCAGCCCTCCGGCATGCGCTCGCTGGCGCAGGACATAAAGCCAGCACGACCGTTTCAGATTACGCCCTTGGGAAAATTCAAGCGGGCTCAACCATGCCGCTGCAAGGCAATTACGGATACCGCCCGCCCAACATGGCACCCTTTCACAATGATCCCGCCATGCAGCCTTTGGTCGACGGGTTTTCCGCCAAGGTTGAAGAAATGGCGGAGCCTTATATGGGGCACCCCAATGGTTCTGACGCCCCAGCTGATTACACCAGCAACCCGTTAGGGGCGGCGCGCGCGCAGCTGCATGAAACCTATGTGGTTGCGCAAACTTCTGACGGTATCGTCATTGTCGATCAACACGCAGCCCATGAGCGTCTTGTCTATGAGCGCATGAAGGCCGCCATGGCCGACAAAGGCGTTGAGCGCCAAGCACTTTTAATTCCCGACATCGTCGACATGGATGAGGTGGATATCACGCGAGTTTTGGCCCGTTCAGAGGAACTCGCCGAAATGGGGCTTATAATTGAGCCCTTTGGGGAAGGTGCGATTGCTGTGCGCGAAACCCCGGCTCTTTTGGGTGAAGTCAATGTCCAAGGTCTTTTACGTGACCTCGCCGATGATCTGGCGGAATATGATGAGGCTCTGTCCTTAAAAGAAAAGTTTGAGCACGTCTGCGGGACCATGGCCTGTCACGGCTCTGTGCGGGCCGGGCGTCGCCTCAACGCCACCGAGATGAACGCCCTGCTTCGACAGATGGAAGCCACACCTCATAGCGGCCAATGTAATCACGGCCGCCCGACTTATGTGGAGTTAAAACTCGCCGATATTGAGCGCCTATTTGGGCGGCGCTGAGCTAAACCTCAGTTAAGATCTCACCCATAGGCAAACGCGATTTCGAAAGCGTGCCATTATAATCCGTCTCAGGATCAGAATAACCCAGCGTGACAATCACCTGGCTGGCGTAGCCTTTTCCCGCAAGGCCAAATTCGGCATCCATTATCGCTGTGTCAAACCCTTCCATGGGTGTCGCGCCGACACCTAAAGCCTCTGCGCCAAGTAAAAATTGCCCGAGATTTATATAGCTCTGATGGTTGAGCCAATGCTGTTCATCCTTAAATACGGCTTTGTGCAAACCGCAATACATTTTGAAAATCTCTACTCTTTTGGCTTTGCTCTGTTGCACCTGCTCATCATCCACGGAGCCGTAGCGGCCATCCGTGGCTTCCTGATTAGCGATGCGTTCCAGATAGGCGTCGTCAATTTCTTTTAGACTGCAAAATACAACCGCGGCCGAAGCGTTAAGAATAGAGGGCTTATTATAGATATATTTCGCGTCTTCGGCGGCTTTGGCGATGCGCGCTTTCCCCGCCTCGCTGGTCGCCCAAATGAAGTGCCAAGGCTGTAGATTTAAACTGGACGGGGCGAGCTGCAAAAGCTCCTTAAGTTTAGCCATTATGTCATCTGAAATAGGCTTAGCCGCCTGATAGCCTTTAATAGCATAACGCGACCGGGCATGTTCCACTATATCCATTTTAAGTCCCTCTCAAAAACAAGACACGCGCCGCGCCCCAGTTTTTATCCGCTAATATTTCATGGCCGGATAATTCTATCTCGGCCTCTTTGCTTTCTTCCAAAATAATGATCCCGTCATCAGCCACCAAGCCTTGAGATTTGAGCTTACTCAAGACTGGCCGCCACAGGCCTTTATTATAAGGCGGGTCCATAAAAATATACGTAAAGGCTCCGCGCAAATTACCGGGTGCTATCTTGAGTCTGGTCGCATCGCGGCGATGCAGGCGCGTGCAGCCAAACAGGTTCATCTTTTCAATATTTTCACGGATGGCGGCACGCGCTTTAGGCTCCGTTTCAACAAAGAGACAAAATTCCGCTCCGCGCGATATCGCCTCTAATCCCAGCGCGCCTGAGCCGGCGAATATATCCGCCACAATCGCGCCCTCGAGCGGCGGAGCCCAGTCGGCATGCGCCAATATATTAAAAATACTCTCGCGCGTCTGATCACTGGTCGGACGCGTATCCCGGCCCGGAGGTGTCGCAATATTGCGCCCACGTAATTTTCCCGAGACGATGCGCATTATCTACGCCGTCTGCCCTTATTGGGAGTTGGTTTTCTTGACTCGGGTTTTCGTGATTGAGGCTTTTTTGAATTAGGCTTTCGTGAAAGGGGCTTTTGATTGCGGGAATGAGGCTTATATCTCTGCGGCTGGGTTTTCGGTATATCGATCAAATGCCCGACCTGGTCGCGCAGGATACGCGGCTTTATCTCTTCGACCTGAGCCCGCTCTAGATTGCCCAGCTTAAACGGGCCGTAAGACGTGCGGATCAAGCGGTTGACCTTAAGACCCAGCATATCAAGCGCGCGACGCACTTCGCGGTTTTTACCCTCGCGGATTGTCACCGTAATCCAAGCATTACCACGCTGCTGTTTATCGAGTTCCGCCTCAATCGGACCACTGGGTATACCGTCAATATCAATACCCTCTTTAAGGCGGTCCAACTCCTCTTGCGTGACACTACCAAAGGCTCGGGCGCGATAGCGCCTCGCCCATCCTGTTGATGGCAGCTCAAGCGCACGGGCCAATTCCCCGTCATTGGTCAAAAGCAGTAAACCTTCCGAATTAAGATCAAGCCGTCCCACAGAGATAACCCGCGGCAATGCCTTGGGTAGGTTCTCAAATACGGTCGGGCGTCCTTGCGGGTCTTTATGGGCCGTAATCAGTCCGACAGGTTTATGATAAAGCCAAAGGCGCGGACGTTCTTTTTTGGCCACAGCATTATTATCAAAAAGGATTTTATCCTTAGCTGTCACTTTGAAAGCGGGCGTGGTCAAAACCTTGCCATTGACCTTAATCCGGCCGGCTTCAATCAAGCGCTCACACTCACGCCGTGAGGCCACGCCAGCCCGCGCCAAATATTTGGCAATGCGTTCCCCTGCTTCATTTTGCATATCGCCCATATCTTGACCTTTTTCCCGCATCACCTGACATTAGGGTATGAAGGATGAAACCTATATGCGCGAAGCCTTGCATGAGGCGCAAGCGGCATCTTCGCGCGGGGAGGTCCCCGTTGGCGCTATATTGGTGGGCTCGGATGGTCAAATTATTTCGCGGGCCGGAAACACACCTATTGGAATAGATGACCCCACAGCTCACGCAGAAATTATGGTGATAAGAGACGCCGCCCGCAAGACAGGCAATTACCGCCTTACAGGCACAACCCTGTATGTCACGCTGGAGCCTTGCACCATGTGTGTCGGTGCGATTGCGCATGCCCGAATTGCACGGCTTGTTTACGGCGCCTTAGACCCTAAAGGCGGGGCCGTTGAAAGTGGCGTAAAGTTTTTTGATCAAGCCAGCTGTCATCACAAACCCGAAGTTACATCAGGTGTTCTCGCAGATGAAAGCTCAGCGATGTTGAAGTCCTTTTTTCGTGAGCGACGCAAGTGACGACATATGAATTAGAAAAGCATTGGCTGTCGCTGAAATATTGGGTGAGAAGCTCTGTCTTGCCGATCACTCTCTTATTGCTTTTGATGCTCCTATTATTGAAATTTTGGTTTACGGATTTAAGCTCTCAAAATCATAATTCGCTTATCATTGGTTTTTTCTGTTTTTATTTTATTCTTATTCGCGGCGGCCACCTCATCATGATTAGGTCCATGCATTTTGAGCTTAAGAAAGAATATGGTGACGCCTATAATGAAAGACTGTCTTACCTACCCCGTGACCTGAGACGATATAATATCGGCTTTACGCTGGCGCGCATTAAACGCGATCTGGTCAATATGAAAAAATCAAGCGCCTAATCAGAGTTCAGCTTGGCGTAGATATCATGATCCTGCCACACGCCGTTAATTTTCAAATAACCCCGAGCTGTGCCTTCTTTGGTGAAACCAACCGCGTCTAGCAATTGTATGGATCGTGTATTCTTGGATTGGACGGCGGCTGTCACACGGTGAAGCCCTAAAGTTTCAAAACAAAAGCGCACGGCGGCGGTCACAGCCGCGCGGCCATAGCCCTGCCGAGAATAGCGTTCCCCGATCCAATATCCCAATTGAGCAGATTGCGAGACGTGACGCTGAATGTAGCTAATATTACAGGCACCAATCAAACTATCATCATATTTGCGGAATATATGAAACGGGTAGCCGCTATCGTTAGAGACCATTTTCTTAAAACGTGAAAGGCGTGCTCTGTAGCTGCTTCGATTAAGGTGCGCCTCGTCCCACTCTGGTTCCCATGGGGATAGATAATCGGCGCTGTCCCGGCGAAGCTTGACCCAAGCCTCAAACTCAGCCCAGCGTGGATGGCGCAGCTCTATCCGGTCACTACCGACCTGTTCAGACAAGATGGTATTAATCGTTACTTTCTTCACGAAAATCTAAGACGCCCCGCTTTGTAGTGAAAAATAAGATACATCACCAAAAGCGTAAAAGCCAACCCATACCATGTCAGCATATAGTCAAAATGATTGTTTCGAAGATTGGCTTTTCGCGCGGGCAAACCATCCGCGTCGGTCTCTCCCGCAACAGTTTCAATATAATAGCGCATATCATAATCCCCGTTGACCAAGTCATTCCAATTATGGGTCTCGGGCTTATGATTGAATCCAAACCATTGATTGTCATCAGGCAGGCTTTCGGGCGAAAATCGGCCCTTGGGTTGAGCTTTGCGAACATATCCGGCAAATGCCCGCGGCGTGTTCCATCGAGAATAGGTCTGGTTTTTTTTAGCATCCGAGACTAGGCCCGTGTCGACAAAAGCAAAGTAACTGCCCTGCTTCATGGGAAAGAATTGCCGCCAGCTGACGTCCTTTTTCTCAGGCGTAAAGACATCAAAAGGATCCTCAGACATAGACAAGGATTCAAATTCGATTCGACGAAAATCAACGGGCTCGCCCGCATCCAAGGCGTAGGTCACATCCCGGAAAGATTTAAACGGCGTGGCCGTTGAAGCGGCTTCTACTTCAGATAAGAGATCCGTTTTCCACTGGAGTCGTTGATATTGCCACGTCCCAAGCGTCAGCAGCAATATCAAAGAGATCACCGTCGTGATCGTTAGTCCTAGGAACGGCCGAAAATACAGCCTCATCGGTCTTCTAGGCAAAGACCACGTAAACAAAGGCAAACAGGAAGAGCCAGACGACGTCAACAAAGTGCCAATACCAAGCGGCCGCTTCCAGACCGAAATGCTTCTCAGGCTTCAATCCACCGCGGACAAGACGCAGATAACAGACAAACAAGAAAATTGTTCCGATTAAAACATGCAGACCATGGAAACCTGTCGCTAGGAAAAAGGCCGAGCCATATACATTGGTCGATAGCCAGAAAGACCCGTCAGCACCATCGAGGTTACGATGGGAGAAGGCTTCCATATATTCGACGCCCTGAAGATAGGTAAAGAAAACACCCAAGGCCACTGTCAGGATTAGCCCCCACTTGGCAGCACTACGATTTCCTTTGATGATAGCATGGTGAGCCCAAGTCACAGTTGTTCCTGATAAAAGCAGAACCAGCGTGTTCATCAATGGCAGATGCCAAGGATCAATTGTTTCAATATTAGGTGGTGGCCAAGACCCATAGGCTGGAGCCGTTTCAAGAATATCTGTATTCCACTTTTCACGGGCTTTATGAAACAGTCCAAGCTCGAAAAACATCCAGAACCAGCCGACAAAGAACATGGCTTCCTGCATGATAAACATGATCATGCCATAACGCAGACCAATATCGACAACGGGGGTATGATCACCGGCTGCGGACTCTTTGGCAACATCGCGCCACCAGCCATACATAACGCCAGCACCAAACAGACACCCAACCAGAAGGATAATCCAACCACCGCCAGCGCCTTCGCGTCCTTGGATGGTATCAATACCTCTGGCGAACAGAAACTCTGTTATACCATTTTCGCCCGTACGATCTGCAAGACCGGCAAAGAAAACGACCATGCCTAACCCCCAAATCAGGCAAGCGACGCCAGATAAGAAAGGCCAAGGACTTGGCTCTACAAGATGATAGTCATGTTCAACGGCATGTGAGCCCATAATATCCTCCGCGCGATTCAGCGCAAAAATTTGCTCTCGCTATAACCAAGCCGCGCGCGGCCTGCAACAGGCGACAGCCCTAGTTTAATGCCTCGCGGCTTTGCGTCGCAGTTAGCAATTCCGAATCCTCTACCATAAAAAACGTATATGAAAGGGTAATGTCTGTGATGTCATCTAAACGGCGTTCTTCATCAATTTGTGGATCCACATGAAATAAGACGGGCATGGACATTTCCTCACCGGGGCCAATCAATTGTTCGGTAAAGCAAAAACACTCGGTTTTGATAAAAAACGGCGCTGCCTTAATTGGTGTCACGTTAAATGTAGCTGTGCCGACGATGGGCTGTGAGGAGACATTTTTGACCTTATAATAGGCTAGACCCGTTTGGCCGACATTGACATCCAAGCTTGTTTGCTCCGGCTTAAAGTCCCAGGGCAGACCTTGAGACACATTGGCGTCAAAACTCACGGTAACAACACGATCAAGGATGACTTCGCTATCATTCGTCTCTGCTGTTCGTGTGGTGCCCCCATATCCTGTCACCCGGCAAAACGTATCGTAAAGCGGCTTTGATGCAAAGCCGAGCCCTAACATGAAAACGGCCATGGCGATGAGCATATAAAGTGTTTTCTTCTGACCCGTCATCAGATCACTCCGGACCGGCTGAGCATGGTGAAAAACACAAAAACCATAAAACCCGCGAGACCCAAAGCGATAGCAATATTGCGTTTGTTACGAGCTCGCATCTCGGCGTCCGTAGGCTGGTAGCGGTCTTCCATTACAGCAACCCTACCAAAAGATGCTCAATCGCGAGAGCTCCGAAAATTCCAAACAGAAAGAGAATGGAAAAGGCAAAGAGATTACGCGCGGTTAAGTCTCCGGCTTTGACGGCATAAAGAGAGGCTTCTTTGGAGCTACCATGTCTCTCCCCTGCATCTGAGCGCCATACTTTAAACGCCAAGGCGATAAATCCGATATTTAAAAGCCCTGCAATAAGAGCATATAGCACACCACCTAGGCCCGTTAAGATAGGGATCACACATGTGGCGGCAAGGATAATGGCATATCCCAAAATTTGATTGCGAGTGGAGGCTGCACCTTTAACATTGGGCATCATAGGTATGCCGACTTTTTCGTAATCGCCTTGTTTATAAAGCGCCAAGGCCCAGAAATGCGGCGGTGTCCATAAAAAGATAATCAGAAACAATATAAAAGCATCCAGCGATACGGTCCCGGTGACCGCGGCCCAGCCAATCATAGGGGGTAAAGCGCCGGGTGTTCCGCCAATGACAATATTTTGCGGGGTACGGCGCTTAAGGCCCATGGTGTAAATGACAACATAAAAGAAAATAGTAAAAGCCAGCAAAGCGGCCGCGACCGCATTGGTCGTATGATATAAAGCCCAAACGGACAAGACACTCATCATAAAGCCAAAGGTCAGAGCTGCATTGGCGGTTATCACACCGCGCGGTATGGGGCGTTTTTTCGTTCGCGCCATTTGGGCGTCGATATCGGCATCATACCACATATTTAAGGCGGCAGAGGCCCCTGCGCCAACGGCAATACAAAATAGCGCGGCTAAAGCCTTGAATAGAGATATTTCACCTGGGGCGCATATTAGCCCCACCCAAGCCGTGAAGATGACGAGCGACATCACACGCGGCTTCATCAAGGCGAAATAATCCTTAGGCTCGGCTATTCCGAGGCCTTGTGCAGCAAAGGCCGGAGTTGTGTCCAACCCGGCCTCTGACGATGATATGTCAGTTGATATGCTCACAAATTACCTAGTGATGATCATCATCCGCAATAGTCGGCAGCGTATTAAACTGGTGGAAAGGTGGCGGTGAGCTCAGCGTCCACTCAAGCGTGGTTGCGCCCTCACCCCAATAATTATCTTCGACTTTACGACGCACGATCAGCGACTCGATGATCATCAAGAAGAAGAAGCCAGTCGCGACCAACGTCACCAAAGCTCCAAAGGTTGAAATCTTGTTATAATAGGCAAAAGCTTCTGGGTAATCCACATAACGGCGCGGCATGCCCTGCATCCCGAGGAAATGCTGAGGGAAGAAGATCAAATTCACGCCAATAAAGAATAGCCAGAAATGTATGCCGGCAATCCATTTATTATATTGGACACCAAACATCTTGCCATACCAGTAGTAAAACCCGCAGAAAATACCAAAGACAGCCCCCATTGAGAGCACATAGTGGAAGTGCGCAACAACATAATATGTGTCATGCAAAGCCAGATCGATACCTGCCATGGCGAGAACCACACCTGTCACCCCGCCCACAACAAAGAGGAAAATAAAGGCAATCGCCCACATCATCGGGATGGTGAAACGAATAGATCCGCCCCACATTGTGGCCAGCCACGAGAAGATTTTTACCCCTGTCGGGACCGCAATGACCATTGTCGCTGCCATGAAGTAAGCCTTAAGGTTCACATCCATGCCAACAGTATACATATGGTGAGCCCAAACAACGAAGCCGACAACACCAATAGCGACCATGGCGTAAGCCATGCCGAGATAGCCAAATATCGGCTTTTTAGAAAATGTTGAAACAACATGAGACACAATACCAAAAGCTGGCAGGATCATGATGTAAACTTCCGGGTGACCAAAGAACCAGAACAAATGCTGGAACATCTCAGGATCACCGCCCAAAGCCGGATCAAAGAAGCCTGTCCCGCCATCAATACGGTCCGTGAAAAGCATGAAGAGCGAGGCCGCCAAAACAGGCAGTGCCAGCAGCAATAAGAAGGCTGTCACAAGAACAGACCAGGCAAATAATGGCATTTTATGCATTGTCATGCCGGGCGCGCGCATATTGAGAATGGTCGTAATGAAGTTAATCGCACCAAAGATGGACGAGAAACCCGCTGCTAAAAGACCGATAATGATAAAATCAAAGGCTGGCCCGGGGCTTCCCGAGGTCGAGAGTGGGGGATACATGACCCAACCCCCGCCAAAACCATCGCCCGAGGCGGCGCCTGGGACAAAGAATGAGATTAAAAGACAGATTAACGCCACAGGCAATAGCCAGAAAGACAGATTATTCATACGCGGAAACGCCATATCCGGCGCGCCGATCATAATCGGCACAAACCAGTTGCCAAATCCGCCAATCACGGCCGGCATAACCATAAAGAAGATCATGATCAGGCCATGCATAGAGGCAAAGACGTTAAACTGATGGCCTGTTTCAAAGACCTGAATACCCGGCTCTCCGAGCTCAAGGCGCATCATAAAGGATAAATATCCGCCAATAACGCCGGAAATAATCGCAAAGATCAGATATAGCGTACCGATATCTTTGTGATTGGTAGAGTAAAACCAGCGAACAAAAAAGCCGGGCTTACCGTCATCCGCATGATCGTCACCATAAGTCGCAACCATGATACTCTCCTATTCCTGCAGTGCGGTTTCGATTGAACCGCCTTGATTATTGTCTGCTAAACTATTTTTAAACGCGCCGTCATTGGCCACCCATTTTTTGAAGGCATCTTTACTGACGACTTGAACTTCGATAGGCATTTTATAGTGATTAACACCGCACAGCTCGGAACATTGTCCATAATATGTACCTTCTTTGCCAGTGTGGACTTTAAACCAAGTCTCATTGATACGTCCGGGGACCGCATCGATTTTCACGCCAAAGGCTGGAACCGCAAAGGCATGAAGATTGGCGTTAGACGTCACAAGCACGCGAATGGTCGTATCCACAGGCACGACAAGCGGAGCATCTGAGCCGAGCAAATAAGGCTTGCCAGCCGCTTTGGCTTCATCTTTTTCAAGCGGGTTAGAGATATATGGGATGACATTTTCATGATCCATATAGCTATATTCCCAGTTCCATGTATTTCCCGTGGCTTTCACCGTCATTTCATGTTCCGGCACGACATCGGCATAATAGAGTAAATTCATCGCCGGAAAGACGAGCACGAGCAAAATCAGTACTGGAATAGCCGTCCAGGCAATTTCAAGCCCGACATGGTGGGTTGTCTTGCTGGGCACAGGGTTAGCTTTTTCATTAAAGCGCAGCATGATGAAAATCATCAAGGCCATCACGAATAATGTAATGACAGTGATAACGGGAAAAACCCAATGGTTATGAAACGCCGTCAGCTTATCCATGACCGGTGTCACAGACGGCTGAAAGGTAATGTCTCCATCGACAGGGACAGAGGCCATAGCGCTCGTCGCTGTGGCCAAAAGCATCACAGAACTGGCTGTAAATAATCTTGTTAGACGCATTTCGCTTTATCCATACAAAAGCAGCTGACCCAAATGTCCGCTGAATCACGCCCTCTATAGGCCTATTCCCTTAATGGGTCAGCCAAAAGCGCCGCGGGAGATTGTCGCATTTTCCATAAAGACCTTCGGGAAAGCGTTAGGGCGCTTTTGACGGTGAAATTGATCCTAATGTTCGCATTTCGTCCGATTATCTTTACGAAGACACCCATTCAGCAATGCCGCTATTGCTATCATAAACGCAGTCAGCCCCATCCTTTGCGCGAGATGCAGCTCAATCGGCGTCCCAGGCTACAGGTAGGGTCAAAGGACCCCGAAAAGCCCGACGATAGACAGAAACAGAGATTCTAATATCAGCTTTTGAAGGGTTTGCGGACGTTTGCGTGAATCCAAAAAAATTGAACCCTTTATTTGGTCCATACGTCTATAAATTGAAGGCAGCTCACCCGACCCCTCGTTGCCTTCTGACCGACTCGTTGAGGTCTGTGTGGTCTTTTGGTGCCAAGACGATAGGACAAACCCTAGAAGGCTCGGTGCCAAACAATATGCAACGTTCGGCGCCCCGTTATCTTCGGATAACGGGGTGATTTTTTTATCAGTTAGACAACCGGTCCAGATAGAAGCATTTATCTCTGGACTTCAAATCCCTGCTAACTAAGTAGACATATATGAGTGATTTTCTTTTTGATGACAGTGAACTTGACCCGGCAACCGCCTCTAAAATCGTCAATGACGTGATAAATGGCGCCGATGACGGCGAATTATATATTGAACGCGGCACATCGGAGGGCCTCACCTTTGATGACGGACGTCTCAAAACCGCGAGCTTTGATAGCTCACGCGGCTTTGGCCTACGCTGCGTAGCCGGCGAAACCACAGGCTTTGCACAAAGCTCGGAAATAAGCGCGGGCGCCCTGCAAAGATCGGCCAATGCCGTTATCATGGCTAAATCCGGACATGAGGGTCAGCTGGCCATCGCGCCCAAGCGCACCAATGAAAAGCTTTATCCCGATATTGATCCGGTGGCCTCCCCGACCTTTTCAACCAAGGTTGACCTCTTGCAAGAAATAGACGCCTATTGCCGGGCGCTTGACCCGTCCGTGGTTCAAGTCTCAGTCACGCTTAGCGGCGCGCGCAAAGCTATCGCGATTTTGAAAGCTGGCGGCGCACGTTATGATGATGTGCGGCCTATGGTGCGCCTCAATATTTCTATCACGGCAGAGAAAAATGGACGGCGCGAAAGCGGTTATGCAGGCGGCGGCGGACGCCAAGCCTATGATAACTTTATCCATCCGGATTTCTGGCAGGGGCTCGCCAAAGAAGCGCTCCGCCAAGCCACCGTTAATCTCGGCTCTGTGCCTGCTCCCGCAGGACAAATGGATGTGGTCTTGGGCTGTGGCTGGCCAGGCGTCTTATTGCACGAGGCTGTAGGGCACGGTCTTGAAGGCGATTTCATCCGAAAAGGTACCTCCGCCTTTTCAGGCCGCGTCGGCGAGCGGGTTGCAGCACCCGGCGTAACTGTTGTTGATGACGGGACGTTGGCGGGCATGAGAGGGTCTCTCACAATTGATGATGAAGGCACGCCCACATCACGCACCACCTTAATCGAAGACGGCATCTTAAAAGGCTTTATGCAAGACCGTATGAATGCGCGTCTTTTGGGAGTTCCCGCAACAGGCAATGGCCGCCGCGAAAATTTCGCCCATGCGCCCATGCCGCGCATGACAAATACCTTTATGCTGGGTGGTGACAAAGACCCGGGAGCGATCATCGCTGATCTTAAGGACGGAATTTACGCGACCCACTTTGGCGGCGGTCAGGTGGATATCACCTCAGGCAAATTTGTCTTTCAATGCACCGAAGCCTACCGGGTTCGCAACGGCAAAATCGAAGAGCCTGTCACGGGCGCTACCTTAATCGGTGACGGGCCGACAGTGCTTACGCAAATTCGCCATATTGGCAATGATATGGAACTTGATCCCGGTATTGGGGTCTGTGGGAAAGCCGGGCAGATGTTACCGGTTAGCGTCGGACAGCCCTCGCTTTACGTCGAAAACCTGACCATAGGCGGTAGTGCCGTATAATTTTAACACTATCTGTAGAATATAGGCGATTTTTCCTCGCTAATATGTCATATAAAATCATACAATTATTTGGGAGGGGCTTAAATGTCAGCCATGAATTTACTTGAAATGATAATGTCAGCGCAAAATGGCAATTCGGCCCAACAGGCCGGCGCGAATTTTGGTCTTAATCAAAACCAAACCCAGCAGGCGATTGGCGCGTTACTGCCGGCGATTTCTTCTGCGCTTAAAATGAATACAGCCAAGCCCGAAGGCTTGGGCGGTCTATTGCAAGCTTTGCAAAATGGGAGCCACAGCCAATATCTGGATGACCCGCAAGCTATGGCAAAAGCCGAAACTGTCACCGACGGTAATGCTATCCTCGGCCATCTCTTTGGTTCAAAAGATGTCAGCCGGGCTGTCGCCGGTCATGCGGCTCAGAAAACAGGCTTGCCGGTTGATATGCTCAAGAAAATGTTGCCGCTTGTCGCGACTATGGCCATGGGCAGTCTTTCAAAGCAAACATCGGCCCCGAGCATGTCACAAGGCCTTGCAGGCCTTGCCGTTAATCAGCTTATGGGCGGCGGCGTTAAAGGCGGCATCGCCAGCGCACTTGTCGGCTCTCTACTGGGCGGTAAGAAACGCCAACAGCGTCAAGTTCAGCAAACTCACCAGCAAGGCCTCGGCATGCTGGGCGGTATGCTTGACGCGGATGGTGATGGCAGCCTGATGGATGATGTCTTGAAAATGGCAATGGGCGCCGCCACTAGACGCTAAGCCGTAATATAAACAGTTATAAAAAAGCCCGGATTTACCTCCGGGCTTTTTGCTATTCTGCGGGCGCCTCTATACCGTGTTCTTCGTTATAGGCTTTCATATCTTCTTCCAGCGTGTCGAGATGCATAAACTTTTTCACAAGAGGTGATACCACAATCAATGCGACGCCGGCAGCAACAGCGAACCAACCTACATTGCTATATACAGTAAGGACTTGTTCTTCTCCGCCTCCTCCAGCTGCCGTTAGTTTCGCAATTGCCGCGGCGGCCCAGTTTCCTGCGCCAGATGCCAAAAACCAAGCTCCCATAATCAGACCAACCATTTTCGGAACTGATAGGCGTGTCATAGCCGATAAGCCAACTGGGGACAGGCAAAGCTCGCCTGTCGTGTGCAATAGATAAATGAGGAAGATGAATATGACTGGGGTAAGACCAGCTCCGGCAGCTTGAGCACCCCATACCAATAAGAGGAAACCGAGGCCTAATTGGATAACACCTAACCCGAACTTTGCCGGAGCGCTTGGGTCCAACCCCTTTTTGCCAAGCCAAACCCATAGAGCTGCAAACAAGGGTCCGAGAACAACAATATACATCGCATTTAGGGATTGAAATACAGACGCCACAACCTCTTGACCAAATATTGAACGATCAACTTCACGGTCTGTGTAAAGATTAAGTGACGAACCTGTTTGCTCAAATAGAGCCCAGAAAAGTACTTGAATTGATATGAGGAATAGGGCCACGAAAATTCTATTTCTAGGCCGGGGCGGTAATGTCATCACGGATGTTGCAATAATATAAATATAGGTAGCAGCCATTGCAAAATACAGAGTCCATTTCACGGCTCCTTGGTCGCTGATCAGGAACCAGATAACGCCAATCCCTAAAAGAGATGCCAAATAGATGAGCCACTCCGTAGACAAACCTGCAAATTGTCTTTTTGCGAGCAAAGCCGGATTGGGCGACTCCCCGGCACCGTTAAGCAATGGCTTACCCCAAACAAAAACAATCAATCCGGCCAACATACCTATTCCGGCTGCACCGAAACCATATTTCCAGCCAATTGTTTCACCAAGATAGCCCGCAATTAGAGCACCGGCAAAAGCGCCAAGATTGATACCAACATAAAATAACGTAAACGCTCCATCTCGACGCTCATCAGTCTTTTCATAAAGTTCACCGACAATTGTTGAAATATTAGCTTTAAGGAAGCCTACACCGGCAATAATGAAACTAAGCGAGAGATAGAAAATGCTTAAGACCGTGCCATCTCGGGCCGCAGCGGTTGTAACGGGCTCACCTTCTATAGCCATTCCCAAATGGCCTAATACAAGTAAAATAGCTCCGAATAAAACGGCTTTGCGTTGACCGAGAAATCTATCCGCTAGCATACCACCAATCACGGGCGTAATGTAAACCAACGTCGTATAGGCCCCATAAATTCCATAAGCCTGACCGTCTGTGAAAAGGAAATGCTTAGTTAAATAAAGGACAAGAAGCGCCCGCATCCCGTAATATGAAAAGCGTTCCCACATCTCCGCAAAGAAAAGGACATATAACCCCTTTGGATGATTTCGCATTTGGTAAAGGGCCATCATTACGCCAACAAGAGCAATTGCAGCCAAAACCAAATAGAACATAACAAACCCTCAACAATTATATTTTCCGGCCTTCTGCCTTTAATAGCCCAAGCACTCAAGGATTATTTG
>CAZPLJ010000003.1:11403-82874 GCA_964587545.1 uncultured Caulobacterales bacterium | reverse complement strand
ACATTAACAGCCTACCGAACCCTAATCTTGGGGAAAGGTGCACCGCCTCGCATCACCTTTAAAAACTCACCTCGGGGCGCAGGCACGGCCACCTCAGGCGTCACGCCGTCTTTGGGCGGGTTTTTCCAGAAAGCTTTCCAGCTGGGGAAGAGCTCATGATAGCTACCCTCATAACTTTCGCGGTCCGGCCAGCGCATTTTATTCTCGCCCACAGGCGGTGAGTTGAGGTCAGTCGCGTACCAATAGCAGGGCAGACGGCGTCTAAAATACCAGCCTCCGTCACGTCGCTCATAATTGTCCCAATACATCATCTGCATGATGACCCAATCTGTGCCGCCGTCTTCGCGTGAGGTTTCATGCTCATTCTTAGAGTAAACAATGCCGTGGGCGTTATCGGCGTTATCAAACTCGATGACATGGTTGCCGACTTGATGGGACGTGCCGGTAAATTGGAGACGCAATGTATCATCCAGCCAGGCTTTGAGATGGGCAAGTCCCACCTTGTCTTTGCTCACGCGTATGTCGTCGGCAAATAAATTCACATGTGCGTCGAGATCACGCATATCCAGGGTGAGCGAATATTTGGACACAAGCTGCCTAATAGCATCTAGGCTTTCCAGCCGGTCAACGCGTTCTTCTAAGGTCATGACGGGAGATAAAGCTGCGCGACTTTGCCCCCGTCCACCGGGATCGCCGTACCCGTGACATAGCTAGCCGCATCGGAGAGCAGAAAGGCAATCACGTGCGCGATTTCATCGGGCTCTCCCCCTCGCCCCATGGGTATGGCCTGTTCCGTCTTGGCCGCAAATTCCGGCGCTTTTTCGGCAAAGGCTTTGGTGGCGGCGGTTTGCACCTGTCCCGGGACAACGGCATTGACGCGAATGCCGGAGCGCGCGCCCTCAATGGCGGCGCAAGCGCTAAAATGTGTGAGAGCGGCTTTGGAGGCCGAATAGCTCGCCATATTATGCGCCGCTCTTAACCCGCAAGAAGATGAGACATTGACAATAGAGCCGCCCGTCTTTTCCATGACCGCCATCGCGGCTTTGGTGCCGACAAAGACGGCATCGGCATTGACCTGAAAATCCTTTTGCCAATGCTCCAGCTTAAGCTTTGAGATCGGCGCGTAATGGGTCGAGGCGGCGTTATTGACGAGCATGTCTAGCCGTCCATATTTTTGGGCTGTCTCGGTGATGGCTTTTTCAAAAGCGTCTAGATCGCCGACATCTAATTCTAGGATATCGATCTGCCCGCCGCTGGCTTTTATTTCATCGGCCGTCTCTGCGAGTTTTTCCGCCCGACGCCCACAAATAATAACCCGCGCGCCGCGATCACATAATAGCTTGGCCGTGACCTTACCGATCCCGTCACTACCGCCCGTGACAAAGGCGACTTTATTGTCCATATCTTTTGTCATGAAATCATCTTAGGCAGCTTAATGGAGCCTAGCAATATAGAATTTGCGCATTGTTTGGCATTGATAATTACGCATAACCGTAAAATTTTGTCTGAAATTTGCTGATATGCGTAGAAAACGCGCATAAAAATTACGCACAGGGCTTATTGAACGGTTGAAATAGGGATATAATCGGCGTAATTTCGTTTAAAATTTAAGACATAAATATGACTGATAAAATCTCAACAGCCTCAGATGCGCGGACGGCCCCCGTTGCCGTTTGGCAAGTGCTGGAAAAAATGTCCCCTGAAGAACTGGTTGAGTGGCGCAAAGCGCCGATTAAAAACAAGCTCAGCGTGAAAGAACGCAATCTGGATATTGGTTTTCCCTTTGGGTGGTATCCTCTTTTATTGTCCGATGAATTGGCCGTCAGTGAAGTTAAACCCTTGCGCTATTTCTCCCGCGAGCTGGCCATTTGGCGCGGTGAAGACGGACAGCCGCGTATGCTGGACGCCTTTTGTCGTCATCTCGGCGCACATATGGGACATGGCGGCAAGGTGCATGGCAATCTATTGGAATGCCCCTTTCATGCGTGGCGCTATTCCGGTGAGGAAGGCTCGGTTAAAGAGATCCCCTATTCCGAAAGCATTCCGCCGCGTGTGACCAAAAAGTGCACTCGCAATTATCACATGCGGGAAATGAACGGCCTGATCTGGATGTGGTATCATCCCGAGGATATCGCGCCGCTCTATGAACCCGTGGAATTGCCAGAAAGCACTGATCCGGATTGGTCGGATTATGATATATGCGAATGGAACGTTTACGGCTCCATTCAGAACATGGCGGAGAACGGCGTGGATACGGCGCATTTTCGCTACATTCACGGCACCGCCAATGTGCCCGAAAGCGAGCTGCACTGGGGAGACTGGGACCGAGCTGGTATTATCCGGGCTAAAATGGGAACACCCAAAGGTGTGGTGGACGGTATGATTACCTCCAAGTCCCAAGGCCCCGGTCAAAACTGGGTGAGATTTACGGGTATATGCGAGACGCTATTAGTGGCCTGCATAACGCCGGTGGATGAAGACCATCTCCACACACGCTATCTCTATACCCAGCCCAAATCTCAGAAAGACGGCAAAATGGCCCGCGTCGCTAAAGCCATTATAGCGGACGTCAATAAGCAGCTTGATCAGGACAAGGTCGTCTGGGACCGGCAACAATATCAGCCCAAGCCTGTGATCTGTAACGGAGATGGCCCCATCGCCAAGTTCCGCATGTTCTATTCCAAATATTACGCAAAGGGCGATGGCAAGCCGCGTCACCTACAGGCCGCCTCATGAGGGGCCTTTCTGGGAAAGTCGGAATCATTGCCGGCGCCGCCCGTGGGATAGGCGCGGCCACAGCGAAACGCCTCTGCGAGGACGGCGTAAAACTTGTGATCGGCGATATCCTCGAAGATGAAATCAACGCAGTTGCCCAAGAAATATCTGCCGCGGGCGGAGACATTATGGCCGTGCATTTAGACGGAACAGATGAAGCCTCGCAGGAAGCCATTATTGCCAAAGCCATAGATACATATGGACACCTAGATTTCTATCATTCCAATTTGGCGGGTGGCACATCAGAAGATAGTAACGCCGTTGATATATCAACGGACGCCTTAGAAAACTCATTTTCGATCAATATCAAAAGCCACGTCCTCGCGACCCGTTATGCTGTCCCTGCAATGCTGGAAACAGGTGGAGGTTCCATGATTTATACAAGCTCAGGCTCTGCCATTGCGGGTGAGAACCAACGCCCGGCCTATGCCATGACTAAAAACGCCATCCATGCCCTATCCCGGCATGTGGCGCGCAAATGGGGACAAAAAGGCATACGCGCCAATGTGATATGTCCCGGGCTAATCATGACTGAGGCCGTGGCCATTCACATGACCGACAAACATATTGAAGGCATCAAACGCCATACGCCCAGCACACGCTTAGGCCAACCCTCTGACATAGCCGGCATGGTGGCCTTTCTCGCATCCGATGACGCCGTATTTGTCAACGGGCAGGCCTGGCACGTCAATGGCGGCGTGATCATGCGGGATTAAGATGCGCTATTTCCTCCCAATTTTACTATTAGGCCTTTTGATGGCTGGATGTCAGGACACCAAAACTCTTGAGACTAAACCTATCTCTGAAGCCAACATCACATCCGCCTCCATTCGTGAAACGCAACCCAATGTCATCATCCTACTCGCCGATGATCTGGGTTGGGCCGATCTCGGCTTTCGAGGCAGTGACATCCAAACTCCCAATATAGACCGCTTAGCCGCAGAAGGCCTTCATCTTGAGCGTCTTTACGTGATGCCCATTTGCACACCTACCCGCGCGGCTTTGATGACGGGACGTGATCCGATGAAGCTTGGTGCAGCCTATGCCGGATTTCAGCCGTGGCAAAATGGCGGCGTCTCACCTGAAGAACATTTCATGCCGGAAAGCTTCAAGGCGGCGGGCTATCAAACCGCCATGGTTGGCAAATGGCATCTCGGCCACACCACCGAACCGCTTGTCCCTAATAGTCGAGGCTTTGATCATTTCGTCGGGCATTTAAACACACAGATTGATTTTTTTGATCATAGCGTGGCGAAGGGTCATGACCTGCAAGAAAATGGCATCTCGATCCAAAAGAAAAACCAATACGCCACCGATATCCACGGGGGTGAAGCCGCGCGCTTTATCGATGAGATACGCGATCCCAACAAGCCTTTCTTCCTGTATGTTCCTTTTCTGGCCCCACACACACCCATGCAGGCCCCCGAAGCGCTAAAGGCCAAATATCCAACCCGACTCGACAGGCCTTTTGCCAAGAAAACCTATGCCGCCATGGTAGATAGCCTCGATCAAAATATCGGCAAAATCTTGAAATCGCTCGATAACAATAATTTGGCCGATAACACGATCGTGCTTTTCTTTTCCGATAATGGCGGCATCGAAGTATTTGGTTCAGATAACGGCCCCTATAGAGGCGGCAAGCTCGAGACTTTTGAAGGCGGCATCCGCGTAGGCGGTGTCATACGCTGGCCCGATATAATCCCCGCCGGCACGCGTACGGATAGTGTTGTCTCCATTATGGATATATTCCCGACTATCGCAAATATGGCGGGCGTAAATATGGGCCATGAAAAACCAATAGACGGCATCAACCGCTGGGCCGATATTCGCGGGGATGACCCAACTGCGCGAGGCGATCTTTATTTTGGATCAAACTCCCCCATGTTTAACCGCTATCATGTCAGCGTAATGGAAGACCGTTTTAAGCTGGTTCAAGTCATAGACCATCAATCCTCCTCCACCGAGGTCGAGAACTTCCTTTTTGATATTATCGCCGATCCCGGCGAGCAGACAAATCTGGCGGATACCCATCCCGAACATGTCGAGCGCATGGCAGAGAAAATTCGCCTATGGCGCGCCCAACACCCTATCAATGGTGTGCGGGTTGCCCTCACCCCCCATCCGGGCTGGCGAGCCCCTATGGATTATGCCGATGCCGTAGTGCCGACAGAGGAGCTCAATATGGACGGCTTTGACAGCTATGTTAGCGGCGTGCGCGCCCGGATTTTACAAAAGCGCCACGGCGATAAAGGCAGGATCATCTATGAGTAAACTCATCAAATGGATATCGCTGGCAATCCTCGGACTTGCCCTCATAGTCGGACTTGTGTTCGTCTTATCCCCCAAAGCCCGTAAGCAAGCCCAACTCAAAGCGCTTGATAAAATCGGTGAAGCGGCGATGACCCAAATCGCCTCTAACCCCGAAGCGGCAGGCACTGTCGCGGCAGACTTCATCAACATCCCCATTATGGCCCGACAAATTGGCCCCGATATCTGGCAAGCCACTGGCGTCGGTAATACGCATTTGATTAAAACCGCTGAGGGTCATGTGCTCTTTGATACAGGTCTCCCCACCCAAGTTGCGCAACATATCAACAAACTCAAACCCCATATGGATGGCTTAGACGTCTCGCATATTGTTCTGTCTCATTCGCACTCGGATCATGCGGGTGGGACAAAAGCTTGGTTTGAGCCCGGCATGGAGATTGTCGCACATGTGGAATTTAAAGAAGAACAAAGATATCTCACCGAATTGCAGCCCTATCAATGGGGTCGTAACCGGACCTTATTTCCTTGGATGCCCGAAGAACCGCCGAAGCTCGGCTTGATTGCCTATGGCGGCATTGAACCCACAATCACGGTTCACAATGGGACGCCGTTTAAATTCACCCAAGGCGGACGGGATTTCGAGCTTCACGCCCTGCCCGGCGCGGAAGGCAATGATAATCTGGTGTTATGGCTTCCCAAAGAACGCATGCTTTTTAGCGGAGATTTCTTTGGACCGATTTATCCGCAATTCCCGAACATCTTCACGATGCGCGGGGAGAAAGTTCGAAAGCCCTATGAATACATCCAATCCTTGAAAGTCATAATGGAAATGGACCCACTTGTGATTGTCCCCTCTCACCGTGATCCCATCACCGACAAAACCCTCATCGATGACGGGTTAAAGCGTATGCATGACGCGACCCAATATGTGCATGATGCTGTCGTTGACGGAATGAATGCGGGCAAAAGCGTCGAGGAGTTGATGGCAGAAATTTCATTACCTGCCGAGCTTGATATTTCACAGGAGCACGGAAAAGTTTCTTGGGCGGTTAAATCCATTTGGGAATATTATATGACATGGTTCCATTTTGATAAAACGACGGAACTTTATCATGTGCCCATAGATACGGTTTACGGCGATATTGTCGAGGCGGCGGGCGATCTGGCGCTAACGGAAAAGGCCGGGGAATATATGACCGACGGACAAGCGCTCAAAGCTTTGCATCTGGTAAATATTGTTCTCGAAAAGGAGCCGACCCATGGCCCGGCTCTGGGCGTCAAGGAGCTAGCATTAGAACATATACTCAAAGAAGCGAAAGCGACGACCAATAATAGCTATGAGATTTATTGGCTGGATTATAAATTGGCTGAGGTACGAGCGGCTTTATCAAGCCAGTGATTGAGCCCACGCTTCCATTTTTGAGCACAGCATTTCAATAGACGAAAACGCCATATGATTATGGCCCGTATTCTCCAAGACCAAGAGTTCAGTCGACGCGGCGTTGATATAGGCTTTGGGCACCTCTTGTGGCGGAATTCCGATGTCATGATCGCCAAAGGCAAAAAACAGAGGCACCTTGAGAGCTTCGACCTCTTTAATAAATGAGCCGCGCACCATGCTCATCATTCCGCCCGTCGCAAAAAGCGTACAGGTGACCTCCCGTAAGCGCTGATTTAACGCCTCCGTCTCACCGCCAAAAGTAATGGACCTCCCGCTTGGCCCTGCGCCGGGATAGGAAATGAATTCCGAGCCAAATTTATTCAATGTCAGTTTTTCTAAATCACGGGCCAATTCTTCTGGATTATCAATATATGTTTTCTCAGCATCCGTTAATCCCAAATCCAGCCCGCCTGCACTTGATCCCAACAATGCAATGGCATCAAAAATGTTATGCTTGCCCTGCATAAGCGTAATCGTCATGCCGCCCATAGAATGTCCAAGCCCTATCAAGGGTCGCGTTGGAGGAATAAGTTGCGACAAGGCCTTATAGATATAGTCGGCGGCCTGACGCGGTTCCAAAAACCCATGGTCCTTAGGTAAGGGGTTATCGACGGTTCCGGGATGGTTCATCGTCATCACGTCAAAGCCCATCTCTGTCATACGATCTGTGAAACTATAATTTGGGGCAAGATCAAAAAAGTCGGTCGTGACGCCGCCGCCCGGCAAACAAAACAAAAGCGGCTTAGTAGAGGGGGGTTTAGCCGGATAATATTTCGCCGTCAGATTAAATCCTGGACTTATCTCGACTGTGAGACCCTCTTTCATTAAGCTTGGGGCGCAATCTCAAGATCAATGCCGTCATGATCAGCGCTTACAGTTACCTGACAGCAAAGACGTGACGAAGCTTTTATCTCGACAAAGTCTTCCAAGGCCTCAAGCATATAGCCTTCATCTTCCGTGCGCTCACCGGCCATATTTTCATCGGCAAAATAGACATGGCATGTCCCGCAACTTGCCGCGCCGCCGCAGGTTGCATCCACCAATCCCGCGTCACGCACAGCTTCCATCATGATGGTGCCCGCATCGGCCTCGATCACCGACTTAGTCCCGTCCAAGGCTGTGACATTTAATTTAGGCATACAATCCTCGATTTTGTCTGTTTATCGCCTTGACGACGCTAACAATTTGTTCTTTTCTGAATCACGTTCGGAAAGTCAATAAGAAAAAGGCAGAACCCATATGGCGGGAGTTTTATCTGGTCTCAATGTGCTCGATCTAAGCTGGGGCATTGCCGGGCCTTTGACAGGCATGTTGATGGCCGATCATGGGGCCAATGTTACCCGCATTGAACGCCCGCAAGGCGACCCGTTTGATGGACTGCTCGGCTATAAAGTTTGGCATCGTGGTAAGAAAAACGCGGTTTTTAACCTCAAAGACGCTGGCGATATGGCCTTGTTTAAACGACTTGTGGCTGATGCGGATGTGTTGATTGAAAGCATGACACCCGGAAAGACCAAGGCTCTGGGGATTCATTATAATGAGATGGCCAAGCTTAATCCGAAACTGATCTATTGCTCGATCACAGGTTACGGCGATGATGATGAACGTCCTGGTTATGACGCGATTGTCGCTGCCACGTCTGGTATTCAGTGGGAGCAGCGCGGCTGGCCTGAAGGCGCGCTAAATCATATGCAAGGCCGCGAAGACCCATTTGCGGACGCCGTGGAAATTGATCCAAACTGGGTGCAAGGCGCCAATAGAGACGGCCCGCTTCATGTAGCGTCCAAATGGCCAAGCATGGGTGCTTTTTTCTCCGCCATAACAGGGATTTCCGCCGCGCTTTTCGCGCGAGAAAAAACGGGTCGCGGCCAAAAGGTCAGCACATCCTTGCAACAAGGCGCTATGGCCTGCTGTTCGGGTGTTTGGCAGCGAGCTGATAACATTGACAGTCAGGGCTTTAATACGTGGATTATGGGGTCGCGCTCCCCCAAAGGGCATTTCAAATGTGCCGACGGAAAATGGCTGCATAACTGGGTGCCTAACCCGCGTTTCATTTTGGAAGCCTCAAAAGGTGATACGCTCAACGCCTCACCTGACCTGACCGTGCAGAACGATCCTGATCGTTTCGGTATTGGCCCGGAAGAGCTTCTGGTGATGGCGCATTATCAGCCCATTCTGGCAGATGCCGTGGGTAAATTTAATTGCGACGATTGGGTAGATGCCGCCGCCACTGGTAATATGACAATGCAACCCTGTCGCTCGGTCGAGGAAAGCTTGACCGATCCATTGCTGATGGATGATGGTTGCGTGGCGACGGTCAATGATCCTGAACTCGGCCCGATTAATCAGGTCGGCATCAGCTATAAGCTTAGCAATTCTCAGGGCGAGATAAAGGGCCCCACTCGGGACACAGGAGCCGACACAGAAAGCGTGAAATCCTATGCCGCCTCCCTGCCCGTTCCAGACACACACAAAGTGCCTGCCAAACCCACAGGCAAAGGTCCGCTAGACGGCATACGCGTTCTTGATCTGGGCCTCGCAATTGCGGGCCCCTTTGGCTGTCAATTGCTGGGCGATATGGGTGCGGATGTCATCAAGATGAATACGCTGTGGGACAGCTATTGGCATAAGACGCATATCGCGGCCATGGCCAACAGAAATAAGCGTAGCTTTGCCGTAATGCTAAAACATCCCAAAGGCTTGGAAGCTATGAAGAAGGTAATCGCAACCTGCGATGTGGTGCAACATAATATGCGCTATCCGGCGGTTGAGCGCATGGGTCTGGACTACGCTTCACTCAAAAAGGAATTTCCGCGTCTGATCTATTGTCACTCTCGCGGCTTTGAAGACGGCCCGCGTAAAAACCTGCCCGGTAATGATCAGACAGGTGCCTGCTTGTCCGGGGTTCAGCATGAAGACGGGGCCTTACATGCCGGCGGAGATACGCACCCCGTTTGGTCACTTACCTCTTTGGGTGACACAGGCAACGGCTTCTTGACCGCAGTCGGAATTTGCAACGCCCTTATGGAGCGCGAACGCACAGGCAAAGGCCAATTCGTTGACACATCGATTGTCAATGCCTGTCTTCTCAATTCCAGTCACAGCGTAGCGCGCGCAGACGGTTCTCCAGTTGATCGCCCACGCCTAAACGCCGATCAGACAGGTTTCGGGGATTATTACCGCCTCTATAAATGCGGGGACGGCAAATGGATTCAGGTTGCCGCAATTAATGATACCCATCGCAAAGCCTTTGATGCTTTAGCTGGAACAAATAAAATCTCTGCCTTTGCGTCGAAAGGATCAGCAGACCTCATAAAAGACCTAACCAAAGCAGGCGTCCCCGCCGCAATTTCAGACGGCGAAATTTCGAAGTCGATTTATGACAATGCCAATTACAAAGCCAAAGGCTGGACGGTTGAATATGAAGACCGTTATGTCGGTAAGCTCGAACAGATTGGCTTTACCTATACATTGTCTGATACACCCGGAGTGATAAATTTGCCGCCTCTCATTGTTGGAGACTGCACGAAATCCATCCTCGAAGAAGTGGGCTATAGCGAAAAAGAAATATTAGAAATGGCCAACACAACGGCCATTTTGTGTGACCCACCTTTGCCCGGTCAAAAAGAACTCGAAAACCCGTGGGGGTTGTGATGCGACCTGATCCTATACAACGCATAGATACGGCCTTTTTCTGGAAAGGCTGCGAAAATGGCGAGCTGCTGGCTCAGAAATTTGAAGGATCTGATAAGCTTTGGCACCCGCCCCGCCCGATGTGCCCAATTAATCACACCACAGAAAAATCCTATGTCAAACTCTCAGGCAAAGGCAAAGTATTGTCTTGGATAAAACAAGTTCGCCCCGCGAGTTTCGGCTTTACGGAAAGCCCCTATGTTATTTTGGTAGAACTTGAAGAAGGCTTGCGTATGGTGTCCAACTTTGAGAGCGACACACCTCCTGAATTTGGTATGTCCGTTGAAGTTGATTTCGCCAAAACATCCGGCGGAAAAGCCGTTCCAATTTTTAGGCCCGCTTAATGGTAGATGCATCACAACAAGCCTGCATCGTCGGGATCGGCCAAACCGAATTTTCCAAAGCGTCCGGTCGCTCCGAACAACAATTGGCCGCCGAGTGTATTCTCGCAGCTTGCCGCGATGCCGGGCTAAACCCGCATGAGATTGACGGCATGACGACCTTTTATATCGACAATTCCGATGAAGTTGATGTCATGCGCTCACTCGGCTGTAAGCGCGTTAAATATACCACCCGCTTACCTCAAGGCGGCGGCGCATCGGTCGCCACCTTGTTTCATGCCAAAACGGCTGTGGAAAGCGGGGTCTCGGATTATTTCATTATTTGGCGGGCCATGAATGAGCGTAGCCAATATCGGTTTGGCCAACCCGCCATGAATATCTCGCCTGATGCCCATAGTTCAACCTTTCTGGAATGGTGTTTTCCCTTTGGCGCGCAAACGCCTGCGGCATGGGAAGCTTTGTCTTGTGGGCATTATCTAAACACCTATGGTGTGACCTCTGAAGATCTTGGTCGCATTTCAGTCACCTTCAGGAAAGCGGCAGCTACGAATCCAAACGCCTGGTTTTACGAAAAACCTATCACACTGGAAGATCATCAAAACTCGCGGTGGATTATCGAGCCTTGGCTTAGATTATTAGATTGCTGTCAAGAAAGTGACGGCGGCTGTGCGATAGTTGTCACCACACTTGAGCGTGCGCGCAACCTCAAGCAAACCCCGGTGAAAATTTTAGGTGCTGAATATGCCTTACATTTCAACCATGAAATCATTTCAGACTTTTACGAAGGCGATTTGTTAAGAACGGAGAATAGTGAGGAAATCGCGGAGCGCCTCGAAGCCTCAGCCGGCATTGCCCCCAAAGATACGAATGTGGCGATGATCTATGATAATTTCACCCCGCAAGTGCTTCGCCAATTAGAAGGTTTTAAATATTGTGGTCTCGGCGAAGCCAATGACTATGTGAAAGACGGACATTTGGAGTTAGATGGAAGAACACCTTTGTCTCCCAACGGCGGACTGATGGGCGAGGCTTACATTCACGGTATCAATAATATAACCGAAGGTGTACGCCAAATTCGCGGCACCGCCGCCAATCAAATTAGAGGCGCAGAAACAGCATTTATAGCCTCCGGCGTAGCCGGGGCCATACTCGGGAGATAAATCATGGGATTGAACTTAAAACCCGGAACCAAACTCAATAGCGCGGTTTGCAATGCCCAAATCATGGTCTTGCGGGCTCCCGCCGGGGACGTTGAGATCAGTTGCGGCGGCGCCCCTATGAGCACGGACGATGTGACGGATAAATCCGATATTAATGCAGATCTATCTGGTGGAACATTGGTTGGCAAACGCTATGTCGATGAAAGTGAAACAATGGAGTTTCTTTGCACACGTGGCGGAGATGGCACTATCGAAATTAATGGTGTCGCGCTTGGCGTGAAACAGGCAAAGCAACTCCCCTCCTCTGACTAATGAATATTCATCTCATCCTGCAAATGGCCGCCGATGCTATGGGGCATCGCGAGGCGATAGTCTCGGGTGAAAGTCGAGCTACCTTTGCAGATTTGGCAAATATGGCTCAATCGGTTGCCGGACAGGTTGAGGATAATGAAAAAATCGGCTTTCTATCTGAAAACACACCTCTTATGCCCGCCGCCCTATTCGGTGCCGCTTTAGCTGGTACGCAATTTGTGCCGCTTAATTACCGCTTGGCTGATGATAGGCTTAAATCTTTGCTGGAGCGCACATCGCCCGCCCTGCTTCTGACCGATCAGGGTATCGATATTGCGGGTATCCGAGCTATCTCGATGCAACATGCGGGTAGCGGCGAGATAACCGACATGAACGCCCCGGATGAGGACGGGGCTGTCGCGGTTGAGTTGTTCACCAGTGGAACGACGGGCGAACCAAAGTCTGCTATTCTCAAGCATGACAATCTCATGGCCTATATTTTGGGAACCGTGGAATTTATGAGCGCCGCGGAAGATGAAGCCGCCTTGCTGACTGTGCCGCCTTATCATATTGCGGGGATAGCCGCCGTACTAAGCTCAACCTATTCCGGCCGGACAATGGTGCAACTTCCAAACTTCACGCCTGAGGACTGGATCAGATTGGCCAAAAATGAGAATGTGACTCATGCCTTTTTAGTGCCGACCATGTTGCAAAGAATTGTGGAACATTCAGGTGTAAAGCTTGACCTGCCTAAACTACAAAATCTAGCTTATGGCGGGGGAAAAATGCCGCGCGCGATTATTGAAAAAGCCATGACATTGCTCCCGCATGTAAATTTCACAAATGCTTATGGCTTGACCGAAACCAGTGCAACCATCTGTATGCTCGGGCCTGATGATCATCGAGAATCTCTCGCGAGTGATGACCCTGCTATACGCCGTCGACTAAGCTCTGCGGGCAAACCCATCCCGTCTATTGAATTGCAAATACGCAATGAAGACGGAGTAATGTGCGACGCGGAAGAATTAGGATTGGTCTGGGTTCGCGGCGATCAAGTAAGCGGTGAATATAAAGGCATGGGCTCTCAACTCGATGATGAAGGGTGGTTTCCCACCAAAGATCGCGGCTTTGTCGATGGGGATGGCTATCTCTTTATCGACGGGCGAGCCGATGATGTCATCGTGCGCGGCGGGGAGAATATTTCACCTGGTGAGATTGAAGATGTCATCCGCAAGCATAGCGCCATCAAGGATGTAGCCGCCGTCGCCGTTTCGGACGAAGAATGGGGCGAAGCCGTCGGCCTAGCGATAGTCTGTGAAGGTGACGTCGATGATGACGAGTTATGCGATATGGTAAGGTCGAATTTGCGCAGCTCTCGCCTCCCTTCTGTTATTCAACGATGGGATGAACTCCCCTATAATGAAACGGGCAAGCTTTTACGCCGTGTCATCCGGGATAGTTTCTCTGGCTGAGCTCCATATACCCTCTGAAATAAAGGCTTATGCTGATAAAAACCTAGCTGAGCTAAAAGCCTTAGGCTCCTGTAGTTTTACAGGAAAAGGCTCTCACTTATTATCGGAACGCGCCGACATAATGGGATTGCCAAGCCCGAGCAAAATAGGTGCCGGTGGCTCATGTCACTTGGTTCCCTGTCTGGATGGCCGCATCGCACTTAACCTCGCCAGAGAGGATGATTGGGAGCTCATGCCGGCTTGGCTGGAGGTTGAACGTAAGATTGATAATTGGGACGAGCTGAGCGAGATTGTTAACACGCGTTCTGCAAAAGAGCTCACAATAAGAGGGCGCGAGCTGGGTTTAGCTATAGGGCTTGATCAACAAGCTATGCCCACATCCGAATATTATAGGCTACATCATTTCGGCCAATCACAAACCCCCAAGACACCGCCCCTTATTGTGGACCTATCCTCTTTGTGGGCAGGACCCTTAGTTGGACGATTGCTCGGCCATATGGGAGCCCGAGTTGTCAAAGTGGAAAGCACGTCGCGACCCGATGGGGCAAGACACGGTAATGAAGAATTTTTTGAAACGCTTAATGGACTCAAAGAGCAACAATCTTTTGATTTACAGTCTGCTAAAGCTATGGCTGATTTTAAGTCTCTGATTGAAAACGCGGATATCGTCATCGAAGCTTCACGTCCTCGCGCGCTTCGACAAATGGATATTGTGGCAGAACACATGATATCTAAACGCCCAGGAAAGGTTTGGCTCAGCATTACAGCTTACGGGCGCGCTGAACCTGAAGGTAACTGGATTGGATTTGGAGACGATATTGGCGTCGATGCTGGGCTCTCATTTGGAAAAGACCACTTCTGCGGAGATGCTATAGCTGACCCGCTGACGGGTATTTCGGGCGCTCTGGCCGTTTGGCAAACATGGGTAAATGGCGGCGGCTGCCTGATTGATCTGTCCATGCGCGATGTGGTGAGATCGGCTCTATGCTAATCATAAATGTAAATGTGGACGGTGAATTCGTTGATGTCGCGATCGATAAAGGGGTCATCACAGCCCTAGGGAAGCAATTAAATCACACTAATGAATTTGATGGTCAAGGGGGCTCGCTTATTCCAGGATTGCATGACCACCATATCCACATTCAGGCAACCGCGGCAGCGATGAATTCTGTAAAATGTGGTCCTCCAGAGATAACGACAACGACGGGTTTAAGAGACGCCTTGCGGGATATAAAAGGTAAAGGATGGATCAGAGGCATCGGCTATCATGACAGCATTGGATTCGTAGATCGCGCATGGCTCGATAAACATGGCCCTGAACGCCCTATTCGTATTCAGCATCGCGGCGGGCGCATGTGGATACTCAATAGCCACGCCATTGACATTTTAGGAAATTGGGTTCCCGAGAATGGGCAATTGGTGGATGGCGACAAAAAACTTCGCAGAGCCCTCAATGGTGAACGCCCAGATTTGAAGCTGCTTGTAAATAAATTACTCTCATATGGGATAACAGGTATCACGGAGGTGACGCCAACCAATAATCGCGAGGATTATGATTACCTTGTCGAAAACCTGAAACCGCTTAAACTATCTATCATGGGGACAAGAGAGTTGGACGGTCTGCCTCTGGCGGGGCCGTTAAAGCTGCATTATCACGACTATAATTTACCGTCGCTTGAAAAACTGACAGACGAAATTAAGGGCGCTCATAATGCTGGTCGATCTGTTGCGGCGCATTGCGTGACGCTGGCCGAATTAATGCTGACTTTATCCGCTATTGAAATGGCGGGCGTTCACCCAGACGACCGGATAGAACATGCTGCAATTGTAACAGAGGACAGCCTTACGTGGATCAAAAAACTCGGACTGACCGTCGTTACACAACCTCATTTTCTTAAAGCTCGCGCAGATGCCTATCGTCGAGATGTTGAAAAACTTGATCATCCAAATTTGTGGCGAGTTGGATCTTTCTTTAACGCCGACATTCCGTTCGCCTTTGGCAGCGATGCTCCTTTTGAAGATTTTAATCCATGGTCGGTAATTCAAGCCGCCGTCGATAGGCCTGATGGTTTCGGCACGGATGAAAAAATCAAACATAAACAGGCATTAAATGCCTATCTTAAACCTGCACATAAGGCGGGGGCAGAGCCGCGGAGAATTAAAGTTGGCGAGAGGGCTGATCTTTGCCTCTTAGGTAAAAGCGGTAATGTCGCCGCGACATGGATTGATGGAAAACTGGTTTTTCGATCAGATAATTTCATCAATCAACCCCCAGTCTAGAGCCGTCTTTGCATTAATACGTTCCATAGATAGAGCCCAATACGCCAGTCTTTGCCTTCCTATTCTATGGGGCAAGCCTGCCGTCCCGCCGGCGCCCGGGATTAGCCCGTATTTAAGCTCGGGTAGCTGAAACCAAGTCTTTGGACTTGCCGTCACACGAGCGGCTAATCCCAATATTTCAGCACCAGCTCCCACGGCAGCGCCGTTAACATGCATATGCAATCTATCGCGAATTTGCGCCATGCGATGAGCGGGCAATCGAAGATTTCTAATCCAATGCGCTGTGGCGGCGTCAGAAACCTGTCCAAACTCTTCAATCGCGCCGCCCGTTGAGAAGCAATTTCCTTGCCCTGTTAAGATGACTTTTGTGATCGACGGATCTACGATTACTAAATCGAAAGCCTCACATAAGGCATCCCGCATTTCTACCCCAATAGCGTTTTGTGATTTGGGTCGATTGAATGTTAATTCTAATCTGCCTTTATTAAATTCCAACAATAGCGGCGAACCTTCTTCCTGAGGTAGCTCGCTTCCCTGATAGCTGTCTTTCCAACGCCGAAACTCAGGCCCGGTTTGCAATGTTCCGTAAGCAAAACTCTCCGCCGTTAAAGCGTCTTTGATTGATAAGTTCTCCGAGGCTCTAAGGTGCTGAACCAACACCATCGCGGCCATAGGCGTATTCGTTATATTCTCGACTAATTTCGGGAGTTTTGTCTCATCTAACAACACGACATCACAGGCCGTTGATAAAACACCCTCGCCCAGCCCAATGACGGCACATGGCAAACAAGATAGCCATTCACTTATCAACGGATCACTTTTGCCGAGCTCAAACGCAAGACAAGGCATGCCGGATGTCGGCCCAAACTGATCAAGATTGGGCCGTGACTTCCACAACTTGTCCAGCTCAGATGTCGAAAGAATATGAATAATTTCTCCTTTTATTAAGCTCCATGATGCGCCTTTTTCATTGACTTACAAGAGGGGATAGTCGAATATCCGAACAACGTTCGGAAAGTCGCTATGAGTCCTGCAAACGCTAAGAAACCTAATTTTGGCCGCCCACGACTATTGACGCATGACGCCATACTTGATGCCGCAATCGAGTTAGGTCTCGAAAATATAACCATGAAAAAGTTATCGACTCATCTCGGCGTCGGTACGGCAACGCTCTACCAATATTATGACAGCCGTAAAATGCTCATGAGGGCGGCGGCTGTACATGCCCTATCCGATGTATCTCTCCCGGCTGATAATGGGCAGCATTGGTCTGAGCTTGCACGAGATTATGTATTTGGCTTGATGGCGCTGTTGGCTGACAACCCAACCTATATCAATTCAATGACACCGACAGACTTTGGTTTTGAGGTGCATTTCAAGCTCATCGAACCTTTTCTAAATTCCATGTCCGATAGAAATATTACACCCGATGCGGCGATGAAATTATTCAATCAGATTGGCTTGATCGCTTATGGCGGTGCGGTTGAAACAGTTCGCCAGAGGGAATTTGAATTCCAAGACGAGACGGTCGATGTCGTCGCCCGACGGCAGTTTAATCGCTTAGATGCCAGTGACTTTCCGTTGATGTCACAAGTGATGGATATATTCACGCAAACACCAGAAGACAAAACTGACAATCTAATGCGATCCGTATTTCAGGCATTCTCTCATGAAATCGGCGACACAACACCATTATTTGGGGAGGCATGACTATGGACAATGTAGTCGACAAACCAATTCCAAAAGTAAAAGGTATTCCATTCGTTGGCAGCACAATTGAAATGGGGAAAAACCCGGCGGCGTTTTTCGCCAAATGCTACGAAGAATATGGTCCCGTTTATCAGGTCAATGTATTTGGTCGAAAACAATATGTGATCGCGGGCGCCGAAGCCGCCAAATTCATGTCAACGAAAGCCGGACGAGACGGTTTAAGATCAAAAGAGTTTTGGGATGATTTTGTCAATCACTTTGGCGCCTCTAAAACTTTGACACAGATCGACGGGGAAGAACACAGGCGTATGCGTGGCATCATGCGCGCAGGTTTCTCGCGAGAAGCGGCCGAAGGCCAATATCATAAAATCTCTCATTTCATTGACGACTCCATCGCGCGAGATTGGGTCGTCGGTGAGAAAACAGGCGTACTAGAAGCTTTCCAATATATGATCGTTCAGGTCATCGGCGAATTGATGAGCGGTGACGCTCCGCTTGAATATGTCAAAGACATACGGATCAACATCCTCTTCTTGCTTAATGTGCTTGTCGCACGGGTAAAACCCAAATGGTATTTACAAAGCCCGCGATTTAAAAAAGCCAGCAAGCGCGTGGATGAGTTGGGTGAAAAAACCGTCGCCCGGTTTATGAAACATGCTGAAGACGGAACGCTTCCTAAAAACTTATTGGGCGATATCATGAGAGCTCATTTTGATGATCCGGAGTTTGTTCAAAAACGCGATCTCGCTGTCCTTCTGACTGGACCATATGTGGCAGGTCTGGATACAGTAGCGAATACGGTCTCTGGCGCCGTATACGGGATATTAAAAACGCCGGGCGTTTTAGAGAAAGTCCAAGCCGAAGCTGACGCGCTTTATGCCAAAGGCACGGTGACATCCATGGATGTTCGAAATCTCGATTACATACAAGGATGCATCAAAGAGTCGATGCGACTATGGCCTGTCGCGGTTGGTCAAATGCGCACGACAACAAAAGAAATCGAATTTGAAGGTTTCAAAATTCCGGCCAATGAGATGTTGATTATAGGAACGTCAGTCCCTCACTTCATGGATGAGTATTTTCCAAATCATCAAGCTTATGATCCTGAGCGCTATAATGAAGAACGTAAGGAACATATGAGCCCGGGCGCCTATTCGCCCTTTGGCCGTGGGCCTCATACTTGCTTAGGTCAGAACTTGGCAGAAGTCCTAATGGGCATGCTAATATCTCGGGTCTTCCATCGTTTGGATCTCACTTTGGAAACACCCGATTATCAACTTAAAACAAAATCATTCCCAACCCCCGGCCCAGCTATGAGCTTTAAGGTCAAGGTAGTGGGAGAACGAAATCCGGCAACCGCTTTGACTCCCGAAGTCATGGACGCCGCATAAGAACAGGAGGAAGACATGAGTAAAATCGATACAATTCAAACTGGAGATGAGCTAGAACGCTGTCCATTTCCCATTCCTTACGGATGGTACAATGTCCATTTCTCTCACGAGCTTAAAGAAGGCGAGATTAAGATAGAAAAAGTCTTTGGCAAGGAATGGGTTTTATTCCGCGGTGAAGACGGCTCAGTTGGCATGACGGACCCATTCTGTCCGCATCTGGGAGCCCATTTAGGACATGGCGGCAAGGTCGTTGGCGGTAATATTCAGTGTCCCTTCCATAACTGGGAATTTGACTCCGAAGGCTGGTGTAAAAAGATACCTTATGGCAAAGTCATGCCGGGCGTTGCGCGCAAAAAGCCCATTCTAAAAGCTCTACCCGTTGTTGAAAAATACGGTGCGATTTGGGCGTGGTATCACCCTAAAGGCGTTGAGCCGATGTGGGAAATTCCCGTTGTTCCTGAAATGGAAGATCCTGATAATCACGTCGAAGTTAAATACCACTATTGGGATATAGGGACTTGCATTCAGGAGATGGGTGAAAATTCAGTTGATACACCACATCTGAAATTCCTTCACGGCGCCCCCATTATACCCAGTGTTGAAGCCAAGGCAGAAGGTCATATCTGGCATTATGATATCATGAACGGCTATATTGTCGGTGAATCTCATGGCCCGGGAATCCCTCTCAATCGTCATACAAAAGACGGGGTTTCGATGCTGATGTTTGCTACACCGACGCCAACTGACGAGGAAATGTCACGCGTGCGCATGATGTTTACATGGAAGAAATATCCGGAAGGCTCCAAAGAAGCCGCCCTCGCTCAGCATCTCTATCAACATTCGATCGGCGAAGCCGAGGGCGAAGACTCCGCAGGATTTGAGTCCGTTGATTTAATCGTTTGGGATAATAAGAAATACCGGCCAAAACCTCTCTTATGTGACGGGGACGGCCCTATTCTGGCTTGGCGTAAATATTTCCGTCAATTCTATGTTGATCTGGACGAGTCTAATCCTGCGGTGGCCATGTAATGGCCAAAGGTCAGCTTGCGGGAAAAACCGCCATTATCACAGGTGCCTCTCAAGGCATGGGTGAAGCCACAGCAAGATTGTTTAAAGAAGAAGGCGCGAAGGTCGCTCTTGGCGATGTGAATGTCGACAAAGGACGTGCCGTCTCGAAATCTTTGGGTCGCAATTCGTTTTTTAGAAAAATGGACGTCTCCAAAGAACGTGACTGGCTAGCCATGGTCAATGATGTCATGAAACGTTGGGGCAAAATTGACATTCTTATCAATAATGCTGGTCTTGTTCATTTCACACCCATTGAAGCTTTTAATCCTGATGATTTTGATCGCGTGATTGGCGTGAATACAAAGGGTCCATTGTTAGGCATAAAAACAGTAACGCCTCATATGAAGGCAGCTGGCGGTGGCTCCATTGTTAACATTAGCTCTGTTGACGGTCTGAGAGGCTGTAATGGTTTGACAGTTTATACGGCATCCAAATGGGCCTTGCGCGGGGTGAGCAAAGGTCTGGCTTACGAATTAGGCGGCGATAAAATACGAGTAAACTCTGTCCACCCAGGTGGCGTCGATACACCGATGGGCAATTCGGCGGGGCGGCCCAAAGAAGAGGTCAATCAAATCTTCAGGCGGGTACCATTACAGCGTATTGGCGACCCAGAAGAAGTTGCAAGAGCATCCTTATTTCTAGCCAGTGATGCGGCCTCCTATATTACCGGTGCCGAGCTAGCCGTAGATGGTGGCTGGACAGCGGGGACCTATATACCCATGTTACCTGGGGCGCCGGAAGGCTTGCCTCTTTAAACATGGAAGCGGGTAAACCCTCACAAACGGCTTTGATGGTAGCGGCGTTACGGGCGCGACATTTCATTGATGCGCCAAAGCCCAAAATACTCAAAGACAGTCTTGCGGCCGCCGTGTCTGGGCTTGGAACGCATGACCAAATCCGTAGCTACCTCGGCATGATCGAAAAGTCTCTTGCAGCTATGAGCGATACCGAAACAGCGGAATTGTTCGTTAAGAATATTGAATATTCTGTCTGTGCCCGCGCGCGTCTAGTTGAGGAGGAATTGGTCACTGCTAAATTAAAAGGCGCGACCCAATTCATTATTCTCGGCGCGGGACTGGACACAACCGCCTATCGGGAAATAGATCTTTGCTCAGGCATCAATGTGTTTGAAGTTGATCATCCGGACTCCCAAAGCTGGAAACTTCAGCAGCTTTCAGACGCCAAAATTCCGATACCTAAAAATCTAAAATTCGTCCCATTTGATTTTGAAAATACGACCTTGATGAAAGCCTTGTCAGATGGTGGTGTCTCAACGGACGCAATCACTGTATTTTCCTGGCTTGGAGTGCAGATGTATCTCACCGACAAAGCCGTTAAGGAAACTATCAAAGTCGTATCGAGTTTCCCGCCGAAAAGCTCTCTGATTATGGATTTCGTCCAACCCGAATATAAAGAGGTTGTGTCCGAGAGTGACTCTTTAGATCGTCTAAGAAAAATTGTCTCCGGGATGGGGGAACCGCTCTTAAGCGCCTACTCAGTACCAGAGCTGAATGCTGTATTTAAAGACCTTGGACTCAGTGACAGCAGCTTTCCAACCATTGGTGAATTTACCCATAAATATATGAGCTCAGATTACGATATGAAAATGTCCGATAAGGCCCAATTTTTGGCAATAGGTCGTGTCTAAGATAGATCCATGGCAGCCCACGAAGCTGGGTAAGCTCGACTTGCAAAATCGTTTTATTAAAGCCGCAACTTTTGAAGGCATGACGCCTGACGGTGTTCCCGGCAAACGTCTCAAAGATTTTCATATGGAGATCGCCGAAGGTGGCATTGGGATGACCACGATTTCATACTGCACCACAGAAGCTGACGGGCGGATTATGGAATCCATGATGTGGTTAAGAGACGAGATTAAAGATGATCTTAGTTCTATGATTTCTGATCTTAAAAAAACTGGGGTCAAAGTATCAGGTCAAGTCACGCATTGCGGACATTTTTCACAAAACAAAGCGCTTCAAAAAGATCAACCCCCCAAAGGTCCGTCCAAGATGTTTGTTGGTATTGGTCTTACGGCTGGTCGCCCGATCGCCCCGGCTATGACCCACTCAGACATAACCGGCCTCATCAACACATACCGTGATGCTGCGAGGTTCATGAAAGATGTCGGCTTTGACGCGATGGAAATTCATTTTGGGCATGGATATGGACTGTCTCAATTCATTAGTCCGAAAACCAATAAACGCACAGATGAGTTTGGCGGAAGCCATGAAAACCGCATGCGTGTGCCCCTTGCCTGTTTGGCGGCCGCCCGAGACGAAGTTGGCCCAAACTTTCCAATCCTAGGTAAGATATCCATGACAGATGCCGTCAAAGGCGGGATCACTTATGAACAAGGCCTCGAGGTCGCGAAAAGCCTTGATAAAGCGGGTATAGACGGGATCATACCAAGCGCGGGAACATCCAGTTATAATTCCATGTATCTCTTTCGCGGACAGACTATCGCCAAAGGCATGGCCGACATGCAATCTAACCCGCTTATCAAAACACTTTTGAAACTCGTTGGCCCTGCCTTGTGGAAAAGCTATCCCTATGAAGCGACCTATTTTTTAGACGCGTCAAAGCGCATAAAAGCGTCCGTGTCCTGCCCGGTAATTTATGTTGGCGGCGTATCAACACGGGCGGATATTGACCGTGTTTTTGAAGCGGGGTTTGACTTTGTTCAAATCGGTCGCCCGATCCTTAAAGACCCAAACTTTGTAAAAAATGCCTCACTTGATGTGGACTATGACAGCGGCTGCACACACTGTAATTATTGTGTTCCATTAATCCAACATCCCGACGGCATTCGTTGTGTGCTAAATGACAAGGAGGCCAGCCATGCTGCCTAACAACCCAGTGAGACATAGACGGCTCGAAGGCCTAGCCATATTTATATTTTGTATCGCGACCTATTACCTATCCGGCTTTGGATGGCTGTTTTTCATTCTCCTGTTTTTCCTTCCCGACCTAGGCGCAATTGGATATCTCAAAAGCCACAGGCTCGGCGGCATATTATATAATCTAACTCATTGGTATATCTGGCCCATACTCTTGGTGGCTCTCGCCTATTTTGGATCACTCAAAGCCATCAATGGACCCACCCTGCCCTCACAACTTATGCCCATTGCCTTAATATGGGGCTCGCACATCGCGTTTGATCGTATGCTTGGATGGGGTCTTAAAACAGGTGACAGCTTTTATCATACGGATATGGGCGAAAAACGAAATCCACGGAAAACATCATGAAGATCACGGACAAAACCGTTGCCGTTATCACAGGTGCAGGCGGCGGATTAGGATCAGCGCTCGCCCGCGGGCTCGCCAAAAAAGGTTGCCATTTAGCCCTTGCTGATATCTCTGAAGAGGCTCTCAACTCGACTGTGAAAAGCCTAGCTCAATCATCGAGTATTGTTACCACACATGTTGTGGATGTCACAAGCCGCGAGGCTATGACCCAATTCGCGCAGAATGTTCTGGAGCGCCATGCCGGCGTAAATATCCTCATAAACAATGCGGGTATTACACTGCAAAAAAGCTTTTCTACCCATAGCCTTGACGATTGGGACCGCATGGTTGGGATAAATCTACGGGGTGTGATTTATGGGTGTCATTTGTTCGACAAAGCATTGAGTGACGCCGATGACGCACATGTTGTGAATCTATCATCCATGTCCGCATTTTTAGGCCTACCAGGTCAATCGTCCTATTGCGCCACCAAAGCCGGGGTTCAGCTCCTAACAGATAGTCTCTGGGCCGAATGGGGACAGAAAAACATCGGCGTCACCAGCGTGCATCCAGGCGCCATACGCACTAATATGATTTTGGCGACGCTCGAAGAATCTGACGACATTGAACAGGCAAAAAAAAACTTTGACATCGCTCATAAAACAGGTGTCGATGCGGAATTTGCGGCTGGTAAAATTATTCGCGCCATTGAAACCAACAAAAAGCGCGTAAAGATTGGTAAAGACGCCTACATATTTCATTTCATCATGCGTTTTATGCCTCGCTTTGGAAATTTCGTCATGAAAAAAATAGCTCAAAAATTAGCAATTTAGGAGAGTTTAATGACACGGAATGAACGTATCGATGCCATGCTCGACAAGCATGAAATCACTGAGTTGCTTTATGCCTATTGCAATGCAGCAGACAGGCATGACCATGTGAAAATGCGCAGCCTCTATCATGAGGACGCCTATGATGATCACGGGTCGTTACTGAATAGAGGTCTTGTTATCGCTGCGCGAATATGTAAACAAAATCCTAATAATGGGCATTATCACATATTTGGGGGCCCATCGGTTAAACTTTAAATAGAATCAATTTCAATTTTAAGATCTATAAATGAGGTAGGGGTATGAAACTCAAAAATTTAACTTTAGGTATGGGCGCGGCTTTATCGCTGATTTTTGCGTCCCAAGCGACAGCGACGTCGCTTTCACCATTGGATTTTAACGAATTGGTCAACCAAGCGAGCGCATGTGTTGTCGCGTCAGCAGAATCTGTAACCACGGAGTTCCGTAATGGGCAAACCTATACATTGACGACATTTCGCGTCACGAAATCTGCATTTGGTAATGTGGGTCAGAACATAGTCGTGGCAACAGCTGGCGGCGAGAGAAAAATGGGCCGTTTGCAAATTGCAGAAGTTAATGCGGGTTCACCCCGTTTTTTCACAAATCAGGAAAACCTATTATTTTTGTCGGAAGCTAATGCGCAGGGCACTTATGATATTCTTGGATATAACCAAGGCAGATTTGTCGTTTATGAAAATGCGAATGGTGTAGATATGGTAACGCTTCCAACAGGTGATGGTAGCCGGATCACATTAGATAACGCGCTTTCTGTCATTTCAGATACGCGTAACAATTCAAACACGCCTGATATTAGACGCTAAAATGGGGAAGGGAGAAAATATTTTGTTAAAACATATTTTATTAGGGAGTGCGTTTGGAGCTCTTACAGTCGATCTGGCTTTTGCTCAGCAAATTGGGCCGGGACGTCAACTCGACACAATTGCAGCGTCCGTCCGTACCATCCCAGTACCTTCACAAGGCGGGGCGTTATTCGGTGTGCGACCTGTTGTTGGAATTTTCTGGGATGAACGTTGTGCCTCGGTTGAATATACGTTCAATACCAATCAGGGTGCAAATGAAGGGGCGGCAGATTTTATTGATGCTAATACGTTAGCAAATGTTGTTCAACGAGGGTTGGGCCGCTGGAATAGAGTTCCGACATCTTATATTGAAATGAATATCACGAATCGCACTGACTTGGGCAATCGACCTAGGATTGGCGGAGATTTTATAAATGAGGTAACGTTCATCACAGATCCTGGATTTACGGCGCTGGCTTCATCACCATCAACCTCTTTAATTGCGGATACAGACTTTATTGCAGGTGAAGACCTAGACTTAGACGGAGACTCCGATGTCTATGACCCCATCGTTGAAGGTCAGAATGTCTGCACAGATATTGACGGTGACGGCGATATTGAGTTTCCGGCGGGTTTTTACCGTGCGGGTACGATTTTGGACAATGATGTACAATTTGGGCTGGACGTAGATTGGGAAATCGGCACACCGTCTGGTTCCGCTGCAGATGTTGACGCGGTTTCTACGCATGAATTTGGCCATTCGCATGGCTTAAATCATTCATTTATAAACCAAATTTCTGCTGCGAATGGGTCCGGTGCGACAATGTTCCCTTTCATTGATATTCAGGATGCAGAAGCCGAGATTCGGAACCGTTCATTACATATTGATGATGTTGCAGCCTCGTCACAGATTTATCCTGAAGGCGAAGGCGCAGAGCCAATTTCACAACTCCAAGCTGGTGACGTTGCGTTCAGCGATTCCTTTTCACGTATCAGCGGCGTGGTCGAAGACGGTTTAGGGAATGCAATTGCCGGTGCGGCAATATCGGCAATTCGCAACATTAATGATTCCTATAGCGCTTTGACTTATAGTGGTCGAACAGCCGGATTTGAAAATGAGACAGGAATATTTGCATTCCCAGAGTCGGTTGGAAACGGTAGATTTGAAGTCGCCGTACCAAATAATAACACCTATCAGTTTGAGATCCAGGCTCTAGATGGTGACCCTGCGGCTGCTGGTAATATTAGTGTAACGGCAATCATTGGTGACATATTGGGCCAAACATCATTCCCGCAAGAACGGTTTGATGCGACTGAAAGCAATTTAGAACTTGATTCAACTTTGGGTGAACGGCTTGCTGTAGGCTTGACAGACGAAAGCGGTATTGATTTTGTATTGAATGAAGAAACTGTACAACGTAATGCTGCGACAACGGGTTTGGGTCTTTCATCAAACATCTTTGGTGCATCATCAGTCTCATATATAGAACATTTTGATCGCGACGAGATACTTACTAGGCTTGCGGCAGGCGATGTCATCGCATCTGGTGGTGTTCATACAAGCTTGTTCGGAGAAGGCACGCAAACATATGAATTTTCGCGAGGTTCACTTGTGCTCGGTAGGTTCAGGGACGATGGAACTATTAGATTACAGCAGCGTGAAGGCGTCGTTACGGATATACTTGCCGAGGATGACGATATAACAACTGTAGCGTTTACCAATCCGGTTAACACGACAGCTGAGATTGAAAGCAGGTTACTTCAATCACCTCAGGCGGAAGTGTTCTTCGTTCTCGAAATTGACACTGTTCAATCTGGAAACAATGTTGGATTTCCGCTTGCATTTGTGTTTGTAGATTTCGGTCAAACCGGTACGTCTTATCTCTCAACAGACGGTGCAGCTCCAGTTCCAGTCGATCTGACATGGGCTATGCAACTTAACTATGTGGATGGAAGTGCTGTCCCCTAAACTTAGGTCGATTTTAAGATGTGATGCTTTAAGGGCCGCTAAGCGGCCTTTTTTTATTATTTAAAAAATACAAATGTAATTTTTAGCGAGGGAAGTTTTAATTACTTGGGCCTTTTCTTCAATCAATTCTTGAAGCCTGGGTGTGTTAGCTCCAGAAACAAAGTCATCATTGACGATAAAGAAGGCGTGCCTGTTAAAGTCGGCTTATTTGTTTGGGGAGAGCTAAGTTTCTCCGCGCGAGTTGCCTATTTGCACCCCTTAACGTTGAAACGCTAAAGATTAAAATTTAAAATATATTCCTGTCACCGGGATTGGCGCGATTACAAATGTTCTAACAATCATCATTTTCACTCGTCTATTTTCTGCTGAAGAATTCGGGCTTTAAGGCTCTGATAATTTCAGTGCGGGCTTTTTTCATATGGCGCCTTTAGCTGGCTCGAGGCCGCAATGGCACGCTTTCACGCAAGAGCCGTGAATTTAAAACACAATCGATGATTTTGGGGCGGCTTGCCCACTATCGTCCTTATTTTGCTGCTGATGCAGCTGGGATTTTTATGTTTCGTCCTGATCCAGGTCGAAGCAGATAAGGCGAGCCAACGCATAAAAGCCTATAGTCTTTATCAAGGTCTTTTATCTGTTTTACTCTGATTGTATCCGGGGTAAAGATTGGTAAAGACACCTACATATTTCATTTCATCATGCGTTTTATGCCTCGCTTCGGAAATTTCGTCATGAAAAAAATAGGCCAAAAATTAGCAATTTAGGAGAGTTTAATGACACGGAATGAACGTATCGATGCCATGCTCGACAAGCATGAAATCACTGAGTTGCTTTATGCCTATTGCAATGCAGCAGACAGGCATGACCATGTGAAAATGCGCAGCCTCTATCATGAGGACGCCTATGACGATCATGGGTCATTTTTCAAAGGGCCAGCCATGGAGTTTATAGACATGCTGCCGGAGATCCAAAAACCCATGGAAATCCTGCATCATAATATCACCTCCATCAATATAGCTTTGGACGGAGATTACGCCGAAGGGGAAGTTCATATGATCGCCTTTCACCGTTTCAAAATCGAAGATGGTACCTCTGTAGATTTGCTCGTGGGTGGACGTTATTTCGATAATTATGAAAAGCGCGATGATTTGTGGAAATTTACCTTAAGAGCCGCCGGCGCTGACTGGGCCTATTACCGTGAGCCTACTGAAACAGCGATGGATCATCCTATGATTGCTGCCACCTATATTTCCAAGCCCGGCCCGGAAGACCCATCCTATCAGTTTTATAAGCTGATGAAATTTGGTCAAAAGTTTCGCTAGTGCTCGTGCCCTTCTATGTCAGCAGGAAGGTCCTGCATTAAACCTGGCGTAAACCAGATGGGTGAGCTCCACGCCATTTCTCTAATTGTGTTGGGCATTTCATTCTCGCAACCTGCTGGTCGTGATTCCCTTGGGAGCGCACTGCATTGCGCCATGCTCCACCGTGAAGATTCGGGCTCAATGGCTCGCATATAATAATAGGTGGGTTGCTCAGAATCATATTCACTATCTTCATACAGCAGACAAAAGCTATCACTTCCATCGCTCTCGATAAGATCGATCACTTTGGCATGTTTATGGCCTTCATCCCCGACCCATCCTTTGATGAGCTGTAGCTTAGCCAGTGGTTTTGATTGCGGGTCAGACTTGGCCTGAACAAGCAATTGAAATGATGTCAACTGAGCTGGCAATTTTGAGCCCATGGGTGTTCCATTTTTATAGGCTTGCTCAAGCCAATTATCAGCCTCACAAATATTATTTGGAAACTGACCGGAAAAGAGGCGCGGTTCGATGCGCGGGCCAGACGTCGCAAAGGCCTCGCGGCGTTTCATGCTCTGAAAGATCGCATCCCGTGAGTTTTCCGCAGCATACACCCCAGCCAAACCTCCCGGATTACTGACGAGACGATTAAACCGACCAAGACTGGCATCGCCGAGGCGTCCCTCTAGGTCAACTTCATAAGCGATATGACCGCCCCATTTTTCTTCCTCCACAGCGCCAGCCGCTGAAATATGGGTGTCCGTGCTACCAATGAAGCCAAACTCGAAAGGGTTAGGTGCTCCCGATTTCTCAATAGACATACCTTCCAATAAGGCCCCTCTGGCAAAATCCCGGGAAGACAAGCAAAGGCCTTTGTAAATATTGTCTTTTGAGTCGAGATGTTCGTCGGAACATTCTGGACTTTGAGAGGTCGATAACCGTGGTAAGATTGTTGTTGTATGGGCCGTTTTCTCTCTCACCCCAAATTGCCGAAGCGCTTCGACATCGCATAATTCATCAACATCGCCCAAGACATCGCTGGCCCCGTTGATGCATTCCGAAGCCCCTTTATGCTGAACAATTTCGGCAAGACGGTCATAGGCGTTGCGGTAAGCCCGATAGGCCATTTCCGTTTCTATAGAGAAGCCAGCCAGATCGTAAGGGTTGAAGGCGTTGCCACCGGATATATTCGAATTATGTGGAATTGAAATGACGTCGCAGTTTGAAATGCCGTCGCGGCAGTCTTTTTCAAACGCCGTTAGCAATTGATGCGTCAAAGGATGGCTCGCATGATGGAAGGGTCGATTAGGCACGCTTGCGTTTCTGAATATAGTATTGCGATGCATATGTTGCGCATTGGGTGCGCGCGTATATTCATATCCTATGAAACTAGTGAATTCGCAATTTTCTGATCTATCATAAGCGTCTTCCGCGGCCTTTATGACACGCTGCCAGACGATTTTTTCGGCGTCTTGGCAATCGCGCAAATCCTCACCGCAAACCGATAATTTACGTTTGGGAAAAACTTCAGAATTCATCCGCATTAATTCTGAAACCCCTCGTTCACCGCCAGCTCTTACGCGTTGACAGGATTTACTATCATAGCCGAGATAAGCACCTTCCTGTGTGCAAATATATCCTTCGCCAAAGGTCTCGGCATGATCGGTAACTGCTGCGAAATCTAAAGGACGCGCCAATTGAAGCATTCTCGGAGATTGTCCATCCGGCGTTGGGATGCTTATCGCAGCGCCCTTAGCAAATTTATAGACATCCTCGGGGTAGGTCCGTGTGCCGTCCGGATAGGCATCAGCAGACAGTGCGGTATGGATATGCAGGTCTCCCCACATGGCATGTTTCGTGGGGTATTGCTGTTTACACGCGGTGCGGTCTTCTGTGTAGGTGACCTCTGGGTCATAGCCAAACGCGTAGTATTCTGGCCGAGATTTTTCTGAGTATGGGGCCTCCAAACTAATGGATTTATCTATGCTATGTTTAGTGATCCGGGACAGGATGGAATAAACGATCATTAGCACTATCAAAAGGATCAGGAAGAACCCCCCGATCCTGAGGAGCCATCCCATCATGCAGACGCTCTCGCCAGATTTAAGTTCGCATCATGGCCGCGTGTTCCGTTAGGATCCACACATGCAGTGCCGCCCGGCGTATACATTAAGAGCACACATTGGTTGCAGGCCGTGCAAGCAGTTTCGGTTTGAGCGCCTGATTTCAGATCATTGATCAGATTCGGATCAAATATGAGCGAACGCCCCAATCCTATTGTATCAAACCCAGCCCCTATCGCGATATTGACATTCTCTAAACTCTGTATGCCCCCAAGATAGCAAAGCGGCATATCAACAGCCGCCCGTATTCTCGGCGCCGTATCCATAGAATATATCTGTTTAAACTGTCGCGTGTCTTCAGGCTTGAGCTTTTCGAGAGCCATGGCCACACGGATGATTGGATTGGACGGCTTGGTACGCGGAATCTTAGGCAAGGGATTGCCAAACATCGTAGAAATACTCTCTACATTTAGGCCATTAGAAAGTTGCGCCATATGAGCTCCGCTAGCCTGCAAGATTTTAGCAATCTCAACACCCTCTTCTATCTGATTGCCTTTTGGAACCCCGTCCGTCTGACTAAATTTAACGGTGACGGCCATATCTTTCCCGACCGCATCTAAGACTTTTGAGAGAACCTCTTTGGGAAATAGCATACGTTTTTGGATAGACCCGCCATACTCATCTTTACGGGAATTATAAAGCGGCGTGATAAATTGAGCGAGCAGATAGCCATGCCCCATATGGATTTCAACCGCGTCAAATCCTGCGTCTTTTGCATAAATAGCCGCAGACACAAATTCCGCCGCCATATCATCCATATCCTGACGGTCCATTTTCTTTTTCATATAGCGCCCGGTCATCACGCCAAACTTATTAAAGCCGCCATTCGCCGAAACGGGTTTTTTAGATGAAAAATCCTTAGGTAAAAATGTGAAAGCCCCAGCATGGGTGATCTGAGCCTGAGCCGCGCACCCATGCTTATGAACGCCCTCCGTTAGAACTTTGAAATCAGGCACGGTGTCTGCGGATAGATGGGCTTGATCAACAAATGTCTGACCATCTTTACTTGTCGCGCAATAGGCAACCGTCGTCATGGCCACTCCGCCTTTCGCCATACGCGCGTGAAAATTAGCGAGGCCTTTGGAAACAACACCCTCTTTGCACATGCCTTCATTAGTTGCCGCTTTGACGAAGCGGTTTTTCAAAGTCACGGGCCCAATTTTAACAGGTGTAAAGGCGGATGTTATCATGGGGTTCATCTAACAGATAGACGCTACTCGTGTCATGCCGAATGCGCAATTTTTCCTCATAATATTGATATTTATTGCTGTTTTTTATGTTCATATGCGCTAATTGCGTAGCAAATGAGCCAAAATAATACGCATATGGGGATTCCTGCCAAACAAAACAAAGGCTATGCTTGGCTCGTATTAGGCATGATGTTGCTGCTCTATTTTATGAATTACGCAGACCGCAGCATCGCAACAGGCCTTCTTGAAAAAATCAAAGCACATTATGAAGTCAGCGACACCTATATGGGCTTCGTCATTGGGCCCGCCTTTGCGTTTATTTATTGCGCGGCAGCCATTCCCATTGCGAGATTAGCCGACCGTAACAACCGGGTCCGGATTATCGCCATGGGCGCTATCGTGTGGAGCCTTTTTACCATGCTGTCGGGCCTAGCCAAAACGCCGGAGATGTTTGCAGCCGCCCGTTTTGGGATTGGCATAGGTGAAGCCGCATTTTTTGCCCCCGCCTATTCTCTTCTCTCAGATTACTTTCCGCCCAAGAAACGTGCTTTGGCTTTTGCAATCATGAATCTCGGTGTCTACTTTGGGGGCGCTTTCGGCATGATTGGTGGAGCTCAAATAGCGCAAGCCTATGATTGGCAGACGGCCTTCTTATTCTTGGGAGCGCCCGGCATCATTTTGGCCTTACTCACACTCATTTTTGTTCGCGAGCCTGAACGTGGTCGTCTTGACCATGAAGCCGGCATCGAGAAACCAAAGCCTCTGGATTTCAAAACAACCATGGCACGTCTTTGGTCTCGCCCCGCTTATAGAAACCTTGTCTGGTCGGCCGCTTTGGGAGGCTTTGCATCCATTGCCTTTGGTAGCTGGGCGGTCGCCATGTTTGAACGTATTTTTGATATCGCCAACACGGAAGCCAATACACGCTATGGCGGCACAGCCATGCTTGCCGGGATCATAGGTGTTCTCGCCATGGGTTGGCTCTGTGACCGCGGGTCAAAGAACAACATCCAAACCCCATATCGGTTATCTGCCGCGGGGCTGTTTGCATTTGCCGTTATTTCAATTGGACTTTGCTTCTCACCTCAGGTTGGATTGGCGACATTGCTCGTTATACCCGCAAGCCTTTTAGGTGCAGGATGGGTCGTCGCGGTGCAGGCAGCGCTACAAGATTTATTGCCAGCCGAAATGCGGGCAACGGCGACAGCCATCTGGGCCTTTGCACTCACATTTGCGGGTCTTGTGATCGGCGTCATGACAGTTGGTACGCTAAATGATTTTTTAGCGGCGCAATATGGCAATAATGCAATCCGTTATTCAATGGCTCTGACATTGATGGTCGCTATTCCGGCCAGCCTCCTCATCTTTCGCGCAGGCAAAACGGCTGACGCGGACAGAATAGCCTTGCGAGCGATGGATTGATGATTTCATCTGACTCATATCTCGCCAAACTTATGAGTCCAGGCGGACCGTTTGAAGTTGGCAATATTGAAGCGGCTGGTCGACAGTTACGCGTGTTCAAAAATGCGCCTCAAAACCTGCCTCAGATATTTAATCGGGCGAGATCTCATGGCGGAAGCGATTTTATTGTCCACAATGAGCAACGCCTGACATTTGATGAGTATTTTTTACGCTCCGATAGGCTGACGGCGTGGTTGCAATCGGGCGGCAACATTGAGCCCGGTGAACATGTCGCAATTTGCATGCAAAATAGCGCGGACTGGATGATTGCCTTTGTCGCGATCATAAATGCCGGTGGCGTCGCGGTTTTGATCAATAGTCGCGGAGCGCCAGAGGCGCTTTTACAAGCCGTGTCTGATGCTGATTGTAAATTAGTGCTCGCAGATAAAAAGCGGCATGAACGCCTTTTACAGGCGGGATGTGAACTCCCTATTCTATCTGATTTTCTAGCGCGTATATATAAAATTGAGGCCAGCCCAAATTTTCATCAGGCTCAGCCGGATGATATGGTCGCCATGTTTTTTACATCCGGCACAACAGGACGCGCTAAGGCGGCCATGATAACCCATCGCAATATCATTACTGGCATGATGAGCACACAAATGGCCATCACCTCCATCTTTTTGCGTATGGCCAATCAAATGGGCGTCACGCCAGATGTGCTTAAAGCCAACGCACCGCAGCAATGTTCACTGGTGATATTTCCGCTCTTTCATATCAGCGGATGTAGCTCGACATTTTTAGCCTCGCTTCAAAGTGGCGGCAAATTGGTTTTGATGGATCGTTGGAATGCCGATCAAACAATCCAACTCATAGAACAGGAAAAAGTGACTGTCATGGGCGGTGTTCCGGCAACACATTGGGATGTCGTAAACTCAAACAAATTAGGCGACTATGACCTCTCCTCTTTACGTTCGATTTCAAACGGCGGTCAGGCATTACCTCGGAGTCTCCTTGATGCCATTTATGACAAATTCCCAGACATATTTATCGGAGCTGGTTACGGCATGACAGAACTCACAGGCGCTATTGCGCAAGCCACCGGCGCAGCCTTTATGGCAAAGCCTGACGCATCGGGTCAAATTCTGCCGATGGTCGATGTGATGATTGCTGATGAGACAGGCAAGCAACTCCCGCATGGAGAGGTCGGTGAGATTTGGGCCAAGGGTGCGCTTCTCATGCAGGGCTATTACGGGCGTCCTGAAGACACAGCCAAATCCATGAGCGGCGAATGGTTTAAAACGGGCGATGTCGGTAAGCTCGATGAAGAGGATTATATCTACATCATTGATCGCAAGACCGACATGATTATTTCCAGCGGCGAAAATATTTACTGCGCCGAAATAGAGAAAGTCATTGCATCACATGCGGCGATTGAAGAGGTGACCACTTTTGGTGTGCCCGATGACCGTCTGGGCGAAAAGCTCATTGCCTATATTCGCCTTAAACCCGACGCTAAAAAGACAGGTATTATAGACTTTGCCAAAAACCATCTCGCCGACTACAAAGTGCCTAAGGACTTTATATTTAGCTCCGAAGATTGGCCGCGCAACGCCATGGGCAAAGTCAAGAAGCCAGATCTTCGCGAGCTCTATCTGGCGAAGGTGACAACATGAGCTATCCCAAAGATATAGGCATTATTGATTGCATGCTGGGTATCCCAACCCATGCGGACCGTTCAGATTGGTATACCTCATTTCGCCCGCTGCTCAATGATCAACAAAGCCGGGACATGTTTAAAATGCCCGCGCAATATATGTTTAAAGACATACCTGAACCCGGTGATAACGTGGGGGATTTCGTCAAATGGACGGTCGATCAGATGGACGAACATGGCATCGAGAAAGCCATGGTGGGCTTCATGGAAGACAAAACATCCATAAAAGCCAAAGAAACATATCCTGATCGTTTCTTTTTTGATCTGCCTTGTAATCCCAATGAAGGAATGAACGAAGTCAGACGCATTAAGCGCCTCCATAAAGACTTCGGCATTAAAGCCGTGTCCGTTTTCCCGGCAGGCACCTGCCCTCAAGTCGCGATTAATGACGCGCGCATGTATCCACTATACGCGGCCTGTGTGGAGTTAGATATCCCTATCCTTCTCAATGTGGGCGTACCCGGCCCTCGCATTCCACTTGAAACTCAAAAGGTAGAGCATCTGGACGAAGTTTGCTGGTTTTTTCCGGAGCTAAAAGTCATCATGCGTCACGGCGCTGAGCCGTGGCAGGACTTAGCCGTAAAGTTGATGATTAAATATCCAAACCTATATTATTCGACATCTGCCTTTGCACCCAAACATTATCCCAAAGCGATCATTGATTACGCCAATAGACGGGGTGCCGATAAGATAATCTATGCAGGTTATTTTCCAATGGGACTAAGCCTTGATCGGATATTTTCCGATATGAAAAATGTTCCATTCAACAAAGATGTCTGGCCAAAATTCCTTCGAGAAAACGCCGCGAAGGTCTTCAAGCTTTGAGTGAACATATCCTCATATCCAATGACGGGCCGGTCACCCATATTACCCTCGATCGTCCCAAATCTATGAATGCCATCACGCCGGATATGCATAAAGCTCTCAATTTGGCGTTTGATAATTTCGCCGCTGATAGCAACCAACGCATAGCTGTTGTGACGGGCACGGGCGATAAAGCTTTTTGTGCGGGCAGCGACCTCAAGTCTGGACTTGGCGTGGAATATCCTGAAGGTGGCTATGCTGGCATTGGGGATAGATTTGATCTCAACAAGCCCGTGATTGCAAAGGTCAACGGTATTGCTCTTGGCGGAGGATTTGAACTGGCTCTCGCCTGTGATCTCATTATTGCCTCCTCAACGGCTAGCTTTGGGTTACCTGAACCCTTAGTGGGAGCTGTTGCTTTAGGCGGCGGACTGCATCGGCTACCGCGCCAAATCGGTCTTAAACGTGCCATGGATATCATTCTGAGCTCACGACGCGTCAGCGCCAAGGAAGGCTTAGAGCTCGGCTTTGTCAATAAAGTCGTCTCCCCCGACACCCTTGATAAGACGGTTCAAAACTATTGTGATATGATCTTAAAAGGCGCGCCGCCCGCGATCGAGGCTTCGAAAGCTGTCATGAGACGCGGACTAGGTGAGCCTGATTTACAAGGCGCCATGGCCCAACAAGACAATTATCCAGAATTTAAAAGATGGAAAAACAGCGACGATGCCATGGAAGGTATCAATGCATTTATAGAAAAAAGAACGCCTGAGTGGAGCGGGCATTAGGGGAAGAAATTATGAAAAAGCTATTACTCGCGGGAGCCGCCATATTGGCCGTGTCCTGTTCATCCGAAGATGAGCGCAAAATTTATGAGGTTGAATATCCAGACCGACCGAATGTAGAAATAACTGAAAATCCAACCAAGAATGCCTATTTTGGCGATCTTCATGTTCACACTAAAAACTCATTTGATGCCTTTATCACGGGCACACGAACAAACGCGAATGATGCTTACCGTTTCGCCAAAGGCGATACCATAGACAATGGCGCAGGGACGCCGATTAAACTCTCTGGCCCGCCGCTCGACTTTTACAGCGTCACAGACCACGGAGAATATATGGGAGTGATTGCCGCCATGGATCCGCGCGTCAGCAAGGATCCACTTCGCAACACCGAAACGGCCAAGAAAATATATGGTATTTTTGGCGGCTCCCGCGATGATAGAATGAATGCATTCATCGAAATCGGAACGACCATTGTTACAGGTGAAGAACGTGAGGACATTTATGACCTGGACTTTATCGATAGTGCCTGGGCCTATAACGTCACAGCGGCGGAGAAACATTATGAACCCGGAAAATTCACCACTTTTGCCGGCTATGAATATACGCAAATGAACATTATAGGCGGCATTGACGACAATCTGGGCGCCACAAATTTACACCGTAATGTTATTTTCAAAGACAAAGCCCCCACCCGGCTTTTCTCAACCTTGAACTCGACCAATCCTGAAGATTTATGGGCATGGATGAATGAACAACGCCAAGCGGGTTTTGATGTCATATCAATCCCGCATAATTCCAATGGATCTAATGGACAAATGTTCGCCACGTCACTGCTAGACGGAACAGCATTCAACGAAGAATATGCGCAAAACCGCTTGAAAAATGAGCCTATTGTAGAAATGACTCAAGTCAAAGGCACCTCTGAGACGCATCCTATTCTTTCGCCCGAAGATGAATTTGCTGATCACGAACTTTATGAAATATTAGTCGGCATGCCGGTCGACGCAGCTAAGGTTCCGGGCAGTTTCGTTAGACAATCCCTGGCGATTGGCATGCGCCTAGAAGACGAAATCGGTGCCAACCCCTACGCCTTTGGTTTCATCGGATCATCCGACACCCATGTGAGCGGCCCGTCTTTGTCTGAAAAGGACCATTTCGGAAAATTCCCGCATGATACTGCGCTCAATAACCGGGGATCGGTTCCGGCTGATGGAGCAACAGAATGGGGAGACGGTGAAAGTGAAAATACTGGCATAGGAAACATCATTTCAGCAGCGCAATATGGCGCCTCAGGTTTGGCGGCAGTTTGGGCGAAAGCCAACACGCGTGAGCATATTTTTGCGGCCATGGAACGCAAGGAAACCTTTGCGACGTCCGGACCACGCTTAAAGGTAAGGTTCTTCGCTGGTGAGTATGAGACGGATATCTTAGATGCGCCCGATATGTTGCAAGCTGCCTATTCCGCGGGTGTTCCGATGGGCGGTGAGTTAACGGAGCAAGACAACTCTCCAGAGTTTATTGTCTGGGGCGTTCAAGATGCTGATGGTTATCCTCTGCAAAGAGCGCAAGTCGTCAAAGTCTGGTCCGAAGGATCTGAGAACAAAGAAGCCATCTATGATGTGGCCTGTGCCAAAGGCGAACCCGACCCGGCGACACGTCGCTGTCCTGATAATGGAGCGAGCGTAAACCTCCTAAATTGCACGACTAATAATGAAAGCGGTGTGTCGGAACTTAAAACTGTTTGGACTGACCCTGACTTTGTTCCCGGCCAGAAAACGGCCTATTATGTCCGGCTGTTAGAAAACCCGAAATGTCGTTGGAGTACGTGGGATGCTATGCGTAATGGCACTCCGCCTAACCCCGATATGAATGCCACCATCCAAGACCGAGCGTGGAGTTCGCCGATTTGGGTTTTGCCAAATTAGAAATCATAAATTCGGCTTTGCCAAACTTGAGTTTCGAGTTTGGCTTGCCGTTTGGGTTTAAATAAATCTCTAAGATAGACATCCACACCCCCGTCAGATGCCGGGAAGAACATAATCGTGTCGCCGACATCCTGCGGGATGATCTGGATGGGTTTTTGCTCGGAAAATTCGATATCATAAACGGACATTTTGGTTTGGTTGTTTACGGCTAAGAGCAAATCCGACATTTCAAGTCCGGGATAGTTTCGACCATGCCGCAAACAATCCGCGACCAAATCCATTCTATTTCGCATAGAGTCAGGCGTTAGATCACCGACAAATGACTTAAAGAAGCGAGCCAATGATCCCCGGCTATAATCGGTCATATTTGGGGTTTCCGTGTGAATAAGAATGGCATTACCGATAAAGTCAGACTGCTTGTTATCCTTATCTTTAAAATATCTATTCCTGAGATCAAGCAATTGCCCCAATCGTATATTTTTATGAGGGTTATCATTTTGCACCAATGCAATCATGATTGACGTGAAATGGGCACATAATGCCATATTGGTACTGATCCAGTCTTCGTCACTCTCGCGCAACGTCGTTTCTTTTAATGATAGCACTTGCTCCGGAGAGAAATGAATACGTAGCCTTTTCTGAGCTATGATCTTATCCATCGCCCAGTTCGTGACTTGGCGAAATAAAAACCCGTGAATACCGCTCAGCGACATCGGCGTTTTTAAATTTTGACGTTTAAGCTCGGATTGGGTTTCCAGCCAGCCATTCTCTGTGCCGAATGTGAACTCCGGTAAAGACGATACAAGCTGGCTATCTTCGACATCGGAACCCTCACGTAATGCGGTATATATATCCGCTAATTCACGTGCGAGTTTATGGACGCCACTTCCATCAGATATGAGATGATTTATGGCCAAACCCAAAACACATCCGCCACTCGAAAAATTCGTCAGCTTTAGATAAGACAGCCCTTTGCGACCGTTTTGAATATATCTACGGTTTGGTTCGGTTATAAACTTTGACCTAAACCGATCTGGATCTTCAGCCTTCAAAAAGTCTTGCAAAGACATATCAGTGTCTGAGCTTTCAAATATTTGGCCATCATAGGGTTTTAAACCACGCGTTTTGTTGTCAAACTGGCTGGCCAATTTGGGAAATCTATGTCGTATATGCCGCCAAGCTTTATTCAGGACAGCCTCATTCAGCCTATCCCTGAACACATATTGAACCCCGATAAAGTTTCCATACATCATGTGATTGACATCAATGTCATTCACATTTACCCAAGCATCATCCAAATGGAGTTTTGATCCCATAGGTCATATATCCCATTTCTTTTAAAAACCCCAACATATTTCTATATTTTTACGCGAAATAGCATTTTAACTCTATCAAATAGTCAAAATGCGTAGTAAAAGGGGCAGATAATTACGCACTTTGGTTTTACGGATGACTGAAACAGCATTTGAATTTACTGATCTAGATCGTCAAATTATTGACATTCTTAAAAAGGATGGACGTACAAGCAATCATAACATAGCCGAACAGACCGGCGTAACAACCAATGTCATTACCTCGCGAATTCGGCGCATGGAAAAAGCCAAAGCGATGAAGGTCGTCGCCGTGTCCGATTTCTCGGCATATAATTATGACGTCTTATTACCTATCGGTGTAGATGTTAAAGGCCGGCGCGCGGATGATGTGGCACAAGATCTTTCAAAACTGGACGAGGTGGCCTCGGTACAGCTTGCCAGCGGTCAACATGATATAGAGATATTGGTCACCCTATCTGATCTCTCGGAAATGGGGCCTTTTTTCCTCGATAAGCTATCAAAGATTAAGGGCGTACGTAGTCTGGATCCGGCCATTGCGATTGACATTATCAAATATGACTTTGATGTGGCTCCAATCTGATGAGCGGCTATCAAATAGATGATCTGGACCGTCAGATAATAGACCTTCTCTCGGCGGATGCGCGTTTATCTAACCGACGTATCGCCAGTGATCTTGGCTTTACAGAAGGCACAATCAGGTCGCGCGTCAAACGCCTCGAAGAAGAAAACTTCATCCGCTTCACAGCCGTGACCAATATGTCTCATCTCGATCGGCCGCAGCTCGCTTATATCGGCATTCATGCAGAACAAGGACAGATCAAAGAAGTCGCGAAACGCGTCGCAGATATTGCTGAAATCAATGCCGTTATCATTCTTTTGGGCCGATTTGATATATTGGCTATTGGTCTGTTCGAAGGACTTCAAGACGTTCACCGCATGGCCAGCAACCATATCCTGGATATGGAGGGGGTCCGGCTTGTCGAAACCACGGTCGCCGTAGACGTCATCAAATATAATAACCGCTTGGCAAAAATCATATTGCCGTAACCACTAATGGGGAGAAATACATGTCCAAACCAAAAGTTGCCATTGTAACAGGTGCCAGCAGAGGCGCGGGCAAAGGTGTCGCTATGGGCCTTGGCGCTAACGGCATGACCGTTTATGTGACGGGCCGGTCCAAAACCGTGGGAGACGCCAAAGGATGGGACGGGTCACCCTTACCGGGTACCGTATCAGACACCGCACAAGCGGTTACCGACTCTGGGGGGAGAGGGGTGGGCGTCATCTGTGATCATGCAGATGACGCCCAAGTGGCGCGCTTGTTTGAACAGGTTATGGATGAACAGGGACAAGTCGATATCCTGTTTAACAATGCGGCCTACATCCATCACCAGCTAATCGAACAAAAGCCCTTTTATGAAAAGGAACTCGAGGCGCAAAATATCCTCAATGTGGGTCTGCGCTCCGCCTACGTGGCGAGCTGGCATGCCGCTGGCATCATGGCCAAACAAAAAAGCGGCCTTATCGGGATGGGCTCTTCTTTTGGTGCAGCTTGCTATATGCATGGGGCAGCCTATGGGGCACAAAAGGCGGGGCTTGATAAGATGGCGCATGACATGGCCGTCGACCTGAAATCTCATAATGTCCATACGGTCTCGGTCTGGATGGGACCTATGCTCACCGAGCGCGCCCTAAACGCCGCCAAAGTCCATCCGGAACAATATGAGGACTTCATGAAAATCGCGGAAACCCCGCAATTCACAGGACATATTCTCTACGCTATTGCCACAGATCCTAAGGCTGCGGAAATCTCCGGCAAGACAGTTGTCGCCGCCGAGATCGCCCAAGAACGATACGCAATGACGGACACCAATGGGAAGCAGCCACCCAGCCACCGGTCGATGCTGGGGGATCCACTCATTTTCTCTGACGCCGTGGTTTATTAATGCGCAAAAGCCTCACAGCTTTAACCGCATTCGGCCTGCTGGCGGCCTGCTCCCCGGAACCTGCACCCGCACCAGATAAAGCCAAGACAGATACGATTGCCTCGCAGATAGCAACCGAGCGCCCTACCCTGTCCTTACCGGCCTTTCCCAACTGGGCCAAGCTTGAGATCGGCACCAGCGACAACATTAGCTTTGATATCAAATACCCCACCAAAAGTCCCTATGATTTCACACGGGTCTTAACTGGCTACACCTCCCTGCCAACCCATGGCGGCAAAGCCACGCTTATCCTCCCTGAAGCTACGACGCAGGATAATCCCGTGCCCGCCATGGTAATCTTGCATGGCAGCGGCGGCATCAAAGAGGGGCGCGAATTTGAATATGCCAAGCTCTTTGCCGCAAATGGCATAGCCGCTTTTATTGTTGACTATTATAGCCCGCGCGGCGTCACAGACGCGACACCCTATGTCATGAAGACCATGGCCGCCACCGAAGTCGACGTCATATCAGATGCCTATAACGCACTTAATTTTCTTAATAGGAATTCATATATTGACCCGAAGCGTATCGGTGTCACCGGCTATTCCTATGGCGGCATGGGAACGCGCTATGTATTGGATCAACGCATCAAAGACATCATGGCACCAGACGTGCCGCCCTTTGCTCTGCATATGGATATATATGGTCCCTGCCACCAAGACACTGGCAGCTGGCAGACCACAGGCGCGCCTTATCTCGCCATTTATGGGGATAATGATAATAGCGTCGAGCCCGCCGCCTGCGCCAAGGTTCAGGAACAACTTCGTGACGGCGGCAGCGAGGTCACGGCCCATATAATGCCCGGTGCGGGTCATGCCTGGGAAAATGACGAACCGCTCACCGAATTTGGCGGCGCCTATGTTCGCGGATGCAATTTTAGCTGGGATAAAGACACAGGCGTCTTCTTAGTGGATGGCCAAGCGGGAGAGTTTCAACCCGCGCCCGATATGACCCGCGAAGAACGCGCTGCGGTGCGCGCAAGCCTCGGCAGCTTAGCTGGCAAATGTGTCAGCCAAGGTTACATCGTGGGCTCAAACCCGGAGACAGATAAAAAATCCAAAGTCATCCAACTCGAATTTATGAAACGGGTGTTTGGGCTATAGCGAAATTAGGTTTTCAAAATTGCGCCCGAAAACTGAATGGCTTTTTGAGCCAAAATATCGACCGTATCAAAAATAGGTGAGTCGATCTCCACCCTATCTGTTAGCATTGAAAATTCGGAGCAACCGACTAACAGACAATCTGCACCGCGGTTTTGCAATTCCTGTCCTAATTCCGTTAGTTTAAGTCCCATATCCCCCGTAATACCCTCTGCTTTTATTCTACGGATAATTGAAAGGACATAATCCGCATCTTCAGGAAAAATGACGGATAAACCAAATGGTTCAAAGGCGTCTCGAAAAATGCCCACGTCATCGGTTAAGGGCGACGCGAGCATCCCAACGTTGCTTTTACCAATCAAAGCTTGGATATTCATTGCGGAGAGCGAGAGCATGTTAAGCAGCGGTATGTTTACGGCACTCTCCATATAGTCCGCGTAATAATGCGCGGTATTGCACGGCATAACTAGGGCCTGTGCACCTCTTTCTTCTAGCCCCTTCGCCATACTTGCCAAAGTCGGACCGGGATTTTCACTTTCGTTGATGATAGCATCAATGCGCGACGGGATTTGTGGATTCATATCCACTAAAAGCGGAACATGTTGCGCATCATCTTCAGCAAAGGTTAGGTCTATGATGCGTCGCATAAAGGCTGCGGTGGCTGCGGGCCCCATGCCACCAATCACACCGATGGTTTTATACGCCATATCTTTGCCTTACGCTGGGATTGCCCAGCGGGAGTCCATGTCAAAAGCCCAGTCATAGCCAAATAACCCGGCAGAGCCGCCGGTATGGATGAAGACAATTTTTTCATCCTTTTTGAAAACGCCTTTGCGGATGAGATCGATCATTCCAGCTGCGCCCTTGGCTGAATAAACGGGGTCCAGCAATATACCCTCAAGCTCAGCAAATAAACGGATGGCCTCCTGCCCGCCATCCGACGGTATACCATAACCATCGCCGACATAATCTGTGTTGGCCACAATATCGCTGCGTTCAATAATATCAGGACAGCCCAGTTTCTCGGCTGTGGCCTGGGCAAGTTTAAATATTTTTACTTCCTGTTTTTCCTTAGGCGCATTGGTGCCAATGCCTAATAAGGATATACCCGCATTCATAGCTTTCAGTCCAACAGCTAACCCAGCTTGAGTCCCTGCGCTGCCCGTTGCGTGCAAAATATGATCAATTTTGAGATGTCGATCATTGAATTGAGTCAACATTTCAAACGCGCAATTCACATATCCTAAGGCTCCTGTCGGATTAGAACCTCCGCCCGGAATGGTATAAACCGTTTTGCCCTCCGCCCGCACTTTATCGGCCACAGCTTCCAGCTCAGCATTCATATTTAGATTTTTCCCCTTGATTTTCTGCGTCGTGGCTCCGTGCAAATGATCAAGCAGAACATTGCCGTTATGATTATAGTTGGGATTGTTTGAGCCCGTACGGTCCTCAAGTATGATATGACAAGGAATACCTATTTTGGCGGCAAAGGCCGCTGTTTGCCGTGCATGGTTAGACTGCGTCGCTCCTTGGGTCATCACCATATCCGCTTTTTGTAGCTCGGCCTCGGCCATTAAAAATTCAAGCTTGCGCGTTTTATTCCCGCCTGTGGAAAGACCCGTACAGTCATCCCGCTTAATCCAGATTTCAGCGCCGCCTAGCTCTGCCGTCAACCTATCAAGCCGTTCAAGGGGTGTCGGCAAATGAGCTAAAAATCGGCGGGGATAGCGGGATAATAACATAGAGCAATTCGAATACTAGCAGTTTGTTTGCGTAAGGTTTTTCAATTTCACTCTACATAGTTAGATCAACCTTAACAACAATCTTGATGGGTATGAGTTCAACTTTCCACCCGACGGTTTGACAAGGTAAGGCTCTATTCCTACTCTGCGACCATAAAAACAGGAGGGGACTTATGTCTGTATCTGATACCGTTGGGGAGACGTCTGGGGCCGCATCTGAGCCAACGCCTTTTCAAACCTATTACACGCCCCAATCCGAAGAATATCTTCACGACTTTCGAACAGTGGTTGACCGGCTTTTCACAAAAACAGATGAACGTATGGGGTGGTATGCCCCTTGGCAGGCCTGGATTGTCACCTCCCATGATCTTTGTAAGGCCATTTTGGCCGATGAACGTTTAACACCGGATTTCATGAAGTGGAAATTTGCCCCGCCAGAGCAGTCGGATGCAGATAAGAATGATTTTGAGCGCATGCTCGACCATGCCTTGTTCCGCCTGGATAAGTTGAGCCACCGCCGCGTTCGTCGCTTGGCCGCGCAAGCCTTTTCCGCGCGTATGAGTGAAAATATGGAGCGCGCAATTAAACAGGTTGTGATCACGGCTTTTGATAAATTGGCAGACCAAGCCGAGTTTAATGTGGCAGAGACGCTCTCGATTGATATTCCGCGCGGGGCCATGGCAAGATTGGTAGGTATCCCGCCAGATAAAGACGATGTCTTTCACAAGTTGGGTTGGGCGATGGTCCGTTATAACGGCATTGCGACAACGGGCGAGGACCGCACGGAAATTTTGCGTATCGCGCTTGAAGGCGTGGCTTTGTTACAAGATATTATCGCGCAGCACCGCGAGCAAGCCGATCCCGGAGATGATTTTATCGGGATGCTGCTTAAGGCCCAAGAGGGCGATGACCGACTCAATGATTGGGAAATTCTCGGCATTGTCGCGGCCATGGTCGCGGCGGGCAGTGATACGGCGGGTGATATGCACCCAACGCTTTTATACGCGCTATTATCCAACCCGCAGGAGTTTGATAAACTTAAAGCCAAACCTGAACTGGCCAATAATGCGATTACGGAAATATTGCGCTATGAAGCTTTCGGAAAAACTGGCCTGCATCGCTTTACCCTTGAGGACGTCGAGTTTGACAGCATTACGGTCAAACGCGGCGAGCAAATCATCATCGCGGCGCAGGCAGGTGGTCTTGATCCCGCCCAATGGGAGCGCCCACTGGAACTTGACATAGAACGCAACCTTAATGGCAATATTGTCTTTGGTGTCGGCGCCCATGTCTGTGCGGGCTTATTTCTGGCACGAATACAGGGAAGGCTTATGCTTGAGGAATTCGCAGCGCGTTTCCCTAACGCTGAACTGGCTGAACCACCTACGCGCGACCCCTCACATTACAATGCCCGCCATATCACCAAGCTATTGGTCAGGACGAATGTCTAGAGCAATTTATAAGACAACTTTTTACGCATTATATATTGCCGAAACTTGAGTTTCCGAATAGCATTCGAAAAGTAATATCTGCTTTGATTATCAGGATTATTGATAAGCTGAGTTGAGAAGAGATAAGCCAAAGGGTGGGATGAAACGAGCCATAAAAAAAACACTCAAGATTGGCGGTGCTTCTGGCTTTTGGGGAGATTCTGATTTGGGTCTGCCTCAGCTCCTAGAAAAAGCTGAACTTGATTATATTGTCTTTGATTATCTTGCCGAAATCACAATGTCTGTCATGGCGCGCGCCCGTCTTAAAAACCCGGATCATGGTTACGCGACTGACTTTGTGTCATCTATAAAACGCAACTTGAAAATAATCGCTAAAAAAAACGTTCGTTTAATATCAAATGCTGGAGGCGTGAACCCTGAAGCCTGCGGCGCGAAAATCAGAGAGCTAATCGATGCGGAAGGATTAAATCTCAAAGTCGCGGTTGTGACAGGCGATGACCTTATGTCAAAAGCCGCCGAATATGCCGACCGTACAGAGATGTTTTCTGGTGAAACCTACCCAGAAATTAAGTCTATCGTTAGTCTCAACGCCTATCTGGGCGCATTTCCGATTGCGGCAGCTTTGAAACAAGGCGCGGACATCGTAGTCACGGGTCGCTGCGTTGATAGCGCCGTGACACTCGGGGCCTGCATATATGAATTTGGGTGGCAGCGTGATGACTTGGATTGCCTCGCCAACGCGTCTCTTGCAGGTCACATGCTTGAATGCGGACCTCAGGCGACGGGTGGAAATTTTACAGATTGGCGCGAGGTTGAGACGGGTCTCGCCGATGTGGGACATCCTATTGTAGACATCCGTCCCGATGGAAGTTTTGATGTATCTATTCCTAATGGAACGGGAGGGAAAGTCACCCCAGCGACGGTTGGCGAACAAATGCTCTATGAAATCGGGGACCCGCAAGCCTATATTCTACCAGATGTGATCTGTGATTTTAGTCAAGTTTCGCTACAGCAAACGGCAATAAATATCGTATCAGTCTCCGGAGCGAAGGGCGCAGCGGCACCCGATAACTATAAGGCCAGCCTGACCTTCTCCGATGGGTGGAAAATATCGACCTTATGGTTTTTCGTTGGTGAGGAAGCCGTGCCCAAGTCGCAGAGCTTTGCTCGCACGGTCCTTGAACGAACGGCCAATAAACTTGAACGTCTCGGTTCTCCTCCGTTCTCAGAGACTCATCTAGAGACGCTCGGAAACGAGTCTCACTACGGGGATTTTGGGCAAGATTACGAGGCGCGCGAAGTCGCACTTAAAATTGCCGTAAAGCATGAAGATCAAGATCCCTGCATTACTTTACTAAAAGAAGGCACGGGACTGGCCCTCGCGGCGCCACCTGGCTTAGTCCTCTATAGCGGCGGACGGCCCAAGCCCTCTCCAGTCGTGCGCCTATTCTCATTCCTTATAGCCAAGAGCGATGTCAGGCTTACGATTATCGACGACAATGGACGGACCACCCATGAAGAGCCGTCAGGAACTGCCTTTGATACGAAAGCGATAAAACGGGTTGCCGCGCCAAAACTACCTCCTTCTAAATCTAAGATGATTGATGTGCCCTTGATCCGGCTTGCTTGGGCGCGATCAGGTGACAAGGGTAATAAAGCCAATATAGGTGTTCTGCCTCGCAGCACGGCATTCGCGCCGTGGATATGGAATGTATTGACAGAAGAGCTCGTACAGAAACGCTTCGCTCATTTTACCGACAAATCAGTGGAGCGGCATTTTCTACCCGGAACACAGTCGATGAATTTTCTGCTGCATGACGCCCTTGGGGGTGGAGGCATGGCCAGCTTGCGAAACGATCCGCAGGGAAAATGCTTTGCACAAATCTTGTTACAGGTCCCGATTTCCATACCGGCAGAGCTGATGGAGGAGCTTTAAGTGGTCCATTTTCAAACTAAAATTCGTCCAAATTTGCCAAACTTCTCTGAGAATATAGCAAATATGATTGAGAAGGTTGAACAACTTCGAGAATTAGAAAGTCGAGCCGTAAAAAAGTCAAGCCAACGTCAAGCAAGGTTTGATGAACGCGGGCAAATCCCACCGCATGAACGTATCGCCCGCTTACTTGATCCCGGCATGCCGTTTTTAAAGCTGCATACGCTCGCCAGCTATCTAGTCGACGACCCGAATCCTGAGACTAGCATACCCGGCGCGAATGTCATTGCTGGTATCGGCTTTGTTGAGGGCATACGCTGCCTTATCTGGGTGGATGATAGCGGTATTAGCGCGGGGGCCATGACCAAGATGACCCTCGCCAAAATTTTATCGATACAGGAGATTGCACGACGTCAAAAACTTCCTGTTATTCATCTCGTAGAAAGTGCCGGCGCCAATTTATTAAATTGGACAAAAGAGGCTTGGGTTCACTCCGGCGGGATGTTTCGTAACCTTTCGCAACTAAGTGCTGCTGGCATTCCAAACATCGTTGTTCTCCATGGTCCGTCAACGGCCGGCGGAGCGTATATGGTTGGCCTCGCCGATTATGTTATCGGCGTGAAAAAAAACGGGCTTGCGGCGCTCGCCGGCGCAGCGCTTGTAAAGGCCGCCACTGGTGAAGAAGTCGATGACCGGGAACTTGGCGGGACCGAGATGCACGCGCAGACATCAGGGCTAGTTGAGTTTTTGGCGGAAGATGACGCTCACGCTTTATCAATAGCACGGTCGGTCGTCGCCAATCTGGATTGGAATAAAAGAGGACGTCCAGTGAAAAGGCCGGATTTTGATCCTCCTGTCTATTCTTCGGATGAATTACTAGGGATCGTATCCACGGATTACAAAGTTCCTTTCGATATGCGCGAAGTCATCGCGCGAATAGTCGATGGGTCCAAAATTGAAGAATTCAAACCCCGCTACGGCGCAGCGACCGTTTGCGTACAAACTTCAATTATGGGTATGTCATGTGGAATTATTGGTAATAACGGACCAATTGACCCGCAAGGCGCAACGAAGGCCGCCCAGTTTTTTCAATTATGCGATCAATCAGAACGCCCCATCATCTTTTTGCAAAATACAACAGGTTACATCGTGGGTACTGACTCGGAGCAAGCTGGTATGATCAAGCACGGCGCGAAGATGATACAGGCGGTCTCCAATGTAAGTGTGCCCAAAATCACACTCCACATTAGCGCCAGTTTCGGCGCGGGAAATTATGGCATGTGTGGCTATGCCTACGAACCCGACTTCCTCTTCTTTTGGCCAAATGCATCGAGCAATGTGATGGGCGGGGAACAAGCGGCTGGCACAATGCGTATGGTGATGGAAGCCGCTGCTAAACGGCGGGGTAAAACACCTGACTATGACACCTTAGATAAAAAGGCGGAAGATATACTCAATCACTTCAACTCCCAGGAAAGCGCCTTTTATAGCGCGGGCCGTTTATTAAACCATGGGATTATTGACCCAAGAGATACAAGGCGTGTGCTTGGATTTTGCCTAGAGACCTGTCTAGAATCCGGTTTGCGAACATTGAAGCCTAATAGCTTTGGCGTCGCACGTTTTTAAGGCGGATTATGATGATAGATAGGACTTATAAAACTCTTGAAGTTGACCTTGAAAACGGTTGGCTGACGATCTGGCTTAATCTAGTCGAAAAGCGTAATGCCCTAACAGATTCCCTGCGTGTGGATCTTATTTCTGTCTTTAAGGAAATAAGAGACGACCGTGGTGTTCGAGGTGTAACACTGCGCGGACGCGGTGGTGTTTTTTGCGCGGGCGGGGACCTACGCCAATTTCGAGATCAATTCCAATCGATGGAAAATGAAGAAGACATTCTTAAAATGTCGCGTGAAGCCGCAGAAATTTTTGACCTCGTCAATACTGCACCGCAGGTCACGATTGCATTGATCGAAGGAGCGGCCATAGCGGGCGGCTTTGGATTAGCTTGCTGTTGTGACGCGACAATCGTAGCTTCAGATGCTCGGTTTGCTATGACCGAATGTATGATTGGCTTAAGTCCGGCGCAGATTTCGCCTTTTATATTTCAACGACTGGGTTATGCGACAGCCCGTAGATTAATGTTGACCGCGGCGCGGTTTGACGGTGAACAGGCCAAGGAGCTGGGTTTTGCTGATTTTGTTGGCGAAACCAATGAAGAATTAGAGAAAATCGAATCTGATATTAAGCGCCAAGTCTTAAAATGCGCGCCGGGCGCGATAGCCGATACAAAAGCACTATTCCAAGTCCTTCCGGGCTTAGACCGTGCAGGAACGATTGAAGCAGCCGCTGAAAACTTCAAGAATCGTATGCTCAGCGGCGAAGCCAAAGACGGCATCTCAGCCTTTTTTGAAAAGCGCAAACCCAGTTGGGTGATAAGCTCCGGGACGAAATCGTGAAAACAATAAGCAAGTTACTCGTGGCCAATCGCGGCGAAATCGCCTGCCGCGTAATGTCGACGGCGCGCAAATTGGGAATGAAGACCGTTGCCGTGTACTCAGACGCGGACAGCGAAGCCCCGCATATGGTTATGGCCGACGAAGCCGTGCATATTGGCCCTTCAGTTGTTTCTGAATCCTATCTTAACATCGATAAGATAATTGACGCGGCCCGAAGGTCCGGCGCCAATGCCATTCATCCGGGTTATGGATTTCTCTCTGAGAATGCCGCCTTTTCGAAAGCCTGCGCGGACGCTGGTCTGATCTTTGTCGGCCCACCGGAAATAGCTATTGCCGTCATGGGGGATAAAGCGCGAGCCAAGCGAACCATGATTGGCGCGGGCGTTCCGTGCGTTCCCGGTTATCAGGGTGAGAAACAAACCGATAAAGTTTTAACAAGCGAAGCCAAGAAGATCGGCTATCCGCTGATGGTCAAAGCATCAGCTGGCGGCGGTGGACGCGGTATGCGTTTGGTCAAATCGGAAGAAGGTCTTGAAAGAGCGATTAAACTGGCGCGATCCGAGGCTAAGAATGCGTTTGGGTCCGGCCAGCTCATTATTGAAAAAGCGATCATTCGACCTCGTCATGTAGAAATACAGGTCTTTGGGGATCAGCATGGCAATATTATTCACCTTGGAGAACGGGATTGTTCTGTTCAGCGGCGGCATCAGAAAGTGATAGAAGAAGCTCCCTGCCCTGTCATGACACCCAAGTTGCGCAAGCAAATGGGCGACGCGGCTATCGCGGCGGCACGCGCTGTTGATTATGTTGGTGCTGGCACAGTTGAATTTTTATTGGGCGAAGACGGCTCGTTTTATTTTCTCGAAATGAACACCCGCCTGCAGGTTGAACACCCGGTAACCGAAGAAATTACCGGACTTGATCTAGTTGCTCTCCAATTAAAAGTTGCCTGCGGCGAACCGCTGAATATTTCTCAAGATGACGTTAAGCTGATTGGTGCTTCGATTGAAGTCCGCCTATATGCCGAGGATCCTGAAAACGACTTTCTCCCAAGTACGGGTCCGATAATACTTTGGGCCCCACCAATTGAGGATAATATACGTGTCGATGACGGAGTTGCCAGCGGTGGATATGTGTCCCCCTATTACGACCCAATGGTCGCCAAGATTATCTCTAAGGGCCGCACTCGAAATCAGGCGCGCCTGCGCTTGGTAGACGCATTGAGCAAAACTGCTTTGGTTGGTGTGCGCCATAATCGAGATTTCTTGATTGATGCATTAAAGCAAGATTGTTTTTCCGAAGGTAAGGCCACAACAGCCTTCATCGGCGAAACTTACGGCGACACGGGATTCCAACATCATATTTCCGAGGATGATTTCATATTTGCGGGAGCCATCATTTTTCTGCAGCGGCGGGATAAAGCCCGTCTTAACGCGCTTGGCATAAGTCCGGAGCTTATGAATTGGTCGAGTTCGGGACAGCTCGAAACCGTGTTTGTTTTATCCATAGACGGAGACGTAAAAACGATCAGCGTAACGCCAATGACTAACGATCACATACGGGTTCGATGCGGCGGAAACGACGCGAGCGACCTATACGTTAGCTCAAAGAGTGGTGCCCGGCTTACTCTCGTCAAAGATGGCCCTAAAATAAGTTTTATATATCACCTGGAAAATGCCTTAACGGTCCACGTGATCGGGCCGGAGAAACAATATTTGGTGAAAGATATATCGGCCGGTGGAACCAGCAAAGATGAGGCAGGCTCTGGTATTATAATCGCCCCGACACATGGTGCAGTCTTGGAGGTTTCAGTCAAAGTCGGAAATCTCGTCGAACCTGGCGATAAGTTAGCCGTTCTTGAAGCCATGAAGATGCAACAGGAAATCCTTTCCGATGTTACAGGCAAGGTAAAAAGCATAGCCGTAAAGGTCGGAGATCAAACCGCTTCTGATGATATCATGATGGAAATCCAGATCGAAGAAGACAGCAAAAAATAGCGCTTACAGTTCACTACCCAATAAACACCTGCCCTCCATCAAGGCCGATAGTCTGACCAGAAAGATAGCGCGCACCATTTGAGCACATAAGCGCAACGAAGGCCCCGACATCATCTTCACATTCGCCCACGCGTTGCAATGGAATACTGGCTTGAAAATGCGCGGCCTCTTCGGGATTATTTTCTATCCACCATTTGAGGGCCGGAGACTTGGCGTGAGGCATAATCGCATTCACGCGGATACCGTCTGGCCCCCATTCATTAGCGGCCGCGCGAGTGATTTGCTGAGTGGCTGCTTTCACAGCCGCGTAAACCCCATAAGTCCCAACATCCCAGCGCTTCATCACCGAGCTGCAAAGATTTATCACATGGCCTTTGGTCTCTTTGAGATAGGGGTAAGCCATTTTCATCAGGCGAAAGGATGCCAGCGGGCCGGATTCAAAATTGCCCGTAAAATCTTTATCCGAAATAGACAGCAACGTCCCTCTAGCAACCTCTTGCGCATTGTTAACGAGGATATCGAGCCGACCAAATTGCTTGATGGTTTCATCTAGACTATTTTGGAGGTCATCTGCCGATTTAACATCACAATGGAGAGCCAAAGCTTTCACCCCGCGTTCCCGTATCAGCTCAGCGCTTTTTTCGCATTTTTCAACTGTGCGTCCCGTCACCACAATATCGGCGCCTGCTTTGGCCAAAGCGAGAGCAATCCCCTGCCCGACGCCTTGCCCGCCGCCCGTAATCAGCGCGGTCTTACCTGTCAAAGAGGTCATGCGTTTTGGCGATCCTTATGCATAGCTTCCGCCCGTTCTTTGAGAGCATAAGCTGTGTCATCAAAAGCCTTTTTCACCCACGGCCCGGCAAAGCGCATGACATGGATACCGTTCGGGCCACGAAATTCATCAGTAGAATGATATCTACAACTATTGGGCCCTGTCTGTTCAATAATCTGATCGCGGCGAGCAGGATAAGGCCAGCCATCATAATGTGGAAGCTCCCATGACAATAATTTGTTCGGCTCGAACGCGCAGACATATTCACAATTATCGAAATATTCTGGCCCCGCATTCACATAGGACTTCAGCTTCATGTTCACAGCCGCGCCCATTTCTAAAGTTGAACTGCATTCCACACAAAACGGATTCCAGTCTGGATATTTTTCAAGATCAGTTAAAATCTCCCACACGATCGATGTGGGAGCCGCAATATCGACTTTCTCCGAGACAACGATTGCGTCCGGATCGACCATCAAATTGGGATCGTCATTCATGCTTTCTCCATTTTCAAAATTTGCACATTGGGAATTGGATGTTCGCGTGCACCCGTCCAGCGCCACAACATCGTACCATGATTATGCCCGGCGGTATCAATCCAGTTTTTAGCCACTGGTGGCCTATTAGCCCCTACGCAAACTGTTACGCTGCCATCGAGATTATAATTGGCCAACGCCTTATTCGTATGGATAGTATGATATCGATAATCAAGTGACTCCATCCACACATTATTGATCTGAAAATTCCAAGTTTCGCAATTTGGAACCCCGGTATCAATTTGAAGATATTCATCCTCAGAAAGCTCCCACCAACCATGCAGATAATAGATCATGGGATCACCGCCTGCCTTAAAAAACATGGACTGATCGACTGTGTTTAGCGAATTTCGGTTTTCTTTTCGAAAAAGCTCAGCCCAATGAATGAAAGTTGACGCTGTCCCCGCTACAAAAGCGGGCACGGTTTTCAACGCTTGATCTATCGCATTATATGTCAGCAGAGGTGGGTTCTCCGGACTATCAATGCATTCGATATTGACGATTGCAGCCATTTCAAAATTCCTATCGATAAATGTCTGACGGACAATTAGGATAGAACTGTCAGCTTCCGTAGGCAGCCAGTTTTCGCCCTGCTTTTTTTGACTTACGAAAATTTCAAAGCTACCGTCGGCCTCGGTTTTCACTTCCCGGATGTCAATTTCACCTGTTGAGGCCATGGTTCCGTCGATGGCGTATCGGTTAGCCTTCGTTCCAAAACTCAAGATAGGAACGGAACCTCGATGACCCCAAATGCGATAAGTATGATCGCCGGAAATAGTCGCGTTTTGATAATAATTGTCAGGATTATCCGAGCCGATTTTCGCGGTTTTATGCGAGGCTTGATAAAATGATGGAAAGGCCGGATCGGCATTCTCCAAATTCATGTCTAGGCCGACCCGCAAGAGACGCGTTAAATATCGCAGACCTTCAGCCTTATCGGTTTTAGAACCCGCAAGATCAGATTTTAGGACAGTAGCCCCTGCCTGTTCTAGGTCATAGCAAAACTGGCTCCAAATATCTGAGGCGTTCGTCATGGTGCCATATATTGGCCGCCATTTACATCCAGCGTCGCACCGGATACAACTTTGGCATAGTCGGAGACAAAATAAAGAACAGATTTCGCGCAATCTTCTTCAGGCGGAATAATGCCTAAGGGTATACGTCCTGTGATCTCTCCAATAACGTCATCACGGTCTCGTCCTGACGCAACTTGGTGATCGATATAGCCATAAACCGGAGCGCCACCTATCCAGCCCATTCGGCAGCTATTTACACGAATGTTGAACTGACCAAAATCTTTGGCCATGTGACGTGTCAGGACAGCCATACCACCTTTGGCGGCTGCATAAGCGGCTTCGCCTGGAAAGGGATTTACGGTCGCCATTGTGTTTACATTCACGATTGCCCCGCCCCCAGCCTCTTTCATAGCGGCCAGACAGGCTTGGCTCATCCGCAGCGCGCCAGAGCAATTCACATTGTATATATCACTCCAGCTATCGGGGTCCGCGACATCACATGTCGCCCAAGCCCCATGATTATAGGCACTATTGACCAATCCATCTATCTGTCCGAATTTATCGGCTACAGCATTGGCTAAAGCTCGACATTGCTCAGCATTAGTCACGTCTGTTGAAACAGCAACAACCTCGCCACCTTGCTCTGCGATGTCTTTCGACACTTGATCTAAATAGTCTTGATTGCGCGCGCCCAAACCAACTTTGGCGCCTTCACGGGCGGCAATTTTAGCCATTGATTGACCCATGCCTGGGCCGACACCACTAATGATAACAACTTTGTCTTTAAGGAGCATGCGTAGCAATTAGCGCATTTTTTTACGAATTTAAATATTAAACTTTAGTTTTTAGCTCATTTTGCGTATTATAACCGCTATTATACTCTGCAGAATAAATTATGACGATATTATCTCGCGACCATTTTATCCAACAAGCCCAAGACGCTACGGGTCTAACTGATTTTGGTAATGACTGGTTTTTCGCCAATATAGACGCGTTGATACCGTCTATGAATTCTCAGGCACAGTTGAGTGATGCAGGCACTTACGGGGCGGGCATGATGATACAGGGAGCACTGGAACGCCGATTACGCCATATTGACCTTCTTAATCATCATCCAGAAATATTGGATGAAGTTGTGAATGTCAGATGTGTTTTAAGCGGACTGCCTCGTACGGGTAGCACCATGCTGCATCGCATGTTGGCATCAACGGATGAGCTAACGGCTGTCAGATGGTTTGAAGCGCAAAACTATGTACCGCTAGCAGGTGAAACTCGCGGTGATGCTGCGCCTCGGCAAGACGCGGCGAAAGGCATATTGGATTATATGTTGCAAGTGATCCCTGAGCTTATGTCCATACACCCCATGAGCATTGATCAGCCAGATGAAGAGGTCATCATACTCGGACAGTTATTTTCCAGTTCTATGATCGAGTCGACTTATTTTGTACCCGGTTATGCCGATTGGCTCTCAGAGCAAGACCCACGCCCTGCTTATGAGGATCTCATCACTATATTGAAATCACTACAATGGCAGGACCAAAATCGACGAGGTAAAGAATGGGTGCTAAAAACCCCGGGACATCTTATGTCGATGAACACTGTTTTGGAAGTTTTTCCCAAGGCTAAGATTGTGATGACACACCGTGATCCGGTCGCCACAGCACCGTCCTATTGCAGCATGATGGCAAGCCTTTACAAAATGGGGTCCAATACAATTACAAATGAGCAAATCGGTCAATTTTGGCCTGGACGCCTTAAGAACTGGCTGGATCGTTTTATGACGGCCAGAACGGACGCGACTTCTGATCGCTTCATCGATGTCAATTACAAGGATCAGCTAAGTGATCCTATTACTGAAGCCAGCCGGGTATTAGAGGCTTCAGGACTCAGTATGACCGAAGCTCTACGTTCAGGCATGTCTGACTGGATAGACGCCAATAAGCGCGAGCATCGAGCGCCACATAAATATGCACTGGAAGACTTTGGTTTAACAGCTGCCGGTGTGGAAGATTTGTATTCAGGCTATAGAGAAAAATATCTAGGGGCCAAATAATCTCTGTCTTTCGGCCAGAGCTGCTTTCATCCCTTTGTCTCGAACCATCCGAAAGAAGTTTAAGAAGACAGGGCTCTGATGGAATTCCGCGTCAAGCGTAACGGCAGCATCTGTTGATTGCTGAATACCCATATTTTCGTAAAAATTATTGGCTGAGCTCTTCAGGATTTTAAGATGATCAACTGGCGTTCGGGCAATATCTTCAGCTAGAGCTCGAGTGTAGCTTTCTAGCTCCGATTCAGCTACCACCTTGTTGATAAGACCCAACTTTTCCGCTTCTGCACCATCAATCATCTGGGACGTATAAAGCATTTCCTTAGCTTTACGCATGCCAACTAAAAGCGGCCAGAAAAACACTGTGGGCGGAATACCCAAATCCCGCCCGGCTGGATGTCCAAACCTAGCATTCTCAGACGCGACAACGATATCGCAGGCGGCCAGCATTTCACCGCCTCCAGAGAGACAAGGGCCTTGAACCTGTGCAATAATTGGCTTTGGAAAGCGCCATATAGCCAGCCAATAATCCAGCAATTTTTGAATATCTTTTGTATCAGTCTTAATGTCGACACCGTCAGGATAGTTCGCCGGATATTGGGATGTGACCCAATTATCCTCCTGCAGGTCATATCCGGCCGTGAAGACTTTACCCGTCGATTTGATAATGATGACCGAAACACCTGCATCCTCTTTAGCAAGTTTCAAGGCTGTACCTAGCTCATCCATGAGATTCTGGGATAAGGCATTGAGGCGCTTAGGCCGGTTGAGCGTAATCGTGAGAATATTGCCCGATTGTTCCGTGAGCAGGGTGTTATAAGTCATCATCATTAAGGCTCCAGAAACTTGTTTTGTAGTTGGCGGCGCGTGTCATCATCAATTCCAAGGCCGTCTCTGATAAAGCCGTCAATAGACCCATAATCAGATTTCATCTGATCGAATGACAAGTCTATAGTTTTCTCACTCACCCCCAATATTCTACGAAAGACCGCTTCGTCTATTTTGCCCGGCACCCGGTCGTCAATCTCTTTGATGCGGTCATCATTGTAATCGGCCAGTACAGAATTAGAGAGCAGGAAGTCGGCTTTGACGGTCTCTTCGGGGACGCCTAGTGCCAAAAGAAAAATTGAGGCACCGAAACCCGTCCGGTCTTTGCCCGATGTACAATGAAACAGGTGAGGCGTGCTATTGTCTTGCACGAGATCGGCTAGCCAGCCACCCCAATAAGAACGGTGTCTGGAATTGGTAATAAATTTGCGGTGATCGAGCAGATCATCAATTTCTTCATCGGTAATCTTTCCGGTCACAATTTTCCGCCCAAGAGCTTTGATATCGACCGACCGGTCATTGATCGGCAAAACATTATAAACCGGACCCGGATAGGTAGCCGGTATAATGTTGGGCTCCTGAATGCGTTCCGCTTCGCTACGCAGATCGGTAATGGCTTTGATATTGAGCGCACTGAAGGCGCTTATGCCGTCGCTGTCCAGATGGGCGAGATTATCGGCGCGGTAAATCATATTCCATTTGACGGTGCTCCCGTCTACCGTTTGATATCCACCGAGATCGCGAAAGTTCTTCGTGCCAGAAATAGATAAGAGACGCTCGCCGTCCGTATTGAAGGTCTGACGAAACTCTTCGGTAACGACATGAACTGGACGCCCCTCGGAGGAGGATAGTTTTTTTGATATCGCAAATCCCAGCATAATTCCGATCATTAGCAGGAATATTACTTTTAGAATGCGTATCATGTTCCGCGCTCTTTGGATTTGGTTCTGACAAACATCATCACAACAGCTGCCAAGCCGGCAACAATCATCAAAACTTTGAAAGACGGGTAATAATTCCCGTGGGTGGCATAAGAGTTGCCAACATAACCCATAGCACCAATGGCAAAAATCACAGTGACAAGGTTCATCAGACCTATGGCAGGTGCAAAATATTCCCGACCAAATGTTTGCGCCGTAATGCTGGTCCAGACCGGATAAATTCCGCCGATGGCTATACCAGCGACAGACGCGATCAATATCATTGGCGCAAAACCCGTGGCAAGTATGGCCGTTAAAAGAAAAGCTATGTTGGAGGCGCAAACCAGCGCAAAAACGTATCGCTTGTCAAACCTTTCGACCATCCACCCGATACCGATTTTGCCAAGAATAGCGGATCCGGCGACGACCGTCGGTATGAGTGTGGCTTGCATATTGGAAAAGCCAAGGTCTTCGCCAAAAGGTTTTAGAGAAATAAGCAAGGCTTGATCACTGCCTAGTAATAAACCGCAAGCTAATGCAATGATCCAGAAATCGCGATTTCTTAAAATAAAGCCAGGATTAGCAGATGTGATTTGCTGAGGCGCCGCTGTCTGATCCCCATCGGCAAATTGCCCGATATCTTCAGGCTTTGAGATAAAATATTTGAAAATTAAAATCGCCGATATAACTGCAATCGCGATGGCAATATATAATAGCGCGCCCCGCCATCCTTGTGTTTCGATCAGATAGCTAAAAATAGGTTGAACAACAAAACCGCCTGCTGAGGTCGCGACCGCTGCAATCCCTAACGCCCGCCCACGATATCGATAAAACCAATTCGTTGTCAGCGCATTGGACATAAAAGGCCCACATGCCGTGAAGCCAAATCCTATTAATCCACCGATAATCCAAAGCATTTGGCTTGGGTTGGTGGACCGGGATAATAAGACAAATCCCAGTGTGAATGCGACCAGACCGGTTAACGCTAACTGTCTAGGCTTGATACGACCTAGCATACGTCCAACAATTGCAGCCCAGATGGCTGAGCTCAATAGGAAGATCATCATGCCAATGTTGGTCTGCTCACGTGTAATACCAAATTCGGCTTCAATGGGCGAAACAAAATGCTGGAAAGAATAAAAGGTTGCGCCCGCCATCAGCATTGCTGTGACAAAGCTCGCCCCTAGAACATGCCAACCTTTAAATCCGCTCATAGCATCGCACCAACGGATGATTTGAGCATATCCTGCGCCGCCTCTTCACCCATAACACGGCTCTCACGTCGAGCTATTTTCCATTGTCTTTTATCGACCTGCATCTCCCATTTGTTAAAGGCCAATCGCATAAGGACAGGCTGACCATCTCTTTGATTATACACACGAGAATAACCCAAAACAGTCGCCGAATTCTCTAAAACCTTCACAATAAGCGGCCCCACGGTATGGGCACAATTAGGGAGCAAGGATTGGTGCATTTCGGAACTCAGCATATCACGGATTGCCTTATGTCCGGTGAGTTCAAGGTCTGAAGCCTCACCGTCTCGCCCGGACCGAGGCGCACTAACGACATAGATTGCATTTTTGGTGTGGCAGGCGAGCGCAGTATCAATATCCCCACAATCAGCCGCCAGACCATAGAGGTTGATGACATTTCGGATTGCGAGTTCTGCCTCGACCTTATCCAAATTTATGGGCCTCCTCGGCAATCTTTAAAAATGAGGGCGGCTCCCCACCGCCAAAGACTTCTAGACAGGCACCCGACACATAGCTGTTTTCTGGATCAGCTAAAAAGAGACAGGCTTTAGCGATGTCTTCGGGCACACCCATACGATCCATCGGTAACTGGCTGGCCAAATATTCCATGCCTTTTTCTCCACCATAGTGATCGGCACTGGCTTCGGTTTTTATAAGACCTGCAATGATCGCATTTACGCGCACCTTTGGGGCCCATTCCATCGCGAGCGACGTGGTAACATTTAGCAGCCCAGCTTTTGCGGCACCATAAGCAACGCTGCCCGGTGACGAGCGGGTCGCTGATACGCTGGAGATATTAATGATAGATCCGCCGGGCTCGACCAAATGCGGATAGGCGGCTTGTGACAGGAAAATCGGAGCGAGTAAATTCAAGGCAATGACTTTTTGGGTGAGATTAAGGCTTGCGTCCTTGGACGCAACAGGTGGGCCACCACCCGCATTATTGATCAGACAATCGATCTTTCCCGTTTTCTCAAGTGCGAAATCTATCAACTTAGCAGCGTTATCAGACTCACGTATATCCAATGAGATAAAATGAGTATTAGCTGGTAAATTGTCAGGTTCACGACGACCACAAATGACCACATTCGCACCAGCATCCACAAAGGCTTGCGTGATACCTTGTCCAATTCCCCGACCACCGCCTGTGATAATTATTGTTTTCTCTTTGTAATTCATCTTTATCAAATGCGTAAAATATTGAGCCCTATGTTGCGCAAAATCACCGATTTGTATAGTCAAACATATGTTTTGCGTAAAATATTAGAGAAAAAATGACGACGATCCCGCAACTGCTGTTCACTCAAGCTAAACATCGCCCAACCGCGATCGCAATCATCGACGAGGATTGGGCACTTTCTTATTTAGAATTGAAAGACGAAGTGCAACGTTGCGCGTCCAAGATGTCAAACATGGGACTGACGAAAGGTGATCGATTTGCCATTTGGGCCCCGAATTGCGCCGAATGGATTATCTTGGCTTTGGCTGGGCAAATGCTTGGCGCTATTTTGGTTACCTTGAATACACGCTATAAAGGGGTTGAAGCAGCCGATATTTTGTCTCGGTCCGCGTGTCGCTTGCTATTCACGGTTCAGGACTTTTTAGGAAATGATTATCCGGCAATGCTGGCGGATCAAAACTTAGCTCAGTTGGAAGACATTATCGTCATTAAAAACGCCAATGGACGGTCCGCCTATGACGAATTTATCGGTATATCAGACAAAGCCGTTAAATCAGATTTATCGAGCCCAGATGATATATCTGATATTATATTCACATCCGGCACAACAGGAGCTCCAAAAGGCGCAATGACAACCCATGCGCAGAATGTGAAAGTTTTTGAGAGTTTTACGGAAGCCATTGGGATGAACGAAAAGGACCGCTATCTTATCGTCAATCCCTTCTTTCATAGCTTTGGTTATAAAGCCGGTTGGCTCTCCTGCCTTATCTCAGGTTGTGCCATATACCCCCTCGCCGTCTTTGATCCGAACGAGGTAATGCGCCGGATTGAGAAAGACAAGATTACGGTCATGCCGGGAGCCCCGACAATATTCCAAACCCTCTTGGATCATCCCAATCGGTCTGAATATGATCTTTCCAGCCTGAGGGTCGCAACAACGGGCGCGACGACAATCCCTGTCGATTTAATACGAAAAATGCATGAAGATCTTGGGATAGATCATGTCTACTCTGCTTACGGCCTGACGGAATCAACGGGTGTGGTTAGTCTTTGCCAAAAAGGCGATGATTTTGAAACAATTGCAACGACTTGCGGTCGCCCCTTACCAGGAACCCAACTGCGTTTAGTCGATGATCACGACCAAGATGTTCCAACGGGTTCGGAGGGCGAAATTTGGGTTAAAGGATTTAACGTCATGCAGCGATATCTGGATGATCCAGACGCAACCGCCGAAACAATCACCTCAGATGGATGGCTAAAAACCGGCGATATCGGGATCCAGAATGACGCGGGCTATATCAAAGTCACCGACCGCAAAAAAGACATGGTTATTGTGGGTGGGTTTAACTGTTACCCGGCAGAGATTGAAAAAATGCTTCTGCAACATGAGGAGATCAGAGATGTCGCCATTGTTGGCATGCCAGATGATCGCCTTGGTGAGGTAACACATGCCCATATCGTCAAAGCGGAAGGATCAAATCTCTTAGAATCAGACGTGATAGGCTGGGCTCGTGAGCATATGGCTAATTATAAGGTGCCCAGAGGCATTAACTTTCATGACCTATTACCCCGAAATGCCTCAGGAAAGGTCATGAAGTTTAAGTTGAAATCGTGATTTTTCCTCAATTTTTTACGCAAAACTGTAATATTTGATACCAAATAGCGCAATTTGCGTAGTTTATGCCGTTGAATACTGCGCACTCTATGATATCTTTATAGAAAATGAGGAGAAAGTGATGGGACAGGCTGCCTTGAAAGATGTTGCAACTGAGCAAACCTTTGACATCACACCTGCGCTAGATGTGATTTCTAAATATGCAGACGAAGGCCGGAAGAACCGACAAATATCCCAACCGGTTATCGATGCCATTCGAGAGACCGGTTTTTACCGTACATTTCTGCCTAAACAATATGGCGGACTTGAACTTCCTCCACAGCCGATATTTGAAGCCGCTATCGACATGGCAGAACGCGATATGGCAACCAGCTGGATATCGGGCATCATCGCCGTGCATGCCTATCAGTTATCCCTCATGGACCCTAAAGCGGCCCAAGAGGTCTATTCCACAGGCCCCGACACATTAATCAGCTCATCCTATAATCCGGCGGGCGCCAAGGTCGAAACCGTTGACGGTGGTTTTAATTTTTCCGGCCGGTGGGGATGGTCATCCGGTTCAGCCCATTGCAGTTGGGTTTTACTCGGTGGTTTGATCTTTGATCAAGGACAGGAAAACATCCACTACCGGACATTCCTTCTGCCACGTTCGGATTATGAGATAGAGGATACATGGCATGCTATGGGCCTACAAGGCACTGGGTCTAATGACATTGTCATCGACAAGCCCGTATTTGTACCTGAATATCGCACCCATCACCAAATGGACGGGTTTAATCGCAAGCATTATCAAGACAATCCCATGTATAGCATTCCGTGGGCGCAAATGTTTGTGCGAGTGGTCTGCACGCCCGCCATCGGTGCCGCGAAGCACGCCCTGAAATTATTTATAGAAAATGCAACATCCAGTTCCACCGATCCAACACGTTTAGCAGGTGATCCAGACGTTACACGACGCGTTGCCAAATGTGCTAACCTGATTGATGAAACTGAAACGATAATGTATCGCAACTTTGATGAAATGATGAATGCCGTGACCACGGGTCAAGATATCTCGATGAAAGATCGGGTGAAATACCGCTATCAGGCGAGCCTTGTCATTGACCGCATGATGGAAGCCGTAGACCTCATATTTGAAATAGCGGGTGGCCGCAGCGTATTTAACGGCTCGCCCATTCAGGATATCTGGCATGACATCCATATCGCCCGCGCTCATGTCGCCAATAATCCAATTGGGTTTGCTCGTAATTTCGGCGGCATGCAGCTTGGCGCAGATAGCACGGATGTATTTGTCTGATGTCAGCTATTTCCGGCGGTCCGCCGGAGGGACATTATGTTCAGGCTGGACCCATTCGCATGCATTATCTGGAGTTTGGAGACCCCTCTGGAGAGGTCGTCGTGTTTCTCCACGGATCGGGACCAGGCAATAGCGCTTGGGCCAATTTTCGATTTAATGCCGAGGAATTCGCAAAGGCCGGGTATCGTGTTTTACTGCCTGACCTAATTGGGTTTGGCTATACCGACAAACCTCTTGATCAAGGCGATTATACGCTTGATCTTTTTTGTAATACGCTCATGGCAGGCCTGAAAGAATTAGGCGTCAACCAGTGTTCTTTTGTAGGGAATTCGCTGGGCGGCGGTATTGCCATTCAAATATCGCTTAATGATCCAGACTTTGTCAAAAAATTGATATTAATGGGACCCGGATGCTTGGAGCCACAAGACGCCTATTGGCCTATGCCAGGCATCAAACGCATGATGGAAATCAATGCAGCTGGTGTGTCTAAAGATACCCAAAAAGAAGTCCTGAAATTATTCACTTATGATGATCGTCATGCCTCAGACGAACTCGTTGATATGCGCTGGGCCATCGCCCAAACCCAACCCAAGGAGGTGTTGACGACTATGAAAACGCCTAATCTGGGCCCGCGGATGACGGAACTAACCTGTCCGATATTGACCTTTTGGGGAGCCAATGACGATTTCATGCCACGCGAAGGGAAAGACAAATGCCTTAAGGCCAACGACATGTCTCGCCTGATCGAAGTCAATGGCTGCGGTCATTGGGTAATGATCGAACATGCCCGCATGTTTAATGCAACGTCCCTTGATTTTCTGAGATTCGGGTAATGAGGTCCCTACCCCACAGAGATATCGGCCAATCCTTATATGAGGCTCTTAGAACGGGAAAATCCATCACAACTTTGACCGAACGTTATCCGGAGATGAGTATCGATGATGCTTACAAAATTTCTTTGGCTTTTTTAAAAACACGTCAGTCAAAAAATAAAGAGGTTGTCATCGGAAAAAAAATTGGCGTCACCTCTAAACCTGTTCAAGATATGCTGGGCGTATTTCAACCTGATTTCGGATTTCTCACAAATACCATGTTAGCCAATGATGGCCGTGTACACATGGACTGTCACGTCGCTCCAAGGGCCGAAGCGGAAATAGCTTTCGTTCTTAAAAAGGGCCTTAAAGGTCCCGGTGTAACAGCCAAAGACGTCTTGGAAGCGACTGAATACGTCCAACCTTGTTTTGAAATCGTTGACAGCCGGATTACAGATTGGAAAATCAAAATTCAAGATACAATTGCTGATAACGCCTCATGTGGTGTTTTTGCTCTTGGTGCAGAAAAGGTTGATCCAAAAGGTTTGAATTTATCCAAACTGGAAGTCGTAGTCGAAAAAAACGCTAAAGAAATTAGCCGGGGAAAAGGATCAGCCGTTCAAGGTGCGCCTGAAAATGCCGTGGCATGGTTGGCCAATACATTGGGAGAATATGGCATTCCCTTCGAAGCTGGCGAAATAATTCTATCGGGTTCCCTCGTACCATTAGAACCCGTGGTAAAAGGCGATGAAATGCTGATGACTATAGAGGGTTTAGGTGAGTGCGCCGTCGCATTTGTATAGGAGTTAGATTATGGTAGCCAATCTCGGATATGTAAGACTGGAAATGCAAGACCCGTCGGGTTGGGCAAACTTCGCCAAAAGTGTTTTAGGGTTTGGCATCGCAAAAAGCCGAGATAGCCAAGGCACGGAATATTTGCGCATGGACAAGGCCCCCTTTCGTTACATGATCGAGAAAGGCAGCACGGACCGTTTCGTGGCTTGTGGTTATGACATGGGATCAAAAAAATCTTTCGCCGCGCAAATCGCCAAGCTTGAAAAAACAAAAGTCAGCGTGACAGTTGGCAGTGATGCCGACGCTAAGAGACGGGCCGTTAAAGGCTTTGCATCTATCATGGACCCGTCTGGAAATACGGTCGAATTTTACTATGGCCGTGACAAACAGGAAGCATTTACTCCCGGTCACAACATAAAGGCATTCAAGACAGGCAAAATGGGTCTAGGGCACGCCGTACTCCCGGCGCCTGAGATGGACGCAACAATCAAATTTTATGAAGACCAAATGGGCTTTGGCGTCAGCGATGATTTATCATTACCGCCACCTATGGAGGGGCTCCCTAATCAACGTATTTATTTCATGCATGCCGACAACCCACGCCATCACACATTAGGTCTTTATAACTTCCCTAACCCAACTGGTCTTATCCACCTTATGGCCGAAGTCGGATCGATGGATGAAGTGGGCTATTGTATGGACAGGGTGAAAACGGCAGGCTTGCATATTTTCGCCTCGCTTGGACGTCATTCCAATGATGAAATGGTGTCCTTTTATTTCTTTGCTCCGGGTGGTATAGGGATTGAGGTTGGTTATGATGGCAAACAAGTCAAAGACTGGTCCAAATTTACGCCAACAAAAACAACAAGCGGTGATCATTGGGGGCATGAATATGACTTCCCGGTGATGGAGTAGATTTACCTTGAAACTTCCGACTATAGATAAGCGAATGAGCACGGGTGATATCATCAGTCAGATTCAGTCCGGCATGACCATTGGGATAGGCGGTTGGGGTGCGCGCCAGAAACCAATGGAGCTCATCCGAGAGATTGTAAAGTCTGACCTGAAAGACTTGACCATTGTCTCTTATGGCGGTTGCGATGTGGGCATGTTGGCCAGTGCGCGAAAGATCAAAAAGCTCGTTTTTAGCTTTGTCTCCCTAGACGTCATTCCACTTGAATCCCATTTCAGACGTGCACGCTCCGCCGGTGAATTTGAGGTCATGGAAGTGGATGAAGGCATGTTCCAAACGGGACTTAAGGCCGCCGCGCATAGACTCGATTTTCTACCATGTTTGGCAGGTATCGGGACAGATGTAATGACCTATAATCCGCACATCAAAACCATAGACAGTCCCTATAGTGATGATGTCTATGTGGCTATGCCGGCAATCAAACTGGATGTCGCACTATGCCATGTTACCGAAGCTGATCAGAAAGGAAATAGCTGGATTGGCGGCCCGGATATGTTTTTTGATGAATGGTTCTGCCGGGCAGCGGATAAAGCTTATTTGACCTGCGAGCGTATGGTCGAAACCTCCGCCTTTAGTGATGATCACAAAATTCTTCGCATGCCGATCGAGCGCAATCTAGTGGCCGGCGTGGCAGAAGTGCCTTGTGGAGCTCACCCGACATCATGTGGCCCGGATTATGGCTGGGATGTGCAGCACCTCAAATCCTATAGCGCGATAGCAAAAGAAGGTTGGAACGGCTATGTGAGCGAGTATATAGAGGCAGATGATTATGTATCCAAAGTGGGCGGTGAGGACTATATCCGTAGCCTGCCATTACCGTCGTTTTAGGGGTTGATATGACAGACGTCACCCTTGCCGAACTCGCCATAGTCGCTGCGTCTGAGGCCTTCCGAGATGAGCCGGAAGAAGTCTTCGCCACGCTAATAGGAACTCTACCTAAGCTGGCCGGTTATGTAGCTCGCGCCACCTATAAACCTGGCATGATGATGAGCGACGGAATTTATTATCTCGCCTCAGAACCCGTGCCGCTAGGTCCGCGCGGTGACTATGAGATTAAACCTGAAGGCCATATCGGTTATGAACGTGTCTTCACGCTGATTGCCAAAGGCAATCGCCATGCTTTCGTCGGCCCTGTACAGGTCGACAAATATGGTCAGATGAACTTGTCCTGTATTGGCGATTATAACACCCCGAAGGTCACTATGCTCGGTGTGCGGGGATTACCGGGCAATACAGTGAACAATCGGACGAGCATGTTTTTCGCTAGTCACAACACGCGTGCTTTTGTGAAGGGCGAAGTCGATATGGTCAGCGGGGCGGGGTATAATCCAGCGCGATATCCAAACGGTAAATATCCAAAAGGGCTCGACCACCGCCGAATTATCACTAATCTTTGTGTCTTGGATTTTGAAGGGCCAGAACATGCTATACGGGTGAGGACGTTACATCCAGGTGTTAGTTTCGAGGAAGTCCAAGACAATACAGGCTTTGATCTAATAAAGCCTGACAAGCTGGCAGAGACGGAACCGCCGACACAGGAACAGCTTGATATTATTGCCCATTTTGATCCGCATAATTTACGCGCGAAAATTTTTAAGGATAACCCTCCCGGACGAAGAGAGGCCGTTTAATGCCTGAAAATAATGAAACAGTCCCAAAGGTCGAGGTGGATGTCATCTATGAAGAAGAACATCCCGTTCTTTATGATGTCAAAGACGCCATTGCCTATCTGACCCTTAACCGCGTTAAATATCATAACAGCCAAAATGCGCAGATGCTTTACGCACTTGATGACGCTTTTTTTAAAGCCACGGGAGATGATGATGTCAAAGTCATTGTCCTGCGCGCTAATGGCAAACATTTCTCTGCGGGGCATGACATCGGCACGCCGGGTCGGGACTTTCATGTTGGTCGCGAAGATCGCCGTTCTATGAATTATAATCATGATAATAAGCCTGGTGCCGAAAAAGCCTATGTCCGCGAACAGGAAGTCTATCTTGAATTTTGTCGCCGTTGGCGGGCCGTTCCCAAACCAACAATTGCACAAGTCCATAAGGGCTGCATAGCCGGAGGTTTGATGCTGGCATGGGTGTGTGATCTGATTATCGCATCAGAAGACGCCTTCTTCCAAGACCCTGTCGTGCAGATGGGTTTCCCCGGCGTTGAGTATTTCGCCCATCCGTTTGAATTAAATGTGCGTCAAGCCAAGGAATTTTTACTTCTCGGCGAGCGCTGGTCAGCAGACCGTGTCTTGGCGGCAGGCATGATAAACAAAGTCGTGCCGCGAGAAGAACTTGAATCTGCCGTTCAGGCTTGGGCTGAAAAGCTCGCCACCCAACCGCGTCTTGCCATGGCCTTGACCAAGCAAGCCTGCAATCAGATTGAAGACTTACAAGGCAAGCGCTCGGGCATGGATATGGTCTATGGCTATCATCATTTTGCACATGCCAATAATAGCCTTGTCAAAGGTGATTATATTGCGGGCTTTGATGGCAAGAAAATGGCCGCTAGCAATCGGGATAATGAAAAGAAATAATATGTCCGGCGCCTTGCAAACCCCTCTGACTGAATTGCTGGGATGCCGCTATCCCATTATTCAGACGGCTATGGGGTGGGTGTCCACCTCTCAACTTGTTTCAGCTAGCATCAGTGCGGGCGCTTTTGGATTTTTGGCAGCTGCCGTCATGACCCCTGAAGAATGCGAAGCTGAGATTAAGACTATCAAAGAGACAACGGACGCACCCTTTGGCGTGAATGTCCACGCCTTTCAAAAAGGTATAGATCGTATCATAGATATATGTGTCGATTATGACATAGCGGCGCTATCTTACGGGCGCGGGCCTTCGGCAAAAATCATCGACAAGGTGCGTGCGGCTGGCATAAAATGCGTGCCCACGATTGGAGCGGCCAAACATGCGGCAAAGGCCGTAAAAATTGGCGCCGATGCACTGGTTTGTCAGGGACAGGAAGGTGGCGGTCACACCGGCTTTACACCCACATGGCTCTTACTCGCGCAAGTCATAGATCAAAACCCCGGAGTTCCTGTGGTGGCGTGCGGCGGATTTCGTGACGGAAGAGGCCTTGCAGCCGCATTGACATTTGGTGCCGACGGTGTGGCGATGGGTACCCGCTTTATGATGACAAGCGACAGCCCAACACCAGACGCGACAAAGGCTGAGTATCTAAAGTCGGAAGTCACAAAAATTCCGGTATCGACCAAGCTGGACGGCCTCCCGCAACGCATGGTTTTGAATAACACTTTAGCCGATTTAGAAAAGGTCTCATCTTTGGGGATGCTGACCCGGGCGATTAAAAACGGATTTAAATATAAATCCCAAACAGGCATGAGTATGGGCGAAACCATATCGACGGCATGGAAGATGGCATCCAAAACCGACATGACACTTGGCCAAACTATGATGGCCGGTAATGCGCCGATCATCATCCAAAAAGCAATGGTTGAAGGTAATCCAAATGAAGGTGTGCTCCCAAGTGGTCAGATAGCCGGATTGATTGACGACCTCCCGTCATGCGAAGCTCTGATCTCAACTATGATGACTGACGCGCAGACCCGTTTGAAAGCGATGAGACACTAATGCCTATACATCAAAACATATTAGACGGCGTAGCTCAGGTGATTTTTGAGTTTCCACCCGTCAATGCATTTAACAGCAAGACTTGGCTTGAAATACCTCAAGTCATCAAAAAACTGGGCTCCAATCCTGATGTCAAAGTCATTCTTATCCGGTCCGAAGGCAAAGGTTTTTGCGCTGGCGTCGACATCAAAGAGCTAGCGGATAATTCCAACGCTATCGTCGAGGTCAATAAAGGTAATTATCTGACGGGTGAAGCCATTCACCAATGCGAAATTCCGGTCATTGTCGCGGCCCATAATTTCATCATTGGCGGCGGTGTTATTATGTGCGGAGCGGCGGATATCGTCATTGCGTCTGATGATGCCTATTTCTCGCTTCCCGAGATTGATCGGGGCGCAATGGGCGGGGCGGCACATTTACAGCGCATGCTAGGCGTGGCGAAAGTCAGAGCGGCTTTTTTAACAGGCGGAAAAATTCCAGCTCAAGAAGCTTATCGATTGGGTGGTATCGAAAAAGTCGTTCCCAAAGAACACTTGCTGTCAACGGCCCGCGACTATGCAAAAACACTGGCGGCTAAGTCTCGTGACGCTTTGCGTATTGCCAAACAAGCCCTAAACGGCATTGAACCCTTTGACGTGAACGCCTCCTATCGTTGGGAGCAAGGCTTTACGTTTGAAATGTATATGCATGAAGACAGTCAGAAATCCCGAGATGCCTTCGTCGAAACCGGTAAAGCTGCTGACTTTAAGGATAAGTCCTAAGTGGATATAGCTTTCACATCCGAACACAAAACCTTTCGTGCTGAGGTAAGAGAATGGCTCAAGGACCACGTCCCGTCCGAGCGCTTGCCTAGTTATGATACGAAGGAAGGCTTTGATCTTCACCGGGACTGGGAACGCACGCTTGCCAAAGATAAATGGGGCAATGTCAATTGGCCGGAAGAATATGGAGGCCGCGGGCTTGATCTCACCTATTGGCTGATTTTCGAAGAGGAATATTACCGCGCGGATGCGCCCTTGCGGGTCTCACAAAATGGTATTTTCCTGCTGGCACCAACCATTATGGAATATGGAACGGAGGCGCAGAAAACACGCTTCCTTCCGCCCATGGCATCCGGCGATGAAATATGGGCACAAGCCTGGTCTGAGCCGGGTGCTGGTTCCGACATGGCCGCTATTCGTAGCAAGGCGGTTAGAGATGGCGATCATTACATCGTTACCGGCCAGAAAACATGGTCGTCACGCGCAGTCTTTGCGGATTGGTGTTTCGCGCTTGTACGAACCGATGCTGACAGTGAACGCCATAAAGGCTTATCCAAGCTTTTAATACCTCTGGATAGCCCCGGATTAACGCGGCGACCCATTGCGCAATTGGACGGCGACCCCGGATTTGCAGAACTGTTTTTTGACGAGGTCAAAGTCCCCGTTGAGAACCTGTTGGGACCAGAGCATGGCGGATGGGGTGTTGCTATGGCTACGGCGGGATTTGAGCGCGGATTATTGCTCCGCTCCCCTGCCCGTTTTCAGGAAGCCGCCAAACGCTTGGTTGGGCTGTACAAGCGGTTTGAAGATCGATTATCCTCTGGGGTTAGAGAACACGTCATTAAAGCGTGGATGGATACAGAACGCTTTTGTGCCGCGACGTATCAATTGGTAGCGCAAGTGAGCGCGGGCGGGTCTATTTCATCAGAATCGAGTGCCAATAAATTATTCTGGTCAGAAATGGACCGTCATATCCACCGAACTGCCATGACGATAATGGGCGCGCAGGCGGAATTAGAAAGCGGACTAGACGCGATTGATAATGGTCGCTGGCTGGACGGCTATATGTTCTCGCTAGCAGGGCC
>CAZPLJ010000003.1:0-11303 GCA_964587545.1 uncultured Caulobacterales bacterium | reverse complement strand
ACGCGATTGATAATGGTCGCTGGCTGGACGGCTATATGTTCTCGCTAGCAGGGCCGATATATGCGGGAACCAACGAAATTCAACGCAATATTCTCGCCGAACGCGTTCTTGGACTGCCGAGGCGCTAATGGATTTCCGTTTCACACAAGACCAGCAAGATTTGATTGATGGGGCGAATTCATTTTTTGAAGCGGTCAATATGTTAGGCCGATTAAGGAAAACTGCCGAAGAAAAGTCGATCGACCCCCTTTGGAAAGAGTTTGCTGAAATGGGTTTGATTAGTCTGTTGGTGCCTGAAGAATATGGAGGACTAGAACAGGACTTAGTGACGTGTGTTGGGGTTGCAGAAAAGGCTGGTTACCATGGAGTTTGGGAACCCATTATTGATATGGCAGGAGTTATTGTTCCTCTCTTGTTAGAACTCAATGCAATTGAATATATCCGAAAATGCACAGATAATTCTGGCAACTATCTACTTGGATTAATAACTCCCCTTTTACCAAACAATAATTATGCAAACATCCCAAGTCATTTTCTTGTCACCAACAAAAATGGCGCAGAAATAATTCATCAATCAAGTTCTGATTTTTTGGAAAAATGGTCGATTGATAATACGCGTTTATGTCACCACACAGATGTGAAAAGTGAACAAAATTCTATGGTTGACCATCACGGAGCCGTACTAACCGCCGCCCAACTCATCGGTCTGTCTAAACGTATGCTCGATATGTCCGTAGAATACGCCAAAGACCGTCATCAATTTGGCAAGCCTATCGGGTCTTTCCAAGCTGTGAAACATCAACTGGCCAATGTGCATACGCAGATTGAATTCACACGGCCCATCATTCACCTCGCGGCCATCAAAGGCGGCGCAGCGGTCCATAATGCCAAAGTCTCCGCGATAGACACGGCCATGCTGGCCGCCGAGACGGCTATTCAAGTGCATGGCGGTATGGGCTATACTTATGAGGTGGATTTGCATTTCTTCATGAAACGCGCTTGGGCCTTATGCGGGGAATGGGGTGATAGAAATTATCACATGAAAAAATTAGAAGATTACGTTTTCGCCGACGATACCGAACTTGGCGCAGGCACAACATTTGGATAGGAGAACATCATGGGCGAAGCCTATATTATTGATGCAACACGCACACCGACCGGAAAGCGGCGCGGGAGTTTGCAAGAGATACATGGGGCTGATCTCGGCGCACATGTGATCAAGGAGATCGTGGAGCGCAACGCTATTCCACAAGACGAATATGATGATGTCGTTTTTGGATGTATTGATACCGTCGGTCCGTTGGCCGGTAATATTGCCCGGACAAGTTGGCTTGTTGCGGGCTATGATTTGGTTGTGCCGGGTGTGACGATTGATCGGCAATGTGGATCATCTCAACAGGCCGTACATTTCGCAGCTCAAGCCGTAATGAGCGGCGCGCAGGACGTTGTTATTGCAGGCGGTGTTCAGACAATGAGTAAAATTCCTATTGGATCATCTATGGTAGCCGGACAAACTTTGGGGTTTGATCATGTATTCCATACCTCGCCCGGTTGGGTAGACCGCTTTGGCAAAGAGCCGGTCAATCAGTTTCATGGTGCGGAGATGATCGCCAAAGATTGGGGCTTTTCCCGCAAAGACCTCGAGGAATATTCTCTCGCCTCCCATCAGCGTGCCGCCCATGCCCGCGCGGAAGGCTGGTTTGATCGCGAAATCACAGCCGTCAATGGCTTGGAGCAAGACGAAACCATCCGTGACACCAGCCTAGCACAAATGGCCGAGCTTAAAACTCTCATAGACGACGGGCGACTTACAGCAGGTGTCTCAAGCCAGACCTGTGATGGGTCGTCGGCTATTTTAATTGCCTCTGAGAACGCTGTGAAAAGATATAATCTTAAACCCCGAGCCCGCATTCACCATATGGATGTCATGGGAGACAGTCCAATCTATATGTTAACAGCACCGATAGCAGCCACAAATCGGGCGCTTAAACGTGCGGGCATGACGCCTAAAGATATCGATATTGCCGAATGTAATGAAGCTTTCGCGCCTGTTCCTATGGCGTGGATGAAAGACACTGGGTTTTCCCATGAACAAACCAACGTCAATGGCGGCGCCATCGCTCTGGGTCATCCAATAGGCTCTACAGGCACTAAATTGATGACAACGCTTTTGCATGAAATGGAGCGTCGTGGGTCACGTTACGGCCTACAGACCATGTGTGAAGGCGGCGGCGTTGCCAACGTCACCATTATTGAGCGCCTCTAATGTCCGGTTTCTGCCAAGACAGGACGGCTATTGTCACAGGTGCTGGCGGCGGTCTTGGCCGAGCCTATGCCATTGCATTAGGGTCCGAAGGCGCCAATGTTGTCGTTAATGATATCAACGCCGAGACGGCTGCAGAAACGGTAGACGCTATCATCTCCGCCGGAGGTCAGGCCATGTCTAATCTGGACGACATCACGGATTACGAGGCCGCAGGCAGCATCTTAAAAAAGACGCTGGATGCTTATGGAGATATCCATGCCGTCGTTAATAATGCGGGCAATAATCGCGACCGGATGTTTACGTCGCTCTCGCCAGAGGACTGGGACGCCGTGATTAATGTTCACCTCAAAGGACATTTCTGTCTGTCATCTCATGTCGCCAAATATTGGCGCGGCAAATCCAAAGCCGGCGAAGCGGTGAGCGGCCGTATTATCAACACAAGTTCTGGAGCTGGCTTACAAGGTTCGGTCGGCCAAACAAATTATTCGGCGGCCAAAGGCGGCATCCTGACATTGACGCTCAATCAGGCAGCTGAGTTGGGTCGTTACGGGATTACGGCCAATGCCGTGGCCCCTCAAGGACGAACAGGTATGACTGAGAAAGTCTTCGCCGATATGATGAAAATTCCCGAAGACGGGAGCTTTGATAAATTTGATCCCGCAAATGTAGCACCTTTAATTGTCTTTCTCGTCAGTGATCAATCCTCACATGTCACGGGCCATTGCTTCGAATCCTTCGGTGGCAAACTTTCCATTGCGCAAGGCTGGAAAACGGGCCCCGTAGAAGACAAGGGCGCCCGCTATGAACCACAAGAGATGGAAAGCGTGATTGCTAAGCTGATAGACATCACTCCCCCAGCACAGAAAGTTTATGGTAGCTAATGGCTTATCCTTTTTCAGACGATCATGACATGATCAGGGAGGCCGCTCGCGGTTTCCTTCAAGACTGGTATGACGGAGGAAAAGGGCCAGAGCGTATTTATAAATCAGGATCAACCTTTGATGCGGATGCATGGAAAGGCTTTGCCAGAGATTTAGGGATGGCAGGCATCGCTATCGATGAAGCCCATGGAGGGGCAGGTCTTGGTGATCTGGGTCTGGTTGTTGTTATGGAAGAATTGGGTGCAAGCCTATGCTCTATTCCATTTTTAACAACGGGTGGGATAGTCGCGAAGCTGATTTCTAAAGTTGGATCACAGGACATTAAAGATACCTATCTATCGAAAGTAGCGACCGGGCAATTGCGGGTCGCATATTGCGATGGACATCAAGCCAAAGATAAAAAGGTCTTTAGCGTCGTAAATGCTGATTGTGCCGATATGATCTTCTTGTCGCGGGCAAAGGATAAGATTTTGGAAATCACGGCCATCCCGGTTGAGACGACTGGTTTTGTCATCACATCCAAACAAACAATGGATCCAACGCGCAGTTTTTGCGATCTCGACTGGAGCACCGTCCAAGACGCTGACATCAAAATAATAGGCCAAATCAATGAAGCCGATTTGAATGATATTGTGACCCAATCTTTCATAGCCTTGGCCGCCGAATGTGTAGGTGGAGCACAAGCCTGTCTGGATATGACGTTGGAATATACAGGTCAGCGCGTGCAATTTGGGAGAACTATTGCTAGTTTTCAGGCGATCAAACATCGCGTTGCCGATATGTTTATCTTGCTAGAGGCCGCACGTTCGGCTGTTTATGCGGCCGCTATTGCACCCAAAGAAGAAAAAACTGAAGCTGCTCTCATAGCCAAAGCCTATGCCACAGAGGCTTTTTACAAGATTGCCGGTGACGCGATACAATTACATGGCGGCATTGGATTTACATGGGAATATCCCTTGCATTTTTTCTTCAAACGCGCGCGGGCCAATAAGTCGATGTTTGGAACGGCCGAAGACAATTATGAAGTCTTAGCGAGCCGTCTATTAGGAGACGTAGCATGAGCGATCCTATACAACAGGTGCGAGACGAATTTGGTCAATGGATGAAGGACAATCTCACTGGTGAGTTTGCCTGCCTTAAATGGCGGGGATATTTTGGTGATGATGATGCCTATCCGGAGCTGCGGAAAAAGTGGGAACAGCATATGGGTAAGGCCGGCTGGACCTGCGTCGGCTGGCCAGAAGAATATGGCGGGAAAAATTACAGCTTGCCACAGCTGGTCGCTTTTAATGAAGAATATGCGCGTCATGGTGGCCCCGGACGTTCCGGGCATTTTGGAGAAACTTTATTTGGTCCTACTCTCATTGCCTTTGGAACTGAGGCCCAGAAAAAACGGTTTTTGCCGCCCATTTTATCGGGGACAGAATATTGGTGTCAGGGCTATTCGGAACCAGGCGCTGGATCTGATCTATCCAATATTAAATCAAAGGCCAAACTCGTCGGCAATGAATGGGTTATAGACGGACAAAAAATCTGGACATCATTAGCCATAGATGCTGACTGGTGTTTTGTTATTGCTCGAGCCGAAGAAGGAACCAAAGGACGCAATGGCTTGGTGTTTTTACTGGTACCACTGGATCAGCCCGGAATTGATATAAGGCCTATCAAACAAATCACAGGCGGCGCGGAATTTAACGAAGTCTTCTATAACGACGCACGGACAGCCAAAGATAATATAATTGGCGGCGTGGGTGATGGTTGGCGTATCGCAATGTCGCTTCTTGGGTTTGAACGCGGAGCGTCAACTTTGGGCCAACAAATGATCTTCGTTAACGAGCTAAACGAGATTATCCAGTTCGCCAAATCTAATGGTAAAGCCAGCGACCCACTTATACGCCAGCGGATCGCCAAAGCCTATGCGGGGCTGCGCATTATGCGCATGACGGCCATGCGAGTCTTGGAAGGCGCCACCAATGCGGGCGTATCAAAAGAAGGCTATATATCTAAAATTTTCTGGGCGACGTGGCATCGCGAAATGGGCGAGCTTGCTATGGATGTTATGGGGCCAGAGGCCGAGTTTATGCGCGATGGTGAATTTAACGCGTTGCAAAAGAGCTTTCTCTTTGCCCGGGCTGACACCATTTATGGCGGGACTAATCAGATACAGCGAAACATGATCGCCGAGAGAGCCTTAAGTATGCCCAAAGAGCCCAGAGGTAATCTCTAATGGATATCAATCAACCTACAGATGTCCCGGGCCACGGCCTTTTAAAAGGCAAGAAAGTTGTCATAACGGCCGCCGCCGGAACAGGTATCGGTTTTGCCGCTGCCAAAAAATGTATCGAAGAAGGCGCGATCGTTTTCATCTCCGACATTCATGAAGGACGACTTGAAAAAGCTCAGGCGGCATTAGAAGGCGAGTGTGGGCAAAGGCCGGATTTCGCAATCTGCAATGTCACCCAGAAAGCGGATGTGAATGGTCTGATAGCGGCAGCATCAAAGTCCATAGGCGGCATTGATGTTGTGATTAATAATGCCGGGCTTGGCGGAACCGCAAACCTTATCGATATGACAGATCAGCAATGGTCGTCTGTGCTCGATGTCACCCTCAACGGATGTTTCCGAATTAACCGGGCGGCCATGCGATATATGAAAGACAATGGCGGCGGCGTTATCGTGAATAATGCGTCTGTATTGGGGTGGCGCGCTCAAAAAGGTCAGGCTCATTATGCAGCCGCCAAAGCGGGAGTCATGGCGCTGACCCGTTGCGCCGGATTGGAGGGCGCTGAATTTAATATACGAGTCAATGCGATTGCGCCGAGCTTGGCTTTGCATCCGTTTTTGCATAAGGTCACCTCAAAAGAATTACTCGCCGAGCTCGAAGCCAAAGAAGCTTACGGTCGAGGGAGCGAAGTGTGGGAGCAAGCGAATGTCATGGTATTCCTCGCCTCAGATTATTCATCCTACATGACGGGTGAAACAATTTCCGTATCCTCGCAACGCGCATAAAGGAGATAAAATGACAAAAAAAACATTTGATAACCCCGGCGATTTAATGGGCAAGGAAGGCCTCAAGGTCGGCCCCTCAGACTGGATGGAAATCGACCAAGAACGCGTGAATACATTTGCTGACGCCACAGGTGATCACCAATGGATACATGTGGATGTCGAGCGTGCCAAGGACGGGCCCTTTGGAGCGCCCATTGCACATGGTTACCTAACCTTGTCCCTCGCCTCAAAACTTATGCCGGAGATCATCGAAATTAAAAACATCTCCATGGGTGTAAATTACGGAACGGAGAAGGTCCGCTTTATCAATCCGGTCAAAGTCGGCACGCGTATTCGCGGACATGGTGAGTTTATTGATATCAAAGAAGTCAGTGGTGGCTATCAATCCACCCTGAGAGTCACGATCGAAATTGAAGGTGAGGAAAAGCCCGCCTGCGTCGTTGATACCATTAGCCGTTATTATCCTTAAAGGAGGACAAACATGTCACAACATATGATTGATACCGTTCAGGCCTATATCGATTTATTTAACGCACAGGACGCTCAGGGTATTGCTGATCTTTATGCCGATGATGCGGTTGTTATAGACCCTATGGGGACGCCTCCAAAAAAGGGCAAAGAGGAAATTTTTAAATTTTATAGCTTAGCCGTGAAAAACGGAGCCAAACTGGAATTGGTTGGCCCGACCCGTATCGCCGGAAATAGCGCGGCCTTTCCATTTAAATGCACTGTCGGTGCCATGACCCATGTCGACGGGGATGTCGCCGTTGAAGTCGATCTACCCAAAGGCGGTATGGTCATCGAAATTATTGATACTTTCGCTTTTAACGACGAGGGTAAAGTCGTTGAAATGAATGCCTATTGGGGCCCAATCAACATAACACAATTTTAGGACAAGATTATGCGAGACGCCCTTATTATATCCACTGCCCGAACCCCCATTGGTAAAGCTTACCGCGGGGCGTTTAATGACACCGAAGCCCCGGCGCTTTCTGGACACGCCGTCAAACATGCGGTTGCCAGAGCCGGCATAGACGGAGCCGAAGTTGACGATGTCATCATAGGCTGCGCAGCCCAGCAAGGCACGCAAGGCTATAATCTCGGACGGTTAACGACCTACACGGCCGGTCTACCGCGAACCGTGTCAGGCTCGACCATTGATCGGCAATGTTCCTCTGGCATGATGGCCATCGCCATGGCGGCGCAATCTATTCAAACGGGCAACGCCGATATCGTCGTGGGCGGCGGGTGCGAAAGCATCAGCCTAACTCAAAACCAACATAGAAACAGCCATAGAGCCATATCGCAATCTGCGATTGCGCAAGCCCCTAAAGCTTATATTCAAATGATTGAAACGGCCGAGATCGTCGGGGATCGCTATAATATCTCCAGAGACGCTCAGGACGAATATGCCGCGCAAAGTCAAGCCAGAACCGCGGCCGCGCAAGAGGCTGGTGCCTTCGATGATGAAATCGTCCCGATGCCCTCTACGATGATGATCAAAAACCGGGAAACGGCAGAAATTTCTACGCAGGATGTGACACTTGATAAAGATGAAGGCAATCGCCCTGGCACGACGCAAGAAGCGCTCTCGGGATTAAAGCCGGTCTGGAAAGACGGTCACTTCGTCAAAGAAGGCAAACATATAACGGCAGGTAACGCCTCACAGCTCTCCGACGGGGCCTCAGCTGCGGTTGTGATGGACGCAAAGCTAGTCGAACAAAAAGGGCTTGAGCCGCTCGGGCGCTTCGTCGGAATTGCGTTTTCCGGATGTGATCCAGATGAAATGGGTATCGGACCCGTCTTTGCTGTCCCGAAACTCCTGAAAAGGCATGGCCTTAAAATGGATGATATCGGCCTATGGGAGCTCAACGAGGCCTTTGCCGTTCAAGTCGTCTATTGCCGCGACCGCCTAGGCATCCCTAATGAGCTGCTTAACGTCAATGGCGGCGCTATATCCATTGGTCATCCTTTCGGTATGAGCGGCGCGCGCATGGTCGGGCATTCCTTGATTGAGGGCAAACGCCGAGGCGCCAAATATGCCATCTCAACCATGTGTGTGGGCGGCGGTATGGGAGCGGCCGGTCTTTTTGAAATATTATAGCCGCTCTTCAAGCCATTTGCGATAGCGCTTGGTTTGGCTTGCCTGACGCATTTGCGATTTTATAATTGTCGGCATGAGCATATATTTGGCTTTGGGCGCTTGTCCCGCGCCCATGCGGACAAGGTTCTCCTTCGTCATGCTCATTAGGCCAAGCACTTTCAGCTCTGGCTTTTTTGACTTGATCGTGGGCAGGGCTATTTCCAGATTTTTGTCCGCCTTCCAATCTGACACGAGATTAGCATTAAAGCCGTAAGCGCGCGCAATCCCGACAATATCAACACCACCTTCAGACAGTGCGGCTTCCGCTGTCGCGCGTTTTGTGACACCTCCTGTCACCATCAACGGCATTTGCGCAATGGAGGAAATATCTTTGGCGAAATCGATAAAATATAATTCGCGAGATAAAGTCGATGATCGGCCTTCATCCACGTCTGGAACGCCCATCATGGCCGCGCTTTCATAGCTCCCGCCGGATAATTCAACAAAATCAACGCGCTCTTTATTGAGCCACTCAACCACCGTCTTGGCATCAGAGCCCTTAAAGCCGCCACGCTGAAAGTCCGCCGAGTTGAGCTTTACGGCCACGCCAAAATCGTCCCCTACCCGCGCTCTTACAGCCCGTATGATCTCTAGGAGAAAACGCGCGCGATTCTCAAGCGAGACGCCCCATTCATCCGCACGTAAATTCGTCAACGGCGAGAGAAATTGCGCCACCAAATATCCATGCGCGGCGTGAATTTCGACCCCGTCAAAACCGATCTCTTTGGCCCCCTCCGCCGTATCCGCAAACCGCTCTATCATGCCCCGAATTTCGTCGCCCGTTAAGGCACGGGCAGGCACAAACATTTTATCCGCCATGCCTTCCATAGTCACTTTGGTATCAGACGCCGAGACGGGATCGGTTTTCATGGTAGCATAAACTTGTCGCCCTGGATGGCTGACCTGCATAAATAAGACGGTCCCATTTTCTTTGCCCGCCTTCGCCCAACGCTCAAAACTCTGCCGAACCCCGGCATCCGATAAGGTCTCTTTTCCGAGATACACCCCGCCCGGTCCGGTCATGGCATCTGGCGCCACCATAACGTTCCCAGAGATAATCAAACCCGGTCCGTCATTGGCCCAACGCGAATATAGATTGATCAACCCCTCCCCCGGTATTTGACCGGGCTCCGCCATATTTTCTTCCATGGCCGCTTTGGCAATCCTGTTTTGTAAAACCAAACCCGATGAAAGAGATAGAGAGGAAAATAATATAGTCATAGATTCACTGTTTGGCCGCAGCCTCGGATTGTCAATAGTTGAAACTGTGGAGGCTTATTTTAATAGCCAGCAATGAACAGATAACCTCTCCACCTACTATCTGCTGTGGGCATACACGGATATCTATGAATTCCAATAGAAAAGTGTGATATAAATCACGGATTTCATATTCAATCATCGGCATTATTGCTTCTAGGTTAGTATTTTATCTCGGAGCGCATAATGTTAAATTTTCAGACCTCTAAAAAAATCAAATCCGTTTCGTTTCAATTACGGAATATGCTGCTGGGCGGGATTGCCTGGCTGTGTTTGGCAAATGTTGCATTTGCTCAGCAATCCGGCCTAACTCTAATGGCAGACCCTGCCCAATATAATTATTCAACACAGTCGATAGAGTTTTCGATTGCTCACGATCCGTTTTCTTCGCAAATGCAAGTTACTAAGCCTAATGGTCAGGTCATATACGGTCATCAGTTTCAAAACCTCTGCGATAGCTATCAATATGTCGGTTCGCTCGGGGCTCAAGTTTGTAAGATTACCCATCAAATTCAAGCCTCGGAAATGGGCGACTCTGTTACCTTGTCAGTTTTGCCATTGACTGGAGGGGGGACGACACAAACCATTTCCAGTATTCCCCCTAGCGATCCCAAAGCCATTCTAACGCCACTTAATAACGTGATAAAAAATTACGTTAAAGGCGGCGTTTCCGCATTTTTTGCGCATACGTCTTTGGATGACAAAGCAGGGTTAACCTATGACTGGACATTATCATCTGGTCTTAATTTAGATTATAGCACTCCTAATTCTGATAGAATAACTGTCACGGCACAAAATCCGACAACAGGAACCGTCACAGTTGAGGTAACTGACTCGGATGGACATATTGATACAGCGACACAACAAGTTGAATTTTTAGCCCTAGAAACATCTCCTCTGGATAAGAATAATATAGCCTCTATATTCAATATCACCGACACAAATAATGTTATTAAAATCAAGTTAAATGAAACTGCGTTAACGCAAATATTCGCTAATTACCTTTCAGATATTCAGACGCGCAATCAATTTTCAAATTCATTATCTACGCTTATCCCCTGGAATGTTTCTACAGGGTTCAGGATCTTAAATTTCAAAAATGGTATGTTGACTGAAATTGACTCACAAACCCTGATTGCAGGCCCTGTTCTACCTGCAGAGTGGGCCGTAAACTCAGGAGATGAATTTAAACAGTTTTGGCAAACCGACATCGTTCACAGTGGGACAAATCCAATTTTAATAGGCACTGAGACCTTCAACGACGTGAATATGGCACATTACAATATTGATCTTCACTTCAGGTTCCCGGCCAATTATACGCCAGATACGCTCAACATAACGCGGCCCATGGAAATTTGGGAAAATGGCGTCGTTGTCAATACCGTCAATGTAAGCAAGGTCAATACGGCGTCAGCCACGAATATTGGAAGCACTGCTCCTAACATTGGCGGTACCGTCGATCCTTTGGATCCTTCGACAACAATCGCCGTTGGCGGTGTCGTTACAAATACAGGTGGCAATAATCGCGTAAGCGGGACAGGTGGGATCGACGGGGTCATATCGCGTACGGGTAAACCCGTGATTTCGAGCCCGAGCACAGCCACGGTCCGTGTTCCAATAAGGCCAGCGGTGAAAATCCCTGCGCCAACACAGCTAGATCAAGATAAAGTCGAGCCACCAAAAGAAGAGCCAAAAAATCGCCGCGTCTTACCGTGGAGGCGCTAGCCTTAAAATTTCCGGATCTCCG
>CAZPLJ010000002.1:76264-83120 GCA_964587545.1 uncultured Caulobacterales bacterium | reverse complement strand
AAAATCAAATCCGTTTCGTTTCAATTACGGAATATGCTGCTGGGCGGGATTGCCTCACTATTTTTAGTGGATAGTGCGTTTGCGCAGGACACTTCACTCTTCCCGCCCCAGTCGATAATGCAAGTCGGGAGCGACGGAACATATATAGTTAGCAGGACTTACTCTCCGCCGACATATACAGACACCACGTCAAATATTCAGGTCCAGTTTACAATCACGCCACAGGTACAAAATGCCGGCGCGGTACAGGTGCCCTACACGACGGAGATGATTGAACTGGGCATTCGTGATCCGAACAGCAATAATAATACGAATGCAGACCCAATTACCTATTTTCAAGGAACGCGGGTAAGCGTTAATCCCTCGCTTTGTTCCCGGAGCGGTGTTGATAACAGAACATTGACATGCAATGCGACAGTCAACTTTCCGGCTGCGCTTCGGACTGGTGATAACCACATGCTGTTTATCCGATATTACGCCGTTTCTCCTTATTCCGGAAATGCAAGTATTAATTGGGAGGGCTATTACACTATCGCTACAATGCTGTCATGCTCCCCGCAGCCTGCTTGTTTTACCATGGGACAGCCTCAGCCGACAATGTTGACTGATTGGCCCAACAATACTGAAGGTAATCCGCTGATGCCGAACTTTATTGATGGCAATGGTGATTTTATTTTCGAATTAAATTTCAATGATCTGCAGGATATTCCGCCTGAATGCCAAGACCCGACGGATCCGGCTTTCGATTTTTTCACCTGCGAGGATATATGTGTAACGGATCCTTGGTCGTTTAATTGTTTGGGTCCCGGCGGGATATTCTTTATTGATCCGCCCATTGCGACGGGTTACGAATATAGCGTCACGGGTACGAAATTTTCGCAAGTCAAAGCTCCGTCATTATCGGCGGTGAATGATCCGGATGGATATATGCTGACTTACGGTAATAATTCTCAACCATTATTGCCGGGTCAAACACACAATTTTCCCACACCGGTCGCGAATTTTACCTTAACCGGGATAAACCCGTCACTGGCAATAGGGCCTTCGGAAACAGATATGTTTCCCTTGGGTATCCAATCTGACGGAATACCCGATTATTCGGGCCCGATTGTAAGGATAAAGCAATCGCCAATTGTTACAAATGTCTCGGTAACGCCAACCGTTAATCCAACAACAAATGTTGAAATTGGCTATGTACCTTTTGTGGCGCAATTAAATGCCAATGCCCAAAGTTCATCGGGCGGGGCGCTGACATATGATTGGACGGAAACAACAAGCGGTCTTGCCGTGCAAGATGTAGCCGTTCCAAATGTCACCATTTCATCTCCCGGCGATTATAATTTTGAAGTTATCGCAACCAGCAATGGCGCCAGCTCAGCCGTTGGTAGCGTAGGTGTGAAAGCGTTGGACAAAGAATGTTGGCCAATCGACGAAGCCGCCATGCTTAACCAACTTAAGATTCGGGCTCATACCTCCAATGGGAATTATTCTATAAGCGGACACATAACAAATATCCAAAACACGCTCTCTAACGCTTTAACGGATTTCCGCACACGCAACCCGAATGTTCAAGATACTAATTATCTGATTTCAATCTCAGATATGGGTAGTGGCGTACCAAGTATGGATACTATCACAGCACGCTACAACGGGACAGATTTGACGCTATTGAAAGGGAATGCGCCCACAACGGCATTTTGGGATGGAGAAAACTTAGTCACAGATAAATGGTATAAGCTATTTCTTACCTTCCAATCCGTGGGAGCGAGAATTCAAAATTCATGTATCAATCATTTTATAGAATTCCGGCTACCACAACATACGTCAGCGGGCGGGTTCAATCCCCAGCTGACACGTCCAATGGAAATTCGCAATCCAAAAGATGGTACGATCCGCACGGTTAATGTTCCTGTTACTTTAAAAGCCATCAAAGTACCGTTAGGCGGATTTGGCACTGTTGGAACGGTATCCGGTGGCACTGTTGGCGGTGTCGTAACAAATACAGGTGACCATAATCGCGTAAGTGGTACAGCTGTAACAGGCGGGCTCATTCCGAGTAACCGGACAAATCCTGTTATAGTCCGCCCTACCACCACCACGGTTCGTGTTCCGGTAAAGCCAGCGGTGAGAACCCCTGCGCCAACACAGCTAGATCAAGATAAAGTCGAGCCACCAAAAGAAGAGTCGAAAAATCGCCGCGTCTTACCGTGGAGGCGCTAGCCTTAAAATTTCCGGATCTCCGCAAAGAAGTCCGGTCATGGCATCTGGCGCCACCATAACGTTCCCAGAGATAATCAAACCCGGTCCGTCATTGGCCCAACGCGAATATAGATTGATCAACCCCTCCCCCGGTATTTGACCGGGCTCCGCCATATTTTCTTCCATGGCCGCTTTGGCAATCCTGTTTTGTAAAACCAAACCCGATGAAAGAGATAGAGAGGAAAATAATATAGTCATAGATTCACTGTTTGGGCGCAGCCTCGGATTGTCAATAGTTGAAAAATATGATTTGCTGATGAATAGCTTGATGAAAAAGACGAAGACTTCAAACGTCTAAAATTTTCCCAATGACATCAGAGGCTCTTTCAATCGGGTTCCAGTCGGGATGGCCCTTTGCCTGCAAACATCCCTCTATTTGAACCTCGCGAAAAAGGTCTAAATCTGACTCGGCCCGCAGCAGGGCCACCATTATATCCTCAACGGAATGGCATACCGGCCCATAAGTCCAATGCGCATAATCGGGATTACCCTGCCATTTTACATTTGACTTTCCGATAAACGCACACGGTTTGGGACGGGATAGAAATTCGTAGACTTGACTGCTCACATCTCCAACGTAAATATCTGCGGCGCGCGTGTAACTCATATCTATCGACAACCTACTTCCGAGATCTATATGAATATGATCATATATCTCAAACTTTCGAAGTGCCTCTAATTCATCCGGTCTAAATGTCTGAGACAAACGAACATGTGGCGCAAAAATAAAATTAAAATCTTTGTTTTTTGAAAACGCATCTAAGAGCGGAAGCCCAAACTCTGTCCAAGACGATAAGTCTTTGGAGAAATGCGGATTATATAAAACAAGCGGCGAGGTGTTTTTGAAGCGTTGAAAAGGAGGTCGATTCAATTTCTCAACCGCACTAGGTTTTATATATCCCGTCACAAAACAATTTTCAGAGCTGACCAAGCCCAAACTTACCATTCTGTTTTTATCTTTTTGTCCTGCTACCAATACATAGTCAAAATGGCGAATTCGGGAATCATAACTTTTGGCGCGGTCTCCTGCCCCATGAGGAATATGAAATAAGGGCGGGAGGTTTTTACAAAAATACCTTAAGATAGTCGATGTTCTTTCGACAACAAGAATAGCATCGAGCGATTTCCAAATTTTTATATGTGACAAAAGAAAAGCTAATTTCGTCGAAAAGAGTTTAGCAATCCTGTTCGACTTCAAGACCTTTACCTGAACATTTTCAACGCCAAGACTATCTAAGACTTTCTTACATTCTTGCTTTTCAAGATCAGTCATGACGAAAATAAAAATCTGAAAGTTTTTAAACTTTTGCAGCCCAACCGTAACCGGAATCAAATGCAGGATATGATGTTTTCCACCGACCAAAACGAGGCCAAGAGTTTTCATTTCAGGACTGTCGAGATTTTCAATCATAAACAGTTTAATTTTGACAATGTTTGATTGATAGCCAAACTGTGTCAATCGTTCCACCCATGTCCATCAAAAAGCCAATCCTGAAAATGAAAAAATCGCTATTGATCAAATAAGGCTTCCAGACCAATGGAGATGAAATTCTCAATTTTCCATTCCTATTTCTTTCGAGCAAAATATAAACGACGCTCTAGGAAATACCAATATAATTTTGAAGATATCGTACCTCGAATGGGAGAGCCGAATCGTAATTTAAGGAATTAAGAAATTTCTGGTGCGGGCGGCCGGACTTGAACCGGCACTTCCTTACGGAAACAAGATTTTAAGTCTTGCGTGTCTACCAATTCCACCACGCCCGCTAAGACCAGAGCGCGCTGCCTAGCGCTTTGTTAGCCTCTCGACAAGCTTTTTTAGCGCTAATTCCGCCTCATCGAGCTGGTTTATATCTGTAGATCGGGCGACAAAATTCACGCCGTGGCTATTTTCCGTAAAATAAGGATAAGACCCAATGGTAACGTCCGGAAAATTCTGTTCGATTTCAGCTAATCCAGCAGCTGCATCCCCCTCACCAAATCCATCGGTATGCACGGTACGACTTAAAGACTGGGCCCCGCCTTGGATACGCGGCGCAATATCGACCAACATCGATTTCATGATGGACGGCACACCCGCCATTGTGAACACATTCTGTGCTTGAAAACCGGGTGCCTGTGAGACGGGGTTTTTAATGAGAGTTGCGCCATCCGGAATCCGGGCCATACGACGGCGCGCGGCGTTAAGCTCCTCGTCTGAATATCGCTGTCTTAATTCTGCCAGCGCGTCTTCACGTTCCGAGATACCAACACCAAAGGCGGCGGCGACGCAATCCGCCGTGATATCATCATGGGTTGGGCCAATGCCCCCGGTGGAGAAGACGTAATCGAAACGATCGGAAAACTCTCTGATGGTTTGCGTAATTATTTGGGCAACATCGGCAATGATCCGCGCTTCACCAATTTGAACGCCCAAAGGCGCCAAAAAATCCGCAATGGTTTTGAGGTTGGTGTCTTGGGTGCGGCCAGACAGAAGCTCATCTCCAATTAGGACAACACCTGCTGTGACCGTCTTATTTGCTTTTTCCATCACTATTTTCCGAGATGTAAGAGTAGCCTATCGCTATTTATGTGTTATAGCACGCCTATGAATTATATTGACGCGACAGAAGCTCCCAATTTCCGAAATGGAGCCATTAAATTACATAATCCCGCAGATTTCGAGGGCATGCGAAAAGCTGGTCATCTCGCGGCCAAATGTTTGGATATGCTGGTGCCACTCGTAAAACCAGGAGTAAAAACGGAAAAGCTTGATACGGCGGCCCGTGAATTTGTTCTCGACCATGGCGGCATACCGGCCTGTCTCGGATATCGCGGGTATCAACATACAATCTGCACATCCGTCAACCACGTTGTCTGTCACGGCATTCCAAATGCCAAGCCGCTTAAAAATGGGGATATTGTCAATATTGATGTCACCGTCATCGTTGATGGCTGGCATGGTGATACATCACGTATGTATCCGGTGGGTGAGATCAATCGCAGAGCCGAACGATTAATCAATATCACCTATGACTCACTTATGCTCGGCATCGCCCAAGTAAAACCGGGAAATACGGTGGGCGATATTGGGCATGCTATTCAGAAATTTGCGGAAGGCGAGCGCTGCTCTGTTGTTCAGGATTTTTGTGGTCATGGCCTGGGACGTCTCTTTCACGATAGCCCAAACATTCTTCACTTTGGTCGTCCCGGTGAAGGTGAAACTCTGAGAGAAGGCATGTTTTTCACAATCGAGCCCATGATTAATCTGGGCAAACCACATGTCAAAATCCTGTCAGATGGCTGGACGGCTGTCACGCGGGATAAAAAGCTGACGGCACAATTTGAACATTCCATAGGGGTTACAAAAGACGGCTGTGAAATTTTCACACTTTCTCCAGCAGAACTGCACCGCCCGCCCTTTCTGTGAGTAAAGATAAACCGCATTATCATGGTCACCGTGATCGTTTACGAGCACGTTTTGCCGAAGGCGGCGTGACAGCCTTGGCGGATTATGAGTTACTAGAGCTCTATCTGTTTAATTCTATTCCAAGGCGTGATGTGAAACCGCTCGCTAAAGATTTGATCGACAAATTTGGGAGTTTTGCCGAAGTCGTATCAGCCCCCGTCGAACGGCTCACCGAAGTCAAGGGCATCAGCGAAAAGACGGCACTTGATTTATCACTCATAAAAGCTGCTGCGACGAAGCTTGGGCAGCAATCGGTTATGGACAAGCCAGTCCTTTCTTCGTGGACGGCGCTGTTGAATTATGTGCGATCTGTTATGCAGTTCGAGGGAAAAGAACAATTTCGAGTCTTATTTCTGGATCGTAAAAACCGCCTAATTGCGGACGAAATACTTGGACAGGGCACCGTTGATAGAGCCCCTGTTTACCCGCGCGAAGTCATAAAACGCGCCCTAGATTTAAATAGCACAGCTATCATTTTGACGCACAACCATCCTTCAGGCGATCCCACACCTAGTCAAAGTGATATTAAGATGACGAATTCAATAGTCGACGCAGCCAAGGCAATTGGTGTAGTGGTTCATGATCACCTGATCATCGGGCGAAACGATATAACAAGCTTTAAGTCTGAGGGATTACTTTAGTGGCTGAGACAACAAATAAAGGCTATCGCAGCCTTGTCCTTATATTATTGACGCTCGTCTACACATTTAACTTCGTCGACAGACAGATCATCGGCATTCTTTCACCCTTTATTCAAGCTGACCTCGGGCTTTCAAATTCGCAGCTTGGGCTATTAAAAGGGTTTCTATTTGCCCTTTTTTATACAGTCATCGGGATCCCAATTGCGTGGTTGGCGGATCGTTATAACCGGGTAAACATCGTCTCAGCTTCCCTCGCCGTTTGGAGTGGATTCACCGCTCTTACTGGCATGGCAGGGAGTTTTCTGACAATCGGATTAGCGAGAATGGGCGTGGGCATTGGCGAGGCAGGGGGTAGCCCGCCCTCTCATTCCATAATCTCTGACCTCTATCCCAAAGAAGAACGCGCCACAGCCTTGGGCATCTATGCGATTGGAATTCCCTTTGGATTAGGGTTTGCCTATTTCATCGCAGGATACGCGCTTGGAGGGGACACAAATTTCAGTTGGCG
>CAZPLJ010000002.1:66569-76164 GCA_964587545.1 uncultured Caulobacterales bacterium | reverse complement strand
TGGCGCCGGCCTTGGCACCGTCATTGGAGCTAAAATTGCCGACTGGCTTGGAAAACGAAATGTATCATTTTATGGGTGGGTCTCGCGATTGCGATGATTATTGCTTTGCCAACAGGCGTATACGCCTTTTGGGCGCAATCGGTTTCAGCATTTTTAGTGTTTTGGGCGATTTATGTGACTGCATGTAATGCAGTACTTGGACCCACATTTGCTGTGGCCCAAACAATCGCGACGCCAAATACACGAGCGATGTCTTCTGCGCTTATATTATTGATTGCTAATCTCATTGGATTAGGTGGCGGACCGACGATTATTGGTTACGTGAGTCAGTTTTACAGCGGAGCCCATGGTGAGTTGCACGGATTACGATTAGCTCTGATGTGGATAATTATACCTTATATCTTGACTATACTTGCATATTTTATAGCAGGCGTATTATTATCCAAAGCTTGGAAGAAAGCAGAGAATCAGGGAACAACCTGAACTCTTTTTGAAAGTCTAAAATGATTGAGCGTTACACCCGTAAAGAGATGGCTGAAATATGGTCGGCCGCCACAAAATATCGTATTTGGTTTGAGATCGAAGCCTATGGTTGCGATGCGTTAGCCGAACTTGGTGTTATCCCAAAGTCCGCTGCCAAGAATATTTGGGACAAGGGCGGATCCGCCGAATTTGATGTCGCGCGCATTGATGAGATTGAACGCGAAGTCAAACATGATGTCATCGCATTTTTAACCCACTTGGCAGAGTTTATCGGGGACGACTCCCGATTTGTCCACCAAGGTTTCACCTCGTCAGATGTACTCGATACGACCTTATCGGTTCAGCTTGCTCGTGCAACCGATCTATTACTCACAGGGATGGACCGCGTCTTAGCTGCCCTAAAAAACAGAGCCGAAGAACATAAATATAGCGTCACAATTGGTCGGTCACATGGCATCCATGCTGAACCGACGACATTTGGCCTTAAACTCGCCCAAGCCTATGAAGAGTTCAAACGATGCCGGAAACGTTTAGTAACAGCACGCGAAGAAATCGCGGTCTGTGCTATTTCTGGCGCTGTCGGCACCTTTGCAAATATTGATCCGGCGGTTGAAGCCCATGTCGCCAAAAAAATGGGCCTCGCAGTTGAACCGGTCTCAACCCAAGTCATACCTCGTGACCGTCATGCAGCCTATTTTGCGACGCTCGGCGTCATTGCTAGTTCAATTGAGCGTCTGGCGACCGAGATACGCCATCTCCAGCGCACCGAAGTCTTGGAAGCCGAGGAGTTTTTCTCAAAAGGGCAAAAAGGCAGCTCTGCCATGCCGCATAAACGCAACCCCGTTCTAACAGAAAACCTGACAGGGTTGGCGCGTCTTGTTCGCATGGCTGTGACCCCAGCCATGGAAAATGTCGCCTTGTGGCATGAGCGCGATATTTCTCACTCATCCGTTGAGCGAGGCATCGGTCCAGATACAACGGTTCATCTTGATTTCGCCTTGCACCGGCTCGCGGGTGTCATTGAGAAGCTCGTGGTTTATCCAGATAAAATGAAAGCCAATATGGAACGTTTGGGGGGCTTGCATAATTCTCAAAGAATTATGTTGGCGCTGACGCAAGCCGGGCTTTTACGCGAGGATGCGTATCGTATTGTTCAACGTAATGCGATGAAAGTCTGGGAAGCATTTCGGACCGCCGGAGATGCTGGAGAAGGTAGTTTTCTTGCTTTACTCAAACAAGATGACGACGTTACCAAATCCTTAAAATCCAGCGAATTGGACGGCCTTTTTGATTTGGACTACCATATCAAGCATGTAGATGTAATTTTTGCGAGAATTTTTTCTTAAAAAAATTCAATGCCTTAGGGCGAAAATTAACTATTCTGGAAACCATTGTAAACGGCTGGTTACCGCCGCGTTTGCCGTTTTTAAACCAATGCTTCGTATAAGTGTGCCACAAAACAAAAAACAACTAGCAACCTTTTATGAGGATATGAAAATGAGAAAACTTGTTGCGTTTTTGAGTGCTGCTGCTCTGACAACCGCTATGGGAGCAACTGCCCTAGCATCTTCAGCAGATGTTTATGTCGTGAACTTCCGCAGCGACACAAGTTCTGAAAGTCAGGCTTTAGATAGCCAGTTAAATTCAGCTCTTGGTTTATTGCAAGGCAATGTTGAGCAAGTCGTTATCGATACGTCAAACGCTGCAAAATGGGAAAAAGGCGCACATGAAGCTTTTGACCGTGATATTGTCCCTGTCTTCAACAAATGGGTTGGCCTTCCAGGTTTCGCCGCCGTTGTTGACGCCGGAAGCAAACGCGTTATTGGCTGTGTAAACAGTACGTTCAGCGCCAGCGAAATGGCTGATGAAATACGCCGTATGGCATCGAAGGCGCAAGGTTCAGCTTACTTCTCACGTACATCAACACGTACAAAGACAACATCTTGCCCACCGGCTCATAACCAGCCTCCACGGTAAATTGAAATATTAGATTAGTTATGAAACCCGGGCAGTCTCTGTCCGGGCTCACTTATTTTTGACAGTGATAACTGCCATTTCTCAGTGAAAATATATCATAATCAGCATAAGATCAGGGTGTTAGGTGAAAAAATGAAAAATTATTTTAAAACTACAGCAATTTGTGCAACCGCGGTCTTGGCAATGAATGCCACAGTAGAAGCATATGTGCCACCACCAGATGTCTATGTCGTCTTCTTCAGCGCTGACTGGTGTGGCCCATGCCAAATATTACAGCCAAAACTAGAAGAAGCCCTCAGACGTCTGGGCGATCCAAAAATTGAATATCTTAATATTGATATCACAGGTGGCAGGAACGCGAATTATAATGCTAACGCAGTGTTTGATCGGGGAATAGTGTCTCAATATAATAACTGGCTTGGGGTCACCGGTTTTGCCGCGATTATCGACGGCGATACAAAAAACACGCTTGGTTGTGTCAATATAACATATGATACTGCGTCAATGGCATCACATATTGATAACTTGAAATCACTTGCGAAAAACAATCAGCGTTCAATTGATCTGACCTGCCCTGCCCCTAATCGGTAAATTACTCAGATTCCTTAATAATTTCGCCGCGCGCCTCCTCCATAAAGGAGTCCATTTTACTGCGCAAAGCGACATCTGTTAGCTCGCCGCCAGCCGCATCGATATCAGCGCGGACTTTACGGAAAACGTCGTCATCACCAGCTTCTTGCATATCAGCTGCGATGACTTCCACGACATATTTTTTTGTTTCTTCCTCGGACTTGCCTAACAACTCAGACACCCAATGTGCCAATTTTTTGTTGCGACGCGCTTCGGCTTTAAATTCTTGTTGAGCTTCCAACACATATTTTTTCTCGGACGCGTTTTTCTTTTGACTAAAAGCTTCCAAAATCGGATCTCCCTGACAAATTTATTCGACCTCGATTTAGGAGTTCAGATAGCTTTTCACAATATATAAATGTGAAATTATCTTACTTTTATTGCGAGATAATTGATTGCCGCTGTCCCTTCATTAGGCTATCACCCGATTCCTCAAATAGAGGGCTTATTTAAAAGCCATTAGAGGTCCTATGAGTCGCCGAAAGCAAATATACGAAGGCAAAGCAAAAATTTTATATGAAGGTCCTGACGCAGGCACTCTCATCCAATATTTCAAAGATGATGCAACAGCGTTCAATGCCCAGAAGAAAGCAACTTTAGACGGTAAAGGCGTTCTAAATAATCGCATTTCTGAATTTATCATGCTGAGATTAGGTGAAATTGGAATTCCCACCCATTTCATCAAGCGTTTAAATATGCGCGAACAGCTCATCAAAAAAGTTGAGATTGTCCCTCTGGAAGTGATTTGTCGAAATATTGCCGCGGGCACCATGTCAAAACGTCTAGGCATAGAAGAAGGCGAAAAGCTTCCGCGTTCGATTGTGGAATTTTGTCTTAAGCGCGATGATTTAGGTGATCCCCTCATCGCAGAAGAACATATTCACGCATTTGGTTGGGCTACTCAGGCGGAGGTTGATGAGATTATTGGTATGACCTTGCGGATTAATGACTATTTACAAGGTTTATTTGCTGGCATTGGCATTCGACTCGTTGATTTTAAAATTGAGTTTGGCAGATATCACTCAAGTGAAGGTCATCAAATTCTTCTTGCTGATGAAATCAGCCCGGACTCCTGCCGTTTGTGGGATCGCGAGACGAACAAGAAAATGGATAAGGATAGATTCCGCAGAGATTTGGGTGACGTGACTGAAGCCTATCATGAAGTCGCCACGCGTCTTGGCATTATTAAAGATAATCCGAAAAATCCGCCCAACCTATCTGTTATTACAAATAAGGATAAATCATGAAGGCCACCATTCATGTCGGCTTAAAGCCAGGCGTATTAGATCCGCAAGGCAAAGCTATCGCGCGTTCACTTGGCGACTTGGGATTTAATGAAGTGACAGATGCGCGCCAAGGAAAAGTCATAGAACTGGATTTATCTGGAGATGATGTCGAAGCTGCCAAAGCACGCGTGACCGACATGTGTGAAAAGTTGCTCGCCAATACAGTCATAGAGAGTTATCGGATTGATATGGATGCTGAGGAAGCTGAGTAAATGAAAACGGCTGTTATCGTTTTCCCGGCGTCCAATTGCGACAGAGATGCCGCGACAGCATTGCATTCAATTACAGGCCACAAACCTGAAATGATTTGGCATCGGGAAACCTCTTTGCCCGCCAATCTGGATTTTGTCGTCTTACCGGGAGGGTTTTCTTACGGTGATTATTTGCGCTCGGGAGCTATGGCTGCACGATCACCCATTGTTAAAGACCTGGTCAGTCGCGCTAACGCCGGCCTACCTGTCGCCGGATTTTGCAACGGATTTCAAATTTTAACTGAGACGGGTCTCCTACCAGGCGCCCTGATGCGCAACAAAGGCCTTAAATTTGTGTGCAAACCGCAGCCCCTGAAGATTGTGAACGGGAACAGCCGATATACGTCCGGCTATAAAGGGGTAAACCAAGTGACATTTCCAATAGCGCATCATGACGGCAATTATTTTGCCGACAATGAGACGCTTAATAAATTAGAAAAAAGTGGGCGGGTGATTTTCAAATATGATGGCAATCCCAATGGATCTGCTCGAGACATCGCGGGAATTTGCAATGAAGCGGGCAATGTTTTTGGTATGATGCCTCACCCGGAAAGAGCTATCGACCCACGCCACGGCGGAACGGATGGCATCCCATTGTTTAAATCTATTCTTGAGTCAATCTAATGGCCGGCAAAGAAAAAATAACGCCAGAAATCGTAGCAGAACATGGTCTTTCCACTGAGGAATATGACATCATTCTGGATCGCCTTGGGAGAGAACCTAACATAACTGAGTTGGGTATATTCTCAGTGATGTGGTCAGAACATTGTTCTTATAAATCATCACGTCGTCATCTCGCCAAATTTCTGACGACCGGCGAGCGCGTTATACAGGGCCCTGGAGAGAATGCCGGCGTTGTGGATTTTGATGATGGCGATGCCATCATTTTCAAAATGGAAAGTCATAATCATCCGTCTTATATCGAGCCATATCAAGGTGCGGCGACAGGTGTGGGCGGGATTATGCGAGACGTCTTCACCATGGGAGCCCGGCCGATTGCGCTTATGAATGCGCTTAGATTTGGCGAACCAGATCATCCTAAAACCAAGTCACTTGTGGACGGCGTTGTTGCAGGAATTGGCGGGTATGGAAATTGCGTTGGTGTACCTACTGTCGGCGGGGAGACAAACTTTCACAAGGGTTATAACGGCAATATACTTGTGAACGCGATGTGCGTCGGCTTAGCCCAAGCGGATAATGTATTTTACTCGGCGGCAAAAGGGGTCGGAAATCCGATTTTTTATGTTGGATCTAAAACAGGTCGCGACGGCATTCACGGCGCCACAATGGCCTCTGCTGAATTTGACGACGATAGCGAAGAAAAGCGTCCAACCGTTCAGGTCGGCGATCCATTTACCGAAAAACTCCTGATAGAAGCCTGCCTTGAACTTATGGCGACGGATGCCATTATCGCCATTCAGGATATGGGGGCTGCAGGCTTAACGTCATCTTCCGTTGAAATGGCCGACAAAGGCGGCGTCGGTGTCCAACTTGATCTCGACAAAGTCCCGCAACGTGAAACGGGTTTGACACCTTATGAAATGATGCTGTCTGAGTCTCAAGAACGCATGTTGATGGTCATTCAACCCGGCAAGGAACAGCTTGCGTTTGATATCTTTGAGAAATGGGAACTTGATGTCGCACAGATTGGCAAGACCACTGATACAGGCCGTATGGTGCTTAAACACAAAGGCAAAAAAGTCTGTGATATCCCGATTGCCCCTTTAGCAGACGACGCCCCAAATTATGATCGCCCTCATACGGAGACGCCTAAGCGTGACGTTTTGGAGGCAAGTGACGTTTATGAAACTCAAGATTATAACGACGCGCTAAAACGCATTATCTCCAGTCCGGATATCGCTTCTAAAAGATGGATTTGGGAACAATATGACCGCCATGTGATGGGCGACACGGTGGATAGTTCCCAAAGCGGTGGTGATGCCGCAATTATACGCATCCATGGTAAAAACAAAGCCGTTGCTATTACTACCGATGTCACGCCACGCTATTGCGAGGCAGACCCTTATGAAGGCGGAAAACAATGCGTCGCCGAAGCCTGGCGTAATTTAACCTGTGTTGGCGCCGATCCCATCGCCATTACCGACTGCCTGAATTTCGGCAATCCGGAGCGTCCAGAAATTATGGGTCAGTTTGTAGGTTGCGTTGAAGGCATGAATGAGGCGTGTAGAGCCTTGAGTTTCCCCGTCGTCTCGGGAAATGTTTCCTTGTATAATGAAACTAATGGACAAGCCATACCCCCGACCCCAGCTGTTGGTGGTGTCGGGCTTATTCCCGATCTTGAATACTACAAGACATTATCCGGCGCCAAAGATGGTGACACGTTAATATTAATCGGTGAGACGCTAGGTTGGTTGGGTAGCTCACTATATCTTAGGGTCAATCAGAGCCGCGAAGACGGTGCCCCTCCCCCGGTCGATCTCGCTGCGGAAAAACGTAACGGCGATTATGTACGTCGCTTAATTCGCAACCGTCGCGTCAATGCTCTACATGATTGCTCAGATGGCGGTCTCGCTATCGCCGCAGTCGAAATGGCATTTGCGGGTAATATTGGGATAAATCTCGCGGCAGCGCCATCAGGTATACAAACGCATGCTTGGTTATTCGGTGAAGATCAAGGACGCTATCTGCTATCTGTCGAAGAAAATAGTGTAAATCCTATTATCTCTACGGCACACGCAAATGACATACCTGCCCAAGTCGTTGGGACTGTTGGCGGATTGCGCATCTCAGCAGCAAATGCCTTTGATATAATGCTGAGCAAATTAAGCGATGAACATGAAGGCTGGTTGCCCAACCTGATGAATAGCTAATGGGAATGGCCGCAGAAACTATTATGGCGATGATTAAAGACGCCATGCCGGACGCAGACGTCGAAATGATTGATCTGGCGGGTGACAATAATCATTGGAAAGCCGTTATTACAAGTTCAGCCTTTGTGGGCCTCAATAGAGTCAAACAACATCAACTCGTCTATGCAGCCCTCAAGGGCAAGATGGATGGAGCAGATGGAGAATTACATGCTTTGGCTCTTGAAACACGCGTGCCGGATGCTTAAATCTCTAGGGAATTAGTGAAAGGCCAGACATGTCCGTCCAAGAAAGCATCAAAAATACTGTCACGCAAAATGACATAGTCCTTTACATGAAAGGCACACCCGTATTTCCGCAATGCGGTTTCTCGTCCACCGTTGTACAAATATTGGACTATATTGGCGCGCCATATGAGTCCGTGAATGTCTTGGATAACCCCGAAATACGACAAGGTATCAAAGACTATAACAACTGGCCAACAATCCCACAAATTTTCGTCAAAGGCGAATTCATAGGCGGATGCGATATTGTCAAAGAAATGTTCGAAACGGGCGAATTACGAGATCTGATAGCCGAAAAAGGGATAAGCTTAAACCCTGCCTAACCTTTTTTAAAAAAGTCTCGCTCGACTTAACTTTTTTTCAAGACCAACACCTTATCCTTAAAGGTAGGGTGCAGTTATGAAAAATCATCATGTGGGAATGACACATGAGCCGCAGTTAGCGAGGCTCAGAAAAAATACCGTCGGAAAAGTTGGACACGGTAAGTCCCGAAGCATGTCAAATTCGCGATTGCTAATATCAACCTTTGCCCTATTGGCTGGTTTATTAGCCACCTATTCAAGCGTTTTTTACGTGCCATCATTTATTCATTTCGGTCATATCTTAGGTGTGTCCAATATCGAAACTCAACAAGCGGTTAAGGACAAAGCCTCAGGTAAGAAAAGTTTTGTTAGATACTATGCCGATCTATTTAAACTCAGACGCGGCTATTTTCGGGTAGGTCAGGAAATTCATATAGATTACGCCCTGTCAGCAGGCGACACGGCCAAACTGAATATTTATCAATGCGATGCTCCCCCCATCGTCGAAGTCTTTACATGTGAAAAATTCATTTACCACTCTATGGACGGCGCAGGTAAAGGTTATAGTGATTTCATGATCAACGACCCTGGTTTTTATTATTTTGACCATAAGATTGTTGATCAGACCGGAGTAAAGTCCAATAAACCATTCTCCGTGATGTGGAGTCGGGGTAATTTCGAGTCACACGCACATAAATAAGCCGCACTGATAGCCTCAAAAAATTGTCCAACTCCTAAGCTGGACGCCCTATTCTCAATGTGATAACTCGGCCCGCATGTTGGTTATATTTGGCATACGAATTATAGGCCCGGCGCAAGAATAATTGCGACCGGGATCGCTTGCCCTTATTCTTTCAACAGACTATCCGAGATTATCATGACTGATTCAAAAGCCGCATCTGGCCGCGACTATCGAGAAACGCTATTTTTGCCCAAGACGGATTTCCCCATGCGGGCGGGCTTGCCTAAGAAAGAGCCGGAATGGCTGGACTATTGGAATAAGCTAGGCCTGTATGAGCGTTTGCGCGAGCAATCCAAAAATGATCCGCAATATTGCCTCCATGACGGCCCGCCTTACGCCAATGGACATATCCATATGGGTACGGCGCTCAATAAAATTCACAAAGATCTGATTAATCGCTCCCACCAGATGCTAGGCATGAATGCTAATTATGTCCCCGGCTGGGATTGTCACGGCTTACCCATTGAATGGAAAGTTGAAGAAGAATTTCGATCCAAAGGCCGCCAGAAAGAAGACGTCAAACCGTCTGAATTTCGCACACGTTGCCGTGAATATGCGCAAGAATGGCTCAACACCCAGCGCGAAGAATTTAAGCGCCTCGGCGTGGTTGGGGATTGGGACAACCCTTATGTGACCATGAAGTTTGAAAGCGAAGCCGATATCTGCGGCGAGCTTTTAAAAATCGCCAAAACAGGCCAGCTTTACCGCGGCTCCAAACCCATCATGTGGTCTCCGGTTGAACAAACGGCCCTAGCTGAGGCGGAAGTGGAATATAAGGAACGCAAAGCCACCCAGATTTATGTGCGATTTCC
>CAZPLJ010000002.1:0-66469 GCA_964587545.1 uncultured Caulobacterales bacterium | reverse complement strand
AGGCGGAAGTGGAATATAAGGAACGCAAAGCCACCCAGATTTATGTGCGATTTCCTTTACCAGATCAGGACAAAACAAGTCTTGTTATCTGGACAACTACCCCTTGGACTATCCCGGCGAACCGCGCTGTAAGCTATTCTAACAACATCAATTATGGGCTTTATGAGATAAAAGCGCTGGCTGATGTTGAATTTGAATTGGGTCAATCAGTTGGCGATAAATTGATCGTTGCCGATGACCTCTGGGAAGCACTTGCCTCTGCGAGCTTTATAACTGAATTCAACCGCGTCAAAGACGTAACCAAAGAGGAATTAGAAAATCTTGTTCTATCCCATCCCCTCAAAGACATGGACGGCGCAGACGGAAAATATGACTTTCCCGTGCCTATGCTCTCTGGCGATCACGTCACCGCTGATGCGGGTACGGGATTTGTCCATACCGCGCCCAGCCATGGTGAGGACGACTTTAATGTCTGGATGGCCAATGGTGACAAACTAGCTTCGCTTGGCATTGATCCCGCTGTCCCCATGACCATGGATGATGCCGGCTGTTACACGGATGTGATGCCCGAGCGCTTTCAAGGTTTGGATGTGATCCGTACGGCTCCAGCCAAGAAACGCGGGCAAGACGGTAAGGCTAATGGTGAAGTGATCAAAGCCCTCGTTGAATGCAGAAATCTCTTATCGCGCAAGCCCATCACGCTGCGCGACGCCCATAGCTGGCGCTCCAAAGCGCCCGTCATTCGCCGCGCGACGCCGCAATGGTTTATCTCTATGAGCAAAGGGGACTTGCGAGAAACCGCTCTTGCCGCGATCGATAAAACAACCTTCTTTCCCGAGCGTGGACGCAATCGCCTACGGACTATGGTCGAAGATCGCCCGGACTGGCTCATCTCCCGTCAGCGGGCTTGGGGCGTACCCATCACCATCATTGTTGGGCCCAATGGTGAGCTCCATACCGAGCGTGATGATGCTGACGCCATTAATGAGCGTATCCTTGCCGCCGTGCGAAAGACAGGCGTGGATGGCTGGTTTGATACGCCGCTGGAAGCGCTCATGCCAAATGACAATGAAGGCTGGACCAAGGTCAACGACATTCTCGATGTCTGGTTTGACAGTGGCTCCACCCATGCTTTCTGCCTCAAACAACGCGACGACCTGCCCGACCGCGCCGATCTCTACCTCGAAGGATCAGATCAGCACCGCGGATGGTTCCAAAGCTCACTGCTCGAAAGCTGCGCCGTCAATGGTGAAGCCCCATATAAAGGCGTCATGACCGACGGCTTTGTCGTTGATGAGAAGGGCTATAAAATGTCCAAGTCGCTCGGCAACACAATGAGCCCGATTGACATCGGCAATAAATACGGCGCCGATATTATGCGCCTCTGGGTTGCCTCTTCTGATGTCTATCAAGACCTAAAAATCGGCAATGAAATAATCCAAACCAATGTGGATAGCTATCGAAAGCTCAGAAACACACTCCGCTATATGATTGGCGCGCTTGATGGCTATAACGCGTCTGAGGCGGTTGATTATGCCGACATGCCGGCGCTTGAGAAATGGGTTTTACATCGCCTTCATGAAATCACGCAAGATCATGCGGGCTGGGTCAATGGCCATGAGCATCGCAAGATATTCCAGACCTTGTTTAATTTCTGTACGCTGGAGCTGTCCGCCTTTTATTTCGATATCCGCAAAGACGCACTTTATTGTGATCCGTCAAATTCAACGCGCCGCCGAGCCTGTCGCACAGTCATCAACGAAGTCTTTGAGCGCCTGACAACTTGGCTTGCGCCAATTCTCTGCTTCACCATGGAAGAAGTCTGGCAACAGCGTTATCCGTCTGAAACACATTCCGTGCATTTAGAACGTTTCCGTAACGCGCCTGAGAGTTGGAAAAATGAGGCCCTCGCCACACAAATCGAGGCACTCAGAGAATTCCGGTCATCTGCCAATGAAGCCACCGAACCATTACGCAAAGACAAGGTTATAAAATCTAGCCTCGAAGCGGCCATATCCGCTCCCGCCGATAAAGAATTGGTCAAAGCTCTAACAGCCCTCAATATTAGTCGTCAGGAAGTTTATAGCGATCCCGCCGATCCGAATGACACTCTCGCCGATCTCTTGATCGTCAGTGACGTAAACCTATCCGCTAAAGCCGAAGAAATCACGGTGGTATCTTTGGCGGAAAATAAAAATTGGATAAAATGCAAAAGAAGCTGGAAATATTTCAAAGGAGATGGTGAAATAACTCCAAGAGACGCTGCAGCTGTTGCAGCTTGGGAGAGCAGCCCGTGAACTTTAGCCCTTACAGAAATTACTGGTTTTATGGGCTAACCCTACCCGCCATTCTTGTGTCGATTGATCAAGCAACAAAATATTGGATCATCGATATGTTTGATGTTCCCACCAATATTTGTGAGATTGATCTCTATCCAAGGCTTTTCAAAGAGGTCAGCCCTATTTTTGATTGGGCCTTAGTCTGTAATCCGGGAATTAGTTTTGGGCTTCTGGGTGGAGATTCTCCGGCTAAACGTTGGGGTTTGACTATATTTGCAGTCTTCATGTGTTGCGTCCTCCTTTACGCGCTCGCTCGCACCAAAGACAATTTAACTCGCTTTTCTATTGCCCTGATCATAGGCGGCGCGATCGGTAATGGGATTGACCGTTTTCTATATGGCGCCGTCACTGATTTTATCAGTGTTCACCAATTAATCCCGTTTTTTCCTTGGGTATTTAATGTCGCCGATAGCTGTATAACCATTGGCGTAATTGGCTTGTTAGCCGCAAGTTACATAAATGACCGAAAGCCAATAAATTAAAGCATAGTCACTTGGCGTGAGGCTTTCTTTTAGCTAAGGATGCACAAATGGAGATTTTCATGAATAAGATTCTCAGCTTAACGACTGCCACCATTTGTGCCGTTGCCATGTCTGGATGTACGACTGTTTCAAAACGCTTAGGGCTAACCAAAGAAGCTCCGAATGAGTTTAACATTCTAACCAAAGCGCCCTTAATCGTACCGCCGGAATATAATTTACGTCCTCCCAGTGTCGGCGAAAGCTCAGAAGAGAACAATTACAGCCAGCAAGCAGCCAGAGAAGCTCTTATCGGGAATATAGACGCCGCTGAACCATCCCGAGGAGAATCGGTTCTTTTGGCCAAGGCCGGGGCACCTCGTGCGGATCAGGAAATACGCGTACGTATTGATGGTCAAAACAGTGTCGAACGTAAAACCGAAGGCTTTAGTGACCGCGTTCTATTCTGGCGCAATGGTACACCGATCAACGCAGACGGATCACCCCTTGATCCAGAAGTAGAAGCTCGCCGACTAAAAGCCATTGAGTCAGCAACGGGCGGCGGTCAGGTAACAATTTCACGTCGTCCGGGCGGAGCCAAGCTCCCTGGCCTTTAGACTAGGATGCCTCCAAGATTAAAGAGGTAGTCGACTAAGCGCGAATAAAAGCAAGAAGAATATAATTATGTTCCGACCGGAGATTATATCCGGTCCAGCTTTAGCGCCCCAGTCCGCGCGGCGAAATTTATTCTTATCATTTGGGTCTTTGGTCTTAGAGCCCTGCTGTAATTCTGTTTGTTCCCGCAACATTTCCGCAGTTCGCGCCGCCGCCTTAAGACGAGTTTGAAGGTTCTCAACCTCCCCGCCCCAGCTTCCCTTTGATTGCTTTTGATTAAGCCTCTCCCGTCCGCGAGCGGTTGGTCTTTTTGCGTTTAATTTATCAATGGTACTTTGCGGAATATATTCCCGGGTCTTTGGCGTTGGTTTCTGTTTCGACGTTTTTTTTCCGCCCATAAATACATTCCAAAGAATGATTCCCAGAAATATCAAAAAGAGCGTATTCATAAATTTACCTTAAGGATAAAGACGGGAGCTCGTCCAGCCCTTATCGCTACCTGTAAATAATAAACGATCATGCAAGCGGAACGGGCGATCACGCCAAAACTCAATCTTTTGAGGCATAATACGCCAGCCATGCCAATGTGGAGGACGCGGTATATCTTGCCCCTCATATTTGGTCTCAATTTCTTTGATACGGGTTTCAAACAGGCCCCGACTTTCCAGATCGCGGGATTGATCAGACGCCCAAGCCCCTATCTGTGAGCCACGCGCGCGCGACGCGAAATAGGCGTCCGCTTCCTCCTCACTCACAGGCTCGAGAGCTCCTCTCACCCTCACCTGACGCCGCAAGGATTTCCAATGAAAACAAAGTGCCGCTTTTGGTTGCGCTGTGACTTGCACGCCTTTGGCGCTCTCAGCGTTACTGTAAAAGACAAAGCCGCGCTCATCCACGCCTTTGAGCAAAACCATACGCACATCCGGCAGACCCTCATCATCCACGGTCGCCAGTGACATGGCGTTGCTGTCATTGAGTTCTTTTTCCCGCGCTTCTGCCATCCATTCTGTGAACAGGGTGATCGGATCATCTCGGTTAAAAATAGGCGCAGAGTTAGCTTCTGCCTGAGCCGCATAGTCCGAACGCTCCGTATAATCGCGCCGGGACGGGCTAGGCGGAATAACTTTTTTACTCATATTTTGTCCTATCATCTCGTCTCAATGCAATATTAACCATGTTTTTGAGCAAGTTATTAACCATTATTCGTCTTTGTATAATCGACGGGTCGACAAAGACAGACCAGTTAAGAATTGGGAGAACACGTTGACAAGACAAGAAGCTCTGTTGACCTTGGGTCTTAATATGCGCGCTCGTGAAGCTGACATCAGATCGGCTTGGCGCAAAAAAGCGAAATTTCTGCATCCCGATAGTCCCTATGGAAATGTCCCCGCTTTTATGAAAGCCAAAACGGCTTATGAAACGCTCGTCCCGCCTATTCCAAAAACCTATCGCATCAAGGCCGTCAGCCGTCGCGCGGGTTAAATTAAATGTGTGGAGTTTCAGCAATCTGTTTCACAGAACTTAAAGTATCGCCATACAGTTTTCCTAAATCCTCAGCTCTAGCAACTTGAATAAAATCCTCGTTTTCAATCGATAAAAAAGATTCCCTATTTTCTGGTTTTATTAACTTACCAACTTCGATTGCTTTCAATGCACTTATCCAATTCCAGCTTTGGGCATTAACCCTGTATGAATACCAAACAGGCATTCGAAATAATCGTTCGAAGGCTAGCGTTTTTTTTAATTCTTCTTCATAGCTAAAGTCCAGTACCTGTCATCAGTCTTCGACTGATTTTTTACATCTACAGCAATCATTCCTAAACCATATAGCAAGATGAAAAAGTCGGGCCTTTTAACATAACCTTAAACAAGTTTGCAAAAACCGCTGGAGTTTGATTGATCGCAACATAGCCTATGTTATTACCGTCCAGCCATGATTTAAAGTCAGATTCACCTTCCTGCCCCTTTCGTATTTTCTCCTCGTCAGTCACTACGCCGACTTACCATTAAGACGGGCCTTGGCTCGCTCCGATCCTAACAGCTTTAAAATCGCACCCATTTCAGGCCCTCTTGCCCGTCCGGTGAGGGCCAGACGTAACGGCATAAATAGCTGCTTGCCTTTACGGCCGGAAGCTTCCTTCAAACCGGATGTCCAGCTACTCCATGTGGTATCATCTACTGTCTCGGGAAGTGAGCTTGCTGCTGAGGTACAAAATTCTTTATCTTCGTCAGATATCTGCCCCGCCATCGGTGAGTAGATCGCGGCCGACCATCCGGCCACCTCACCAAGATTATCGATATTGGCGCGGATGAGTTTCCAGAAATCTTCGCCTCCACCAATACCCATCGTATCAAGACGCTCCTTTACCAGCTCATAGGGTGTGTCGTTTAAAAGCTTGGAGTTAACCAAGGCGAGTTCATCTTCATCAAAGCGTGCGGGCGCACGTCCAATTTTTGAAAAAGAAAATTCTTCCATCAAAGTATTGATATAGGTTCGGGCTTCCACCGGATCAGACGTGCCGATTTTACCCAGCAATGAGCAAATCGCCATAGGCTCTATGCCTTGCTGTTTGAGCTCTTTCATAGACAGCGATCCAAGGCGTTTGGAAAGCCCCTTCCCGTCCTTGCCAACGAGCAGTGGCGTATGCGCAAATAGCGGAACATGATCGGACAGAGCGCGGAACACTTCGATTTGTGCGCCGGAATTTGTCACATGATCTTCTCCGCGAATGACATGGGTGATTTTCTTGTCGATATCATCCACCACGCTTGGGAGCGTATAAAGATAGGAGCCGTCCCCACGGATAAGCACCGGATCAGAGAGCGAACTTGTATCAATCTTTTGCTCGCCGCGCACCTGATCATCCCATGTCACGACATCCCCCGAGAGCTTGAATCGCCAGTGAGGTTTACGGCCTTCCGCCTCATAGTCGGCTTTTTGCTGATCAGACAGCTCAAGGGCTGCGCGATTATAAACGGGCGGCTTACCTGCCACGCGTTGTAACTTTCGTTGACGATCAAGCTCCTCGCTCGTTTCATAACAGGCATAAAGAAGCCCGGCCTTGCGCAATTTATCCGCCGCCGCATCATAATCCGCAAAGCGGTCTGATTGGTTAAAGCTGCTGTCCCAGTTAAGACCGAGCCAAGTTAGATCTTCCTTGATGCCGTCTTCATATTCCTGCGTGGAACGTTCCGTATCCGTATCATCTATACGCAAAATGATATGGCCTTCGCGCGGGCCAGAAAACAGCCAGTTTAAAAGCGCCGTGCGGACATTACCGACATGAAGCCGGCCTGTGGGTGACGGGGCAAATCTAACAATAGGTTTCATAGGATCTCTATCTATTATTCAGACTTCGGCCTATATGGAAGTTTGCACGAAGGTTCAACATCTCTATCTCATTCAATTAGCAAATGTCCTCTTTATACATAACAGATATCGGGCATAACTTTCATTTTCTATTCTTTCATGCAATTAGCAAGACTACAGAATCACATTGGAGGCAGGCAGGTTGGGGCAACCGCCAATTACAAATTATATGACTGACAAAGACTTTGATTTTGACCTGCTGGTCATAGGCAGTGGCCCGGGAGGTGAAGGTGCCGCGATGCAGGCCGTGAAGGGCGGGATGCGCGTGGCCATAGCGGAGAAGTATCAAGAAATTGGTGGTGGGTGCACGCATTGGGGAACGATTCCCAGTAAAGCGCTCCGCCATTCGATTACAGCATCCACAACGGCATTGCGAAATCCGGTCCTGCGCGAAATGGGGGTTGCCACCAGTCCGACCATGGAGCAATTAAAACGCGGTACGCAGGCGATCATTTCTCAGCAAGTCGCCATGCGGCAATCATTTTATGAGCGCAACGATGTACCCGTATTAAAAGGTAATGCCCGGTTTCTAGACGAACATACGGTTGCTGTTGGCGAAAGCGATCCCGTGAGGTCGAAAAGGTTTGTCGTGGCGACAGGGGCCCGCCCCTACCGACCGGATTTCGTTGACTTCAATCATCCGCGAATTCACGATAGCGATACAATCCTGGATCTCGCGCAAAAGCCCACGTCTATTGCGATCTATGGTGCCGGTGTGATTGGCACTGAATACGCATCAATGTTTCGAAATCTGGGCATCAAAGTCAATCTCGTCAATACGCGCAGCAAATTGCTGGAGTTTCTGGATGATGAAATTACGGACGCGCTTTCCTATCATCTGCGCGATCAGGGTGTCATCATTCGCAACAACGAAGAAGTAGAGAGTATTGAAGGGCTAGACGATGGTGTGGTGCTCGAGCTCAAGAGCGGTAAGCAGGTGAAAACCGATGTGCTCCTCTGGGCCAATGGTCGAACCGGAAATACGGACACGCTGGGACTGGAGGCGCTGGGACTAAAAGCCAATGGTCGCGGACAATTGGAGATTGACGAACAGTTTCAAACGAAGCTGCCGCATGTTTACGCGGTCGGCGATGTTATCGGCTATCCGTCGCTGGCAAGCGCGGCTTATACGCAGGGTCGCGCCGCCGGTATGCATATGTTGGGTCGAAAAGATGGCAATTTGCGCATTCACGACATTCCAACCGGAATTTACACCTCTCCGGAAATTAGTTCCGTTGGCAAGACGGAACGCGAACTCACCGAAGCGCGTATCCCCTATGAAGTTGGGCATAGCCAATTCAAAAGTCTGGCACGCGCCCAAATTACGGGGGAAATAACCGGTATGCTCAAGCTGCTCTTCCACCGCGAAACCACGGAGATACTCGGTGTTCACTGTTTTGGGGCGAATGCGACAGAGATTGTGCATATTGGTCAGGCCATTATGAGCCAGCCAAAAGGTCAGAATACGCTCGAATATTTCATTGAAACAACGTTTAATTATCCAACCATGGCTGAAGCCTATCGCGTCGCGGCACTCAACGGATATAACCGATTGTTTTGATCGTTGAGCTTGAAGGCCAGCGCGATAATCCACGGTCCGCTTAAGTTTAAGCATGAGTTTAGGTACCAAGACCCATCATGTGATCTCCTATTCTTGTCCAATCCTTCGCCCTTCGCCAAGCTCAGGGTGAGGAGGCTCAGGATGAGGAATAGTAACCGCGCGCCGGGTTGGCCCAGAAAAATATCTGAGCGGCGGCGGCGCGCCCATAATAAAGGTGGGACTAGCCCGCACAGCCCATCACGAAAGATGGAATGTAAAATAAAATAACCTTTTTTCTTCCGCTTAAACTGTGCGGCGATGCTTTCTTCCACGACGACCTCGTTTCACACCAGTCGACCGGGGTCTTATACCCGGCTCCGCAGGGGGACGGAGGGCGCAGGCGCATATCGTGAGGATCCGGCCTCAGGGTGGACTGTCACATGGGCCAGTTATCTAAACCCAAGCTTACCCTATACCTACAATCCGAGCACCGTTTCCTGAGCATCAAACCAGATCGCGCGTGACTGTCCCGGCCCAAGAAAACTTATGGTCACATCCCAGCTGATCCTTTCAGATACGGTGACTGCAATGTGATGATAGGAAATTACCACAGCTTTGATCATCTAGGATCAGAGAATGCGGTTTGGCGTGAAATCAATGACTTATGTCTGACTTAACTCAGGACCAGACAACCCTCTCCCCAGAGAGAGGGTTTACAAAAAGCCACCTGGGGCGGCTCCTCAGGATGAGGCTGTCTCGAAGGATGGTTACGGAAAATCACGGTTTAATTTTGGCTCAAACTGTTTTTGGACTTACGTTTTTTATAGTCCCATTCATGAGTTTAGTTTGATGTTGATGCTAATCACAATAGGTTCACTTATGAATGATTAGCCCGTCGCATCATCTTCGTCTAAATCATCTATCATTATTCTGTCGACTTTATTCTTGTTCGGGACCGCCTGCGCGCCTGCAACTCAAACATCAACCCCGTCGCAACCAGAGAGCCATAAACCTATGACACATACAGCTATTAAAACCGTTGCCAGTTCACATGATTTTGCCGAGACAGTTACGCGTCTCTCCGCCGCCATAGAGACGCGCCCGCTCAATCTCTTCGCCCAGATTGATCATGCCGCCGGAGCCGCGAAAGCCGGACTTGACCTAGCCCCGTCGACTTTGTTTATTTTCGGTAATCCCAAAGGCGGTACGCCCCTTATGACGCGTAACCCGCAAATGGGGATTGTCTTGCCGTTGAAAATGCATGTCTATCAGGACGGAGATGATATAAAAATTAGCTATACCGATATTGCGGCCGAAGCCGAAGCCTTAGGGCTTGATAGCGCACAACTCCCTATACCCAATATTGTCAACATGCTGGACGGGCTTGCCGCCGAGGTCTCCGGCAAATAAAAAGAGCCTATGTCCGGCTTTATTGAGGATCAACATATGACCGCTCATTCCGGCGAAAGCCGGAATCCATCTCCTAATGATGGGAAAGGGTTTAAGAGCTGGAGATGGATGCCGTTTTTCAACGCCATGAGCGGAATTTGTTTGCTTGCCCTCACCGCTTGCACCCAAGGCCCAAGCCACATTCCGCCTATACATCAACTTCCCGGTGCCGCCATTAGCTCTGTGATTGAAAATACGGCCTATAAAAACCGCCGTAATAAAGTCAAAGCCGCCATACAGCCCCATTATGATTTTATCATGACAGATGTGAGCCGCGGCGGCGGGATGAGCTTTGATATGGCCTGCCACGCGGCCAAAGTTAACCCGCCCAAATGCCAAGAGCTGCTCGCGCAAATTTCTAAGGACGATCATATTTACCAGACGGGCACGATAGATGAGCGGATCGAGAAACTGACCGTGGCGTTTATGGTCTATGGGACCTAATGGATGGCCTCATAATATGAGACGGCTAATATCATTATGGATAATCGCTATCTGCCTGTTGCAAGCGACATTTGCGCAATCGCAAGGAGGCGCGTTCACGCTTGAGACGAAATTATCGGAGCTGGCCCCAGCCGATCAGCTCACGGCCTACTCCGCGATTTATCAAGACAATTCCCAGATGAGCTGGGAGCTATTTGTCCCCGAAACCTATGATCCGGCTAATCCCCCCGGTGTGTTGGTTTATATTAGTCCGGCCAAAACAGGAACCGCGCCGCGGTCTTGGCACCGCGTGTTAGAAGACGAAAACCTTATTTTCATCAGCGCGAATGGCGCAGGCAATAAAGCACCCACACACCAAAGACTGGCCAATGCGGGGCTCGCGCTCAGGGCTGTGAATAGGCGCTATAAAACCGATCCGGAGCGACGTTATCTGTCGGGCTTTTCCGGCGGGGCGCGCGTCTCCAGCATTGCAGTTGAGACAATCCCAAATATTTTTCACGGCGCGATCTTTATGGGCGGCGCCTTTAACTGGCACGGCGATACAAACACCATGGCGGAGACGTTAAAGGGGCGCTCATATGTGTTTATCACAGGGCGCGATGATCATGCGCGGCCCGAGGTCGTGAAAGCCTATCGTCAGTATAAAGATATCGAGACCGCCCATGTAAACCTTATCGATGATGCGCGTCATGGGCATGACCTCCCCAACGCGAGGACATTGAAGAAAGCGCTCTCTTTTTTATCGTTGGAGGATGGGGATTAGTTCGGGAATTCCCTTAATCCCTGCCCACCTGCACAGTTAATCTCTCAGCCAATCCCTCATATATCGGCATGAGCTGATCTATCATCTCTGCCCATTCACCGTCAAATTCCGGGAGGGCGCGCGTCTCTTTGGAAAAGCCAGTGGATGAATGTACAGAGCCATACCAATGCGGGGCCCAGGCCCCGTCATAGGGTCGTGGCCCCGCTGGCCATTTTAGCATCGCGTCATCAAAAGGGATCGATAATTGCGAACAAAGTAGCGTAAGCGCCGCTTTGGGATCGCGTCGAATATCACTGCTATCAATGATGATGGGGGTTTGGCCCAAGCCTATGACATGCTCCAAGATGCGGGCTTGTTGGACAAAACCTAAATCATCAATCTTGGGCTTTTCCCGCTTGGCACGGTAGCTTGCCAGCACACGCTTTGGGTGACGGATGAGAAACACATTTTTCGTCTCCGTCATCCAGTCGAGCGGAAATCCCTCCAGCATATGATGGGTCATATGTTTTTCATACTGATAGGGCGCGCTATAGCGTTTCAGATTTTGCGCCACTTTGCCTGCGTCCGTTTCCATCTCGGATAATGTTTCCGCCCGCATCGGATGATCCGCGCCGGATGCTTTGAGATAGGCCCCGTAAAAGGGTTCATCGATCGCGGAGACATCGGCGCGGTTTCCAAAGCTATACATCATGGCCGTTGAGAGATTACGCGGCCCTGACCACATGCAAATCCTCATGCGGTTAACAGCTCTTTATATAGTTTGCGCAGGCGCTCGGTCATGGGCCCGATGTGTCCGTCGCCGATCTGGCGTCCGTCAATTTCACCCACGGGCGTCTGGGCGCCAAATGTGCCCGTCAAAAAAGCCTCATCGGCGCTGTAGCAATCCACCAAGCTGAAATTACGTTCAAAGACGGGGATGTTATTCGTTTTACAAAGCTCGATGATTTTGCGGCGCGTAATCCCGTTCATGCAATAATCGCCCGTCGAGGTCCAAACCTCGCCGCGCTTGACGATGAAAAAATTACAGGCATTCGTCGTGTTCACAAAGCCGTTCACATCCAGCATCAATCCCTCATCCGCGCCGGCTTTTTCCGCCGCGATACAGGCGAGGATACAGTTTAGCTTGCTGTGACTATTTAGTTTCGGGTCTTGTGTCATGGGCAGACCGCGTAAATGCGGCACGGTTGCGAGTTTCACAGGTCGCGGAATTTTCGGCACGCTATGTTCCATGATGATGACCACGGTCGGTTTGCCCACCGTTAAAGACGGGTGTTGAAAGGGATGTTGTTTGACACCGCGCGTAATCATCAGCCTCGCATGGGCATCGGTCTGCATCCCGTTCGCCGCGCGTGTCTCTTCAAGCGCCGCGATGAGTTCCTTACGACTTAACGGGATATCCAGATCAATGGCTTTGGCCCCTTCAAACAGGCGGTCAAGATGCTCACCCAAAAATGACCAACGCCCATCATAGAGCCGCATGCCTTCCCACACCCCGTCCCCGAACAAATAGCCACTATCATAGACACTGACCATAGCGTCCGCTTTGGGTTTAAGCTCTCCATTAACGTAGATTTTGAGCGTGTCGTTGCGGGCGTCATGTTCGGGTTGGTGAGTGGAAAGTTGGGGCATTACTCCACTACATCCCGATATCTATTGGTGATAGGATAGCGTCTATCCCGCCCGAAATTCTTAGAACCTATTTTAACACCGGGCGGGGCCTGACGGCGTTTATATTCCGCAATGTATAAGAGATGCTGGATGCGTTTGACGTCGGCTGGCTTGTGGCCGCGCGCGAGGATATCTTCAACAGACTCTTCCTTTTCGATCAGGCCTAAGAGAATATCATCCAGCACGTCATATTCCGGCAGGCTATCACTGTCTTTTTGATCATCACGCAGCTCGGCGCTTGGCGGTTTTGTGATGATATTTTCCGGGATAGGATTGTCATTGCCCAGTAAGTCCTCGGGATTATTTTCATTGCGCCAGCGTGCCAGAGCAAACACTTCAGTTTTATAGACATCTTTGAGCGGATTATAGCCGCCGCACATATCTCCATACAGGGTGGCGTAACCCACCGCCATTTCGGACTTATTCCCCGTCGTGACTAGCATCGGCCCGAATTTGTTGGACAGCGCCATTAGCATCAACGCGCGGGCACGGGATTGGATGTTTTCTTCTGCCGTGCTCGGCGCAAGGTCTTTAAAGAAGGGCTCTGTCATTTCATTATAGGCGTCCACTGCGGGTGCTATAGAGACGATATCATATTTTGCCCCGATACGGTTTGAGCAGTCTTTGGCGTCATCAAGACTGTTATCGCTTGTATATTTAGAGGGCATCATAATGCACCAGACCCGCTCAGAGCCGAGCGCGTCCACCGCAATGGTTGCCGCCATAGCGCTATCGATCCCGCCTGACATGCCTAGCACAACCTGTTTAAAACCGTTCTTATTGACATAGTCGCCTAAGCCTAAACACATGGCGCGCCAGTCGGCTTCGTGACCTGTGAGCTGCTTATATTTGGCCGCCTTCACACAAGTCCAGACACCCTTACGCTTTTCCCATGTCGCAATGTCAAAATCCTCAACGAAGGATCTCAGCGATTGCACGATTTTCTCATCCGCACTCATAGAGAAAGAAGAGCCGTCAAAGACCAGCTCGTCCTGGCCGCCGACCTGATTGACATAAATCAGTGGCAAGCCTTCATTATGGACTTTTTCGCCCAAAGCTTCAACCCGCTCAGAGAGCGCCGTCCTACGCCACGGAGACCCATTGGCCGAAATGAGAATTTCCGCGCCTTTATCTGCCAAATGCGAGGCCACACCCGGCTGCCATAAGTCCTCGCAAATGGGCAGGCCAATCGAGACGCCTTTAAACTGAACAGGGGCAGGCAGGGGGCCGGATTTAAACACGCGAAACTCATCAAACACCCCATAATTTGGCAAGTGATGCTTATAGCGGATATCCGTAATCACCCCGTCCTGCATGAAAAGAACCGCCGAATAGAGACCATCCTCGGCTTGCCCCTCTTCAACTAACCAAGGTGTAGAGAAGACGACAGCCGGGCCACCTTTAGTATCTTTAGCAAATCCTTGCGCGAGTTTGCGGCAATCGGCAATGGCGGCTGGCTTTAATACCAAATCCTCTGGCGGATAACCGATGATAAACAGTTCGGGCAATACGAGGATATCTGCACCGCCGTCGCGGGCGGCTTCATAGGCCGCTTTGGCTTTGTCTATATTCCCCGTCAGGTCTCCGACTATGGGATTAATCTGTGCCGAGGCGATTTTAAGTTTTGATGTCATGAGTGCGGTCTAGCTTTACTCCGAAGCCGGAGCAAGACCGCGAATGCGTTACGCCGTGTTTAAGCTAGTCTTTTATCTGAGACGCACCGTAAAATTTCGGTGCAAAGCGCGTGCCCCAGAAAACTTTACCTGAGCCCATAATTGCCAGAGACAGAAATTTCAGTGCAGCCGGCCGATTAAATAGGCGCAGAAATAAAGCCATCGTACCATAAACAAAAAACTGAGCCGCTCCTGTCAACGTATAGCGTATCACACCGGGAACACCTTTAACGCCTCGCTTTGCTTGTATTCGGGTAGTTCCCTGACCAAATCCAAAACTTCTCTGGGCAACATAGCTGGTTTTTGTGCGATCCAGCGGTACGCATTCGTAGGCCTTTGCTTCGGGAGACCATCCGACCAAGGCACCTTGCTGGCGTAAATGATCGAAAAATAAATCATCCTCGCCCCCTGTTTCATTGCAGGACGGATCGAAAGGTGGATCAAGAATGTCAAAGGGCATGGTGTCTATAAGACTCCCACCTGTTCCTAATGTTTCAGAGATTAAACCTTCATCTTGCTTGTCTACGAGCCGAGAAAAAAAGCTCCGAAGATAAGGTGTCATGGGTTGGATGGGACCCGGAATTCTCGCATAAACTGGGCTAAATACTATTGTCGCATTCAAGTTTTTCGATGTGTTGATCATCTTCTGTGCCCAATCGGGGGCTACATCCATATCATCGTCCAGAAATATAATATAGCGTCCGCGCTGAATTTCCATGGCGGCATTTCGCGCATTCGAAACCCCCGGTTCAGGACAATGAATATAGATGGTTTCAATTTTGCTTGTCTTTTGAAACTCGTTAACGAAGTCTTTAGCGCTTGCAGCTGGATCATTATCAACAATAATTATTTCCGCAGGTGTGATGTCCAATAGCTGGTTATCAAGAGATTTAATAGCCAAACGCAAATCATCTACACGTCGAAAGGTCGGAACAATGAAACTCAGGCCATTATCCCAGTCCCGAAGTTTGACATCTTTTGCCGTCGCATCCTTTATTTTAGCATTATAACCCATACAAACCACGCAGTTAAACTGGTGCTAATCACCAAACAAAAGTTCCGCGAACCGAGGAACACAATCGATAGGAATGTTGCAAGTAGGGTGCCATTCTGATGGCAACTTTGATAACAATTTAAAAAAAAATATTGGTGAGCTCTAATTTATGAGCTCTAAATGAGCTTTAACTGCCTTGTTAATGCGTATATATTACGATTTTAACTGATATTAAGGGCTTTTAATCGCGTCCGCAAAGTGTTGCGATGAATACCAAGCATTTCAGCGGCTTTGGCCCGATTACCCCCAGTGATACGTAAAGCCTCAATAATCAGGGGTTTTTCAACCCAAGCTAACCCATTTTGATACGGTGTCGTGTCTCCGTCACCTTCACCATCGCCAGCGATACGCAAAAGATGCGCGCAAGCTTCTTCCAACAAAGTTTCCAACTGCTGAGCATCTTCTTGGAATCCGTTATGCTCTACGCCGTCGGAGAACTCCTGTAAAACCATGTCGGCTGTTATCACACCATCCGAATAGAGAACGGCAAGGCGTCGAACAAGATTTTCTAATTCCCTGACATTACCAGTCCAGTTATGCCGATGTAAGATATCTAAGGCCTTTGTTTCAAATCGACGTGAACGATTGGCGGAATTTCTAGATAGGAAGCTTTCGGCTAATTCATAGATGTCTTTGTCCCGGTCAGCCAAAGACGGCAGCCTTATTTCGGCAACATTTAAACGAAATAAGAGATCATCTCGGAACTCTCCGTCTTTGGCCATACGGCGCAAATCTTTACGCGTTGCCGACAAAACCCGGGGTCTATTGCTTGAAGGGATGCTCTCCGCTTCCGTCATAAGGGCCATCAGCTCTTCTTGCTGAGATGTTGTCAGCGATGACACTTCATCAATATATATATCGCCTCCGTTAACTTTTTGCAGGGTGAGCGAAAGGTTTGAAAAGTCTGTCGTTCGAAGAAAGGGGCGTTCTCGTCGTGGCCCACCATCATGGAGAAGTTTCGCGACAAGATCTTTGCCTGTCCCAACGGGCCCGGTTATAAGGACAGGCAAATCACCTGAGGCAAATCGCGAGACGGCCCGATAGACAGGCTGCATGGCGGCACTACGACCAATCATGGGTAACTTGGCCAGTTCAGCGTTTAAACTTTGCTTGCGCGGGTTAACGCTTTGCCCGGCTCGCGAGACAGCTTGTGTGACATCTTCAAGCTCAAACGGCTTAGGGACATATTCAAACACATTATGCGCTCCCGATTTTAGAGCTGTATTCACCGTATTATTGGCACTAATAACGATAACTGGCATTTCAGGCCGTTTAGCCGTGACTTCCGGCAATCGTTCAAAAACCTCATGGCCACCCATCATCACGTCTGTGAGGATTATATCGCCCTCACCGGCTTCCGCCCATTTCACAAGAGTATCTGCATTATCTGTGGCCCGGACATTATGCCCGGCCCGGGTTAAGGCTTTGGATAAAACGAGACGGACGCTGTCATCATCATCTGCTAGAAGAACGTCATATTTCATCAGGATCTCCAATAGGTAATAAAATTGAAAAGCATGTGCGACCGGGACGCGAGGAATGCTCCACTAATCCACCATGCGCACTGGCAATTTTTGAAACAAGCGAAAGGCCTAAACCCTGGCCCGTCGGTTTGCTTGTTACGAAAGGTTGAAACAAACTATTTTGCATATCAGACGGAATACCCGGTCCTGTATCCGTAATTTTAATTTCCAAAGGGAGCAGTTTTGATTGACCGGCAAAGCGACGAACCACGCCTGAACGAAAAGATGTTTCGAGTTTAATTTCTCCGGTCTTTCCGGTATTTTCAATAGCCTCCGCTGCATTTTTGATCAAATTCAATATAGCCTGCATAAGTGTATCAGGGTCACCTGTAACAGAGGGTGTTGAGGGGTCATATTTCTCCACAAACTCTATATTATCCGGAGCCGCAGATTGAATGACCTTTCGGGCGGTCGTTAGAATTTCGTGTATATTGACAGGTCCAACATTTTCAGGATCTCGTTCGCCTAGACTTTCCATTCGATCTGCTAATCTGCGAATACGCGCGGACTCAGACCGTATAAGATCTAGGAGCGAACGCCCTTCTTCGGTTTCCACGTCTGAGCACAATAGTTGAGCCGCCCCTGAAATACCGGCTAGTGGATTTTTAATCTCATGAGCCAGCATGCGTCCCATCGCGGAAACGGCCTGTTCGCCAGATTTTTCTCGACCAAGTGAATCAGGTTTTGCCCCGTGCAAATGGAACATTAAACCAGCGCCCTCTGTCGTTGGAAAAGCCGTTAGATCTACACGTTCATCGGCTTTATTTTCTCGATGAATGATAAGGTCAAATAAACTCACAGGTGCCTGGCTTTCTTCTGATATTTTACAGGCTCGTTCCGCTTCATCAAAAGAAAGAAACAAATCACTTAGGGCTTGCCCTCTTAAGCCCTTTAAAGAGGCATCAAGCCACTCTTGTGCTGATATATTGGCCCACACGATCTTGCCATCATCCACGGAAAGCAATGGCAAAGGCAAATCATCGACCATGCCATGAGGGACATTCACGCGGCCTTCACCTTTGTTGCTGGCTGAAAAACTTGCTGTAAAAGTTCCACGACATATTGAGGGTCTTCTGACTGACAGATCTCAGATTTCATATCTGAACCAGCATGCGCAGCATAACCCGCTAAATGTTTACGCGCGACCCTAATACCTTTTTGCTCACCATAAAAATTCAGCATGTCAGTATAGTGATCGACAGCTATTGTTAGCTTTTCTTCAGGCGTGGGTTTAATATAGCTTTCACCATCAACGACCTGAATAATGTCTTGTAGCTTCCACGGGGCACCAACCAAACCTCTTCCAACCATGACCCCATCGCATCCAGATTTATCCAAGGCCGCAAGAGCTGCTCCTGGTGAAACAATATCGCCATTAACGAAAACAGGGATATTCACAGAGTTTTTGACCTCGCGAACCGCTTTCCAGTCTGCTTGTCCCTTGTAAAACTGACACCGTGTGCGCCCATGCACAACCAGCATTTTGATACCCGCCGCTTCCGCTTTCATTGCCAGCTCTGCCGCGTTCAAACTCTCATCATCCCAACCCAGACGCATTTTTAATGTGACAGGAACAGAGGTTCCCTCAATCGTGGCATTGATGATATCCACAGCCCGATCTAAATCTCTCATCAGCGCTGAGCCCGATAAGCCGGTGGTCACCTTACGGGCCGGACATCCCATATTAATATCCACAATTTGTGCACCAGCAGCTTCGGCTCTTTTAGCGCCTTCAAACATCCAGTTAGGTTCTCTTCCAACCAACTGAATGACAAGAGGGTCAATCTCACCAGCTCCGGCCGCTCGAGCAGCCGTATCCGGATCACCCTTAAGTAGAGTTTCACTTGCCACCATCTCGGAAACAATTAATCCTGGACCAAATTTCTGCAAAACACGCCGAAACGGCAGGTCCGTCACACCCGACATGGGTGCGGCCAAAACACGAGATCCCAATCTGTGCTTGCCGATTCTGATGTCCGTCGTCATGATGGTGCTTTATATGCAAATATAAATTTGCACAATATTTCATCACCCATTTTGAGGTTTTATGAGCCGAATTGCACAAATTTTAGTCGCTGCGGGCAAAGGCGCACGATTTGGGAGCAAAATCCCCAAACAGTATCAAGTCATAGCTGGCGAGCCATTAATAAGACATACCCTAAAGGCGTGTTGCAATAGTGGAACGGTCTTGGACCAACTCATCATCGTCGTGGCTGAGCATGACGACTATATTCCGTCCATGATTGACGGCATATACCCAACCCCGAGAATAGTGACGGGTGGAGCTACGCGAACGCAATCCGTTAGAAACGGCTTAAATGCCTTAAAAGATGATCCGCCGGATTTTGTTTTAATCCATGACGCGGCTCGGCCTTTTGTCACCGCCAAAATAATCCAGGATAGTGTCAAAGCGCTATCAAACGCGCAAGCCAGTGTACCCATTCTTTCCGTGGCTGATGCTTTGAAATCATTTCAAAACAATCAAATCGGTGAAGATGTGGAGCGCGATCAAGTCAGACAAGTCCAAACCCCGCAAGCCTTTCGCTATCCAGATATATGGAGAGCTTTCCAAGATTTAGATCACGACAGTAGTTTTTCAGATGATATTGCCGTCGCACGTCAGGCAGGTTTGAGTATAGAAGTGATTGACGGCGACCCGCGAAATTTTAAGGTCACCTATCCAAGTGATCAAAAACGAGCTGAGGACATTTTGAGTAAAGAGAATTATACAGCAACGGGAAGCGGCTTTGATGTCCATCGCATCGAAGCAGGTGATAGTCTATGGCTCTGCGGAATTGAAATTCCGGCTGGATTTTCCTTAAAAGGACATAGTGATGCTGATGTAGGCCTCCATGCATTGACAGATGCAATTCTCGGCGCACTCGCGGAGGGAGATATTGGAGATCATTTTCCACCTTCTGATCCACAATGGAAAGGAGCAGCATCAGACAAGTTTTTAACTTTCGCTGTTGATAAAGTAAAACACAGGGGCGGACAGCTGCAGCATGTAGACGTGACACTCATATGCGAGAAGCCCAAAGTGAAACATCACCGAGACGCTATGCGGCAGCGCATATCGACTTTACTCGCCTTGCCTATGTCCCGCGTAAGTGTCAAAGCAACAACTACTGAAAAACTTGGCTTTACAGGTCGCGGTGAAGGTATCGCAGCACAAGCCACTGCAACTCTATCACTGCCACTATCATGATTAAACAGCATATCTACGTCACCGCCCAGACCATTATCGTGGCCGCTACAGGGCAAGAGAAAAAAGTCGCCGTTGCCGAGAGCTGCACCGGAGGCCTAGTTGGGGCCGCACTCACCACTATCCCGGGTGCATCAGGCGCCTTTCATGGGGGTATCATCGCCTATTCTAACGATGTCAAACATAACGTGCTTGGAGTCCCTCGAAACATAATCCAGAAATATGGGGCAGTAAGCGCTGAAGTCGCAAGCGCTATGGTAACGGGGGTTTTGGACCATCTAGGGGCAGACCTAGCCGTCTCTATTACGGGCATTGCCGGACCACAGGGAGGAACGACCGACAAACCCGTCGGCACAGTATGGATTGCAGCCGGAACGATAAAAGCCGTTAAGACACACAAAAAACTGTTCAAAAATATGAAACGGGACGAGGTCCGCGAAGCCGCAACTTTGGCTGCCTTAACTGAGCTCAGCCATCTCTTGCTTTAAACCCAAGCGCGCATATTCGGCTTCTAAATTAATATTGTCATCACCGACATGTTCATAAAGTTGACCGGCCCTAAGGGTAAAAACATTCATCATATGATTGGCTGCTTTATCAAACTTGTCTCTTAACAAAACCTCAAGTGGAAAAGCCTTGAGCTTCACCTGCACATAAAATTCTACCAAGGTACTACCGTCAGATAATTCATGAAAAATCCAATTATTTTCCAGCGCTTTTACGGCGCCCTTTGTCCCTGATTTTGAAACATTAATTCGGTTTTCTGAATGAAAAACATCTACCAAAGATCGAAATTGTTCGGAAACGAACTTATAAGACACAGTTGCTTCCGCCTCGAAATTTTCATGACCATCGCCGAGCTCTTTACGTTCAGCCACGCGAACAGCTGACAGAAGATTGATAAATTCCGGATACCCTTCTACATTGGATACAAAGTCAATCATGTCTGATGGCTTGTGAGGAACATGACAGAATAACTTAGTTTCAGCCATTTATTTATATACTCCGCCTTGCTGCTTGCAGCCGCGCAAAATCCTCATCGGCGTGATAGCTGGAACGTGTCAAAGGTGAGCTTGATACAAGTAGAAAGCCTTTCGCTCTTGCAATAGTTTCATAAGCTTTAAATTCTTCGGGTGTTACAAATCTATCAATTGCAGCATGTTTGCGCGTCGGTTGCAAATATTGCCCAATGGTCAAAAAATCTACGTCAGCTGAGCGCATATCATCCATAACCTGCATGATTTCTTCTTTGCTTTCGCCCAATCCCACCATCAGGCCTGATTTGGTAAATTGGTGGGGGTCCTGTTCTTTCACTTTTTCAAGCAAGCGCAAAGAATGGTAATATCGAGCCCCTGGTCTGATCTTTAAATATAGGCGTGGTACGGTTTCTAGATTGTGATTAAAGACGTCCGGTTTGGCGTCAATGACGGTTTCGGCGGCACCCTCTTTACGTAAAAAATCTGGGGTTAATATTTCAATTGTCGTACGCGGAGACTTGGTTCGAATTGCACCAATCACATCCACAAAATGTTGCGCGCCGCCATCAGCCAAGTCATCGCGGTCAACAGATGTAATAACGACATGCTGCAAATTCATTTCTTTAACGGCCATCGCAATTTTTTGCGCTTCATCTGTATCAATAGGTCCCGGAAGACCTGTTTTCACATTGCAAAAAGAGCAAGCTCGTGTGCAGGTGTCTCCCAATATCATAAAGGTCGCATGAGATTTCTCCCAGCATTCGCCTATATTTGGGCATGCGGCTTCCTCGCAGACAGTTACAAGCCCCTTATCTTTCACGATTTTTCGGGTCTCGCTAAACCCTTTTGATGTTGGAGCTTTTACCCGTATCCATTTTGGTTTCCGCAAAACTTCAGTGTCGGGTCTATGAGCCTTCTCAGGGTGCCGGGGCCGCGTATTATCAAGCAAAGTTGCCATGGCCGCCTAATGAGCCTTTGTCTCTAAGATTTCAACCCATTTTGGCATTGCACGCGAATTTTAGGAAATTTCCGTCAATTTTCCCCTTTGGCGCGATTTTTGCTTAAACTTAACCGAATAGGTATATGTGAGTAGAATAATGTTTCAAAATGTCAAAATTCGTGAGGGGCACGACAATTTCTTTACGCCACTACGGCTAATATTTGCCGTTATGGTCGTTATTGGTCATGCCATGGTCATTGGCTATCGAGATATGGCCGGTGAGCCTAGGCTATTTTTTGACTATACATTTAGTTATTTGGCCGTGAACTTATTCTTTATAGCATCAGGCTTCCTAGTCACCAAAAGTATGTTATATCGCAAGGACTTAGTCGAATATAGCGCAGCCAGAATTATCCGAATTTATCCTGGCTTATTGGTCCATGTCCTATTTGTGATGTTTGCCATGGGGCCTTTCGTGACGAATTTACCGATCATGCAATTCCTGACAAATCCTCAATTTTACACCCAACCCCTGCAAGTATTGTCATTTTATGAGACAAATATGGTTATGCCCGGGGCTCTGGCATCTAATCATGAACAATTAGGCTCTGCCCCGCTCTGGACGTTACGTTTTGAAATTCTGGCCTATATTGGAACAGCTGTCGCATTCGCCCTAGGTTTATTGAAGAAAAACTGGATGCTTATAGGACAGTTTGTGATTTTCGTCACCGCTTGGCCTATCGCACATCTAACAGGTATTTTTGAGCAGCTACCAGGCACAGGTCAAAACATCCTGAGATTTGGCCTAGCTTACGGGCTTGGGGCCGCTATCTATGCGCTAAGAGACCGCCTATCATTCAATATCATTGGTATTCCTGTGATTGGACTTTTAACTGCCCTATGTAGTCAAACGGTGATGTTTGAACCTATGGTCAATATCTGGCTTGGTTATATCATCTTCTGGGCAGCTTATGTCAAAATACCTAAGCTAAACTTCCTACAAAAAATGGATGATATCTCCTACGGTGTATATATCTATCACTGGTGTGTGTTGCAGTGGATATTCTACGCCAATCCGAACATGAATCCTTGGGTTCTATTGGCAGCTGCCGTACCGTTCACCATCGCTTTATCTTGCGCCTCTTGGATATGGGTTGAAAAGCCGATGTTGGCGAAAAAGAAAACTCTTGCCAAATTCCTACGCTTTGGATCCAAAAAGCCCAAAGCTAAGATTATACAACCCGCCGAGTAATCAGATATGCATGACGCGGTCATAGGCATCTAGGACCGCTTCATGCATCATCTCGGAAAGCGTCGGATGCGGAAAGACAGTTTCCATTAATTCCGCTTCAGTACTCTCTAACTGCCTTGCAACTGTATAGCCTTGAATTAACTCTGTCACTTCAGCGCCAATCATATGCGCCCCTAATAGCTCACCGGTCTTATCATCAAACACGGTTTTGATTAATCCTTCAGGTTCGCCCAGAGCAATCGCTTTACCATTACCAATGAAAGGAAAGCGGCCCACTTTGACACGATGACCTGCCTCAATAGCTTGCGCCTCTGTGAGGCCAACGCTTGCAATTTGCGGATGACAATAAGTACAGCCCGGAATGGCGTTAGCGTCTAGCGGATGCGGGTTATGACCTGCGATTTTTTCGATACAGATCACGCCCTCATGTGAAGCCTTATGGGCCAGCCAAGGCGGCGTTGTGACATCGCCAATCGCGTAAAGCCCCGGCACACCTGTGAAGCTATAGTCATCAACCTCGATATGCGAACGATCAATTTTCACACCCAGTTCTTCCAGACCCATATTCTCGACATTACCGACAATCCCGACAGCCAAAATAACCCGGTCAAATTCGGCTTTTTCGGTCTTGTCACCGCTCTTTAATTCTGCGCTCACAGTATTTTTTCCGATCTTGATGCCAGCCTGCATGCCCGTCTTGATGGTCATGCCCGCTTTTTCAAATGCGGTCTTCGCCAAGACCGAAATTTCGGCATCTTCCGCGGGCAATATTCTATCGACCATTTCAACGACTGTAACATTCGCGCCAAAGGCATTATAAAATGACGCAAACTCCATCCCAATAGCACCCGACCCAATCACAAGAAGCTTTTTAGGCATGGTATCAGGGACCATCGCTTCTTTTGCGGTCCAGATAAATTTCCCGTCAGGTTCCAGTCCGGCTTGAGGGATTGTTCTGGCGCGCGCCCCTGTGGCTAGGATAACATGCTTGGCTTGATATTCTGTCTTATCGACAATAACGACTGGCGCTGGCTTGCCGGCTTTAAGGGTCGCAAATCCTTCAATAACGCTCACTTTGTGTTTTTTCATCAGGAATTTAATACCACCTGAAAGTTGCCCTGCTATTTTGCGAGAGCGCTTGACGATCGCGTCCAGATCAAATCCTGCCTCGGCTGTAAGGCCATAATTTTTGGCATGCTGCATTTGCGTATAAACTTCTGCCGACCGCAAGAGAGCCTTGGTCGGAATACACCCCCAATTCAGGCATACGCCGCCTAAAGCGTCCTTTTCGACGATAGCCGTTTTAAAGCCAAGCTGAGCCGAACGGATGGCCGTAACATAGCCGCCTGGCCCTGAGCCAATAACTATGACATCGAATGTAGAATCTGACATGATAACCTCTTTAGTGTTACCCGTCTCTTATACAAATCTATTAGAAAATTAAGCGAAAAATTATTGTGATTTTTCAGACAGATTTTCAGGTATTATCATGGACTCTATGACCTGCAATCGCATCACATCACGCAGCTCATCAACCTCAACTTCATCTATCGTTTGAAAGGCCGCATCTGACATGCCATTTCGCGCAAATTCCAATGCAATCAAGCTTCGGGCTGTATCGCGCAATTCGGCTTGGGCGATTTTACCCACCGCATTTTGAGCCGAATTATAGTCATCCACGCTCAATGCATATTCCACTACGCCCAGATAGGCGCGATCGCGCAGATCAGGCTGTGTCAGTAAATCTGACTGCTCCATGACAACGGATAAACGGCTATCAACCGTTTTAGCATTAACCCCGGGGAAAACCGGGATTGTCGGCAGCTCATCAATTTGAACAAGCTCGCCATCTGTAAGCTTATAAAAAGCAATTTCTGCCTGACCTACTTTATTCTCTTCTAGAGCATCAACATCAATTTCACCGACATCATCCGGCGTATCTATGCCGACCGCAGCATCCAGCGCATCCTCTATATTAGCGAAAGCCTCATCAGATAATTTGGAATTAGGCTCAGCAGGTTTTTCGTCGACAATGGAATTTACAATCACGATTTCATTGCCATTTTCATCAATGATCTTGATAGTTTCAGACGCTTGGCTGCTTGCATCATGCGTGGAAACAGCGGCTTTCTCCGCCATTTTCTCTGTCTGCATAAATTGCTGAGCTGCTTGTTTACGGCGCTCTTCCGCCCTCGCGCGTCGCTCGGCTATACGCTCCTTGAGAGTTTTGGGTGTATCCTGAGCTGTTACATCTTTCGGAGGCTCTACCCCTACTTCAACATCAACATCAACATCAACATCAACCTCAGCCTCAGCCTCAGCCTCAGCCTCAGCCTCAGCCTCAGCCTCAGCCTCAGCCTCAAAGACTTCTACCTCAACATCTTTACCGATATTTTCGTCTTCAGTTTCGACATCGATTTCAGTCTCTTTGACGATTTCCACTTCAATATTTTTGGGTTCAGTTTCAGGTTCGACTTTGACTTCGACTTCAACTTCGATCTCTTTTGTCGCGTCTTCATTTTCTGTGTTGAGATATTTATCAATCCAGCGCTCGCGCTTTTCGTCATGGGGGTGTTGAGCCGTGGTAACATCAGCAACGTCACCATATTCTTGCGATACAGTCATAACCTCCGGAGTCTCGGAGATCGCTTCAGTGCTTTCAAATTGGATCGTCCCGCCAGCCTCGGACGTCGGCGTTCCATAATAGACAACGCTGCCTGCCATGAGCGCAGCAATAGTTCCAGCAGTCAAAGATTTAAATAACATGTTCACACCTTAATAGCTCGTTAACCATACGGCAAGACAGCTACTGCTTATACTTCTTTCAGGCGATAGGCTTCCCCTCTGAGGGGAATTAGAGCATCATCGTAATCGGCTTTTCAACATAACGTTTGAAATGCTGGAGCCATTTTGCGCCTAAGGCTCCGTCCACAACCCGGTGATCACAGGTCAAAGTTACGGTCATAACTGTGGCCACAGCCAAGGCTCCGTCCTTCACAACCGGGCGCGGTGCCCCTGCCCCAACAGACAAGATCATACCTTGCGGTTCATTGATGATAGAGCCAAATTCGCGTATGCCCATCATACCAAGATTGGAGATAGAAAATGTCCCACCCTGATATTCATGCGGCTTTAATTTCCGGTCTTTGGCGCGCACAATCAGGTCATCCATAGTCGTGGCGATAGTCGATAAGCCTTTATTTTCGGCCTGTCTGACAATGGGAGTGATGAGACCATCTTCGATGGCTACAGCAACAGCGACATCGGCATGTTTATGTATGGCAATACCGTCCGGCGTGTAGCTCGCATTGGCTTCGGGGACATGTTTGAGCGCCAAGGCACAGGCGCGGATCAACATATCATTAACAGAAATTTTCACGCCTTCCGGTGTCTGGCCGTTAAGCTCTTTACGCATTTTCAAAAGCTCATCCAACTCGCAATCAATGGTGAGCGGGAAGTCCGGCACATTATTGTTTGAATCCGATAGGCGCTGAGCGACAACACGTTGGATATTGTTAAGCGGAACAAGGTCATAGGAGCCCGGCTCAATCCCGCGCTTGGTGAGATAATCCGCACCGCCGCCAAGTGGCATGCCAACCGCTGTCGTATCGGGCTTAGGTGCTGCTTGTGTAGCTTGAGGTTGCGGCGCGGCTTTAGCTGTTCCGCTCGCCATAGCGGCTTCAATATCGCGTTTGATGATACGTCCGCCGTGACCTGATCCCGATAGGCTCGCCAGATCTAAGCCAGCATCTTTGGCCATACGTTTCGCTAGAGGTGAGGCCTTGATACGGTCTCCAGATGAGACAGAGGCAGACGCCTTTGGTGTTGCAGGCTGAGGCGTTGCGCTTGGGGCCGGAGTTGGAGCTTGGGCTTTCGGGGCCTCGGCCGGTGCGGGTGCTGGCGCCGCGCCGCCCGGAGAATAATTATCCAAAGCGGACGGGTCTTCATCTTCTTCCAACAATATCGCAATCGGCGCGTTGACTTTCACGCCTTCTGTGCCGCCATCAACGAGAATTTTGGCAATCACGCCTTCTTCCACGGCTTCCACTTCCATCGTGGCTTTGTCGGTTTCAATTTCGGCGAGGACATCGCCGCTATTGACGGTGTCACCCTCTTTCACCATCCAAGTGGATAGGGTCCCCTCTTCCATGGTGGGACTAAGCGCAGGCATGAGAATTTCAATTGGCATTGATGAGCCCTTGAGTGGTTAAAATGTACTTGGGATCTTTAGCTAACGTTCTTATTCCATCATATTCTGGCGAAACTTTATCCTGATTAGACAACAAAGCGTCTTCAATTGCGTCCATAACGCCCGAGTCGTTTCCTTTATAACTATCTTGGTACATCTCATCGCTCATTCTTACGACAATCCGTTTTCCATTTACTTTGAAAGCATAGATTAGATTGTTTTGTGGATTTTGGTTTATGTATTCAACTGACATAACACACCTTCTTAGCCGCCGCGATGACATCATCGGGTCCCGGCAATGACAGAGCTTCCAAATTTGCCGCGTAAGGCAGGGGTACATCTTTCTGGAAGACACGAGCGGGCGGGGCATCGAGATAATCAAAGGCCTCATCAATCACACGCGCTGCGACTTCCGCGCCGACACCGTGTTGACCCCAGCCTTCTTCGGCGCAGACGAGACGGTTGGTTTTCTTCACGCTTTCGATTACCGTATCTGTGTCAAGCGGACGTAGCGTACGCAGGTCAATCACCTCCGCATCTATACCTTCTTGGGCAAGTTGTTCAGCCGCCACCAAAGAATGCCCAACCATTCTAGAATGGGTCACAATGGTCACATCCGCGCCTTCACGGCGAACTTTAGCTTTACCTATCGGAATGACGAAATCATCCATATCCGGCACATTGCCCATGTCACCGTAAAGCAGTTCATGTTCAAGGAAGACAATCGGGTTGGGATCACGGATGGCGGCTTTCAATAGGCCTTTGGCATCGGCTGCATCATAGGGCGCAACCACTTTAAGACCCGGCACATGGGCGTACCAAGCCGAATAATCCTGCGAGTGCTGCGCGCCAACACGGGACGCCGCCCCGTTAGGGCCGCGAAAGACAATCGGACAGCGCATCTGACCACCGGACATATATAACGTTTTGGCCGCTGAGTTAATAATGTGGTCAATCGCCTGCATAGCAAAGTTAAATGTCATGAATTCGACAATGGGTTTCAAACCACCCATGGCCGCGCCCACACCTATGCCAGCAAAACCATGTTCTGTGATGGGCGTATCAACAACGCGTTTTGCGCCAAATTCCTGTAATAGCTCACGTGTGACTTTATAAGCGCCCTGATATTCGGCCACTTCTTCACCCATGACAAAGACGGTTGCGTCGCGACGCATTTCTTCGGCCATAGCGTCACGTAGCGCATCGCGCACGCTGGTTTCGACCATTTTGATATTAGACGGGATATCAGGATCAGATGGGACCGTTTTCGTAGCTTGAACCGCTTCCGGTGTTGGCGCCGGTGTTGTTGGTTTCGGTGCAGGCGCGGGATTAGCTGGCGCCGGAGCCGCTTTAGGCGTACCTAGATCAGCCGTTGTTTCACCGTCTTCAAGCAGCTGTAAAATCACTTCACCGACTTTAACGCCTTCAGCGCCTTCAGGGATGATGATCTTGCCAACCGTTCCCTCATCGATGCTTTCAACTTCCATTGTGGCTTTATCTGTTTCGATCTCGGCCAAAATATCTCCGGAAGATACGCTATCTCCCTCTTTGACCATCCATTTGGCAAGCGTGCCCTCTTCCATTGTGGGGCTTAAGGCAGGCATTAAAATATCTATCGCCATTAGGCACAATCCTTCTTTGGGAATTTCGGTGTTATAGCTCGCCCGTTTTTATCAAAAGGCGTATTAAAATCAAAGGCGCGCGGGTTGGGACCATTCGCGCGAATATCGTCGAGCTTCTGTCGGGCTTCATCCATTGACGGAATATGGCCATCTTCAATCCACCACAAAACCATATGGGCATTGGGCATATCATTAAACCAATCAGGCTTTCCTTGCATGACCTTGGCATGAGCCGTCTTATAGATAAAATGAAACAGGCTTTGGACATCTTGCCAGACGCTCATATTGACCAAGGTATAATCGCCCTCACCTTCCATGCGCAGAGATAAAGCTCCGTCCGTGTCTTCATCGTCAACCAATCGCCAAACAAAGCCCGTCGAGCGATCCGCCAAAGCGTTGATCATATCGATACGGCCCGTAAATCCGACCATATGCTCATCGTCGGTCGTGTATTTGGCTTCGGCGATATTTAACTGCGCGAGTTGCACCTAAGCTTCCAGCAACACATCTGTCCAAAGCTCAGATGGGTCCGGTTCAGGACTTTCAAGTGAGAAATCGGCAGCTTTCGCAACGATGGCCTTTATTTCCTTATCAATAACTTTGAGGCTCTCTTCCGTGCCCCAGCCTTCGGTTATGATGCGCGCCTTGGCCATATCAATCGGATCGCTTTCTTCACGGGTTTTCTTGACCTCGTCCCGGGTCCGGTATTTGGCCGGATCAGACATTGAGTGGCCCCGATACCTGTAGGTCTTCATTTCCAATATCATCGGACCTTTCCCAGAGCGCGCATGTTTGATCGCCTTTTTCGAGGCGTCTCTAACTTCAAGCACGTCCATACCGTTGACTTGAATACCCTCTATACCAAAGCTGCTGCCGCGTTTGTAAAACTCTGTTTCCGCCGATGAGCGCTCGACCGATGTGCCCATCGCATATTGGTTATTCTCAATAACAAAGACGACCGGCAAATCCCAAAGCTCGGCCATGTTAAATGTCTCATAGACCTGCCCTTGGTTCGCCGCACCGTCCCCGAAAAAGGCCAGCGAAACCGCGCCATTGTCGAGATATTTATTGGCAAAGCCTAGACCAGCTCCAATAGGCACTTGCGCGCCGACAATACCGTGCCCGCCATAGAAGTTCTTTTCGGTAGAGAACATATGCATTGAGCCGCCTTTACCACGGGAATAACCGTCAATACGTCCGGTTAGTTCCGCCATGACACCGCTCGGATCCATATCACAAGCCAGCATATGTCCATGATCGCGATAAGAGGTAATCATCTGATCGCCCTCTTGCATCGCGGCTTTGACACCCGTCACAACGGCTTCTTGCCCAATATAAAGGTGACAGAAACCGGCAATTTGGCCCATGCCGTAAAGTTGACCGGCTTTTTCTTCGAAGCGGCGGATCAATAGCATATCGCGGTAGTAACCGGTCAGCTCTTTCTTGGTCGTTTTCAAAAGATTTGACTTAGATGCTTTTTTGGCGGCCATGAGGACTCCTTTTTGCGGATCTTATAATCAGATGGGGGCTATAATAAAGGTATTTGTGAAACACAAATAAAACTTTATGCCAATTCGCGTAAAAAATTATACCAATATTGACTGATGTGTATACCAATTAAGGCGTTTGATGCAGCCAAATCGTATATTCGTCGGGATGCGCCAAAAACACCATCTCTCGCGCTTTTAAATCCAATGTGTCCAAATCGAGATGTGAGGCTTGTAAAAGCTCGGTTTCATCTTCCATCCGGGTGCGCTGCTCTTTGAGTTGTTCAAGTTTCGTTTCAAGCCGAGTTATATCATCTTGATAATCTGCCCAGCTTAACAAGCCTTGTGATCCGGACAAGGCGTGGAAAGTTAAATAGACATAGAAAAACAGCAAAGCCAATATCGGCCAGTTCCGCTTTAATGTCTGTAAATATTCCATCACCGGTCAAATGCCGTAATTATAGTGAAAAATACGTTAATTCTGTTGCGAGCTATGTCAACACGGTTTAGTCTCTCCGCATTACCCACGCGTACTGACCGATTCCGGTCGATGTTATGAGGAGCCATACATGCTGACTTTACTTTCTCCTGCCAAAAAATTGAATCTTGACCCTGTGCAAACGGGCGTAGACGTCACTCAGCCGCGCCTTAGCTCAGACATAAATGAACTTGCCACGGTTGCTAAAAAACTCAAAGCGGCGGATCTCAAAAAGCTTATGCATATCAGTGACAATCTGGCGGAGCTTAACGCAGAACGCTTCAAAACTTTTAATATTGATGGGCAAAGTAATTCCGCCAAAGCTGCGGGGCTTGCTTTTGATGGCAATGTCTATTGGGGGCTAGAAGCCAAGAGCTTGTCAGATGAGACCCTAGCCTATGCCCAAAATCATCTGCGTATCTTGTCCGGCCTTTACGGTGTGCTTCGCCCCATGGATGCTATTCAGCCTTACCGTCTTGAAATGGGTACCAAGCTCAAGACAAAACGTGGCGGCTCTCTCTATGATTATTGGGGCACAATCATCACCGATAGCTTAAATGACGATCTCGAAGGTCATGCTGATCAGACCATTATGAACCTCGCCTCAAACGAATATTTCAAATCCGTCGATAAGAAAGTCTTGGGTAAGCGCATTATCGAAGCCAAATTCCTAAATGTAAAAGACGGCAAAGCCCGCAACCTCATGTATTATGCTAAGTTTGGCCGCGGACTTATGGCCCGTTGGATTATGCAAGAACGTGTGGACCGCGCCGATGGCCTGAAGGATTTTGATCTTGAAGGATATAAGCTCGACGCGGCAGCTACGACGGATGATCTATTAGTGTTTTCACGCAAGCAACCACCGCCAAAAAAATAAGCCGCAAAACTAGGCTGGCAATATAAGGTCGGGGCCTTGAGCGCCGCCCGAATTGACCACGTCGTCAACCTCATAATATTCGAGATCATCTCCATTTTTCTTAGCGTCAAGTATCTTATCAGCTTTGATGTCCCAGTTGAGCCAATTATCCCACTGACTTTCGGGCAATCGAACTCCTGCCCGATGATGAATATGAAAAATATCATCCGGCGCATCTTGGGTGAGTATGGTCGCCGATAAAAGCGAGACCCCCTCATCCACACGCCATTGATCCCATAGCGCGGCGAAGGCAAAAGCTTGCCTGTGGGTTTCACGGATATAATAAGGTATTTTAGGTTTCGCGTCCCTCGCCCATTCATACCAGCCATTGAGCGGGATCAGTGCACGGCGACGCCTAAACGGCGTACGGAAGCTGGCCTTTTCAGCGGCCGTCTCAACCCGGGCATTAAATAGAGGACGTCCTTGCGGCGGTTCCTTGCGCCAATGCGGATGAAGACCCCAACGCATCGGCACAATTTTGCGGCGGCGTTTACCGTCCCAGGCAATGACGGGAATAACCATACCGGGCGAGATATTATAATTCGGGTCCCACTCCCATAAACCATCCTCGCTAACCCGTGCATTAAATTGCAGTGCGAGCTCGGTCAGCGAGTCATAAAGTGCGAAGCGACCACACATAGCTAGCTTTTAGATTGAAGCTTATCCATGGTCTTGGTTTCAAAGTCGCTAGCGTCATGGCGCTCAAATAGTTGCTCAGACAGATCACCCCAAGCGCGATTGACCATACGTCCGCGTTGCACGGCTGGACGCGCGGCCACAGCACTGGTCCAACGCTGCACATGTTTATAGGACTTTACGTCGAGAAACTCTCCGGCCTCATAGATTTTTCCTTGCGCGAGAACCCCATACCACGGCCAGATGGCCATATCGGCAATGCTATACGCATCACCCGCCATGTAAGCATTTTTTTCAAGATGGGTGTCCAGTACATGGAGTTGACGTTTCACTTCCATCGCAAAGCGATTAATCGGATATTCCCATTTCGTCGGAGCATAGGCATAAAAGTGCCCGAAGCCGCCGCCTAGATAAGGTGCGCTACCCATTTGCCAGAACAGCCAATTCATACATTCTGTACGGCCTTTATGATCGCTCGGAATGAAGGCGCCAAATTTTTCGGCCAGATATAAAAGGATTGAAGCGGATTCAAATACGCGCGTTGGCGGATTGGTTGAGTGGTCCATCAAAGCGGGGATTTTGGAATTAGGGTTCACGTCGACAAAGCCACTACCAAATTGCGCACCCTCGCGAATATTTATCAACCAGGCATCATATTCGGCGTCATGCCCAGCCTCTAACAGCTCCTCAAACATGGTTGTGACTTTGACCCCATTGGGTGTCGCTAGTGAGTAAAGCTGAAAGGGATGCTTACCTTTGGATAATTCCACCTCTTCGCGCGCGCCGGAGGTCGGTCGGTTGATATTGGCAAATTGCCCGCCATTATCTTTGTCCCATGTCCAAATTTTGGGGGGCGTATATTCATCACTCATGCATCTCTCCTCTTTAATCCGGCTTAATACTATATGGCCACCGGAGCAAGTTCGGGAATATTTTAAGCTAATTGCCCTGCGAGAACTTGCTTTATGAGAGCGTCAGCATCCAGATTAAAATCATGATGCGCGAGGTGGCCGTCGGGATTTATCGCGACAAAATAAGGGGTTCCACGCGTACGGTAATCTACCATAAATGTCGGATGCTGATCTCCGACTTTCGGATCATGTCCGAACGGTATGCGGATATCATATTTATCCTGATATTCGATAATCCGTTCATAGGAATTAAAGGGGTCATCATCAAAGGCCGTATGTATAACGGCGAAGCCGAAATTATGATCTGATAGATTATCAACCATCTTTTTCATGGCTGGAAAACCGCGCGAATGACAGCCCGGACAAGAGGCCTTAAAGCAAAAGATAATTTTATAGCCATCACCCAGCTCCGCGAGTTTGAGCGGCTCACGTTCTTGTCCTTGACCATCAATCCATTTTTGAACACGCAACTCAGGCGCGATAAATTGTTGTGCTGACATAATCTCTCTCAGGAACTTCGACTCAGCATAACTTACAGGTTAGCCCACTGATCGTAACCACACCTTAAATAAAATTTACGTGAGCAGCCAACAAATGCTTCCCCATATAATAAATGAGAAATTACATATTATTGTCACGAAAACACGTTGGGGATTGATCATACCAGCGGTAAAATGCCTGTATGAAGGTCTCTTGACTGGAATAATCCAACATAAGAGCGATCATAGACAGTGACGTTGTACTTTCAGACAGGTATTTCGTCGCGAGTTGCTTTCTAGCCCTATCCAAAAGCTGCGAAAATGATGTGTTCTCTTGCTTTAATGAACGCTGTAGTTTTTTCGGACTAAAGCCTAGAAAATTTGCAACGGATTTCATATCCGTTTGACCTGTACCTAATAATTCCGAAATAATTCCAAGAACCGTTACACTTAAGGAACTGGCAGTAAGCTTGTCACGCTTTAGCTGGTAATCCAAATAGGCATTGAGCGCTTTCCGAACAAACGGTCCTGCATCAATCCTATTTCGATTTAAATAACTATCGTCAAAAACAAGTAAATTTTCTTTTGAATTAAAAACAATAGGCGCGTCAAAAACTTTTTCATAAAGAGTGTTGCTGGGAACGGCATTATGTTGGAAACAGACTTGGCTAAACTTAAAGTCTTTTACCATAATTCGCGTAATTTGTGCCAATGTCCCCATATAGTGCTCTATAAGTTGAAGACATTTATCTGCTTTAGGGTGTATACTACATTTAATTATGACAAGGTTATTGTCTTGATCTTCAGTGGCAGAAAATCTGAAACCATTCGTAAAAGATTTCAAATAGTCCGCTGTCAGATAAACGAGGCCTCGGGTCGAGGCCATCTGGTTTAGGACATGCATAATTGGACCTGCATGACGGAAATCGTCTGGCTGGGCCAGCGACCAATTTAATCCGAAGTGAGGGTCCTCACACTGTTTAGCTAAGTCCTCATATAGCGACGCCATATGATTAAAATTCGAATAGTGAATACCGGGTCCTGGCGTGAGTAAATCCCCAAATTTTTGAGCCAGCTTTTCCAGATCGGCACCTTGCGTTTCACAGTAATGCAAAAAAACATCTGAGCAGGTATTCCGAGCAAAAAGAGAATATTTCGACATATATGACTTAAAGCCAGCAGGTAATATTGAAATATCTAGAGTGATCCAAAATAGCTGATTGCCATACCGAAATAAATTCTGTTGCCTTATTATGTCCCATTCGTTGCCAACATTTGGCTTCAAATTGAAAGGGTTGCCTTACATGTTCAGACGAACGAAAAAACTTAAGGGCATATTGCTGCGCGCCGCGGTTTTTATCCTCGGACCGCAAGCCTATTTTTATTTCGACAGAAAACGGAACATCATATATCGCCGTTTGCTCTATCTTGAATTGTTCGAGTTCTAACTCGTGTAGAAAATTATGAAAATTATCCACAAAATTATCGTCAGCATGATTTTTCAAGTTAAACGCACCCCGAAACACCACACTATTCTCAGCCATTCTACCGAAGCGCTTCTTCGATAGCGACAGTCTTTTACCCCCGAATCTCATCATAAGCCAGCGTTAAGAATAGCGCATATTTGGTAAAGACAGATATGTCCTTAATTATGAGCGGAAACGCGCAATGTGAGTTTTAAAATTTCCGCGATTACGAAATCACGACAATTGCGATAAATAGACCTTACGGAGCATGCCGTCTAATGCTTAAACGCTTAAGAACTCAGCGCGTGTGTTGGCCTCTTTGAACACACCGCCCAATGCCGTCGTCGAGGTCTGGGAGTTAGAATCTTTAACTCCGCGGGATTTCACGCAATAATGTGTGGCTTTAATGCTGACCGCGACATCATCGGTTTCCAATATGGTTTGCAGCGCTATGAGAATTTGCCGTGTCAGGCGCTCTTGGACTTGAGGCCGTTGGGCAAAGAAATTTACGATCCGATTGATTTTTGACAAACCGATAATTTTCTTAGACGGAATATAGGCAACTTTAGCCCCGCCATCAATCACAACAAAATGGTGTTCGCAGGTACTTGTCACCGCGATATCGTCGACCGTGATCATCTCATCGGCCCCCATTTTGTTATCAATAGCTGTGATCTTAGGGAAGGCACTATAATCCAGCCCTGAGAAAATCTCTTGCACATACATTTTTGCAATCCGGTGCGGCGTCTCGGCCAGACTATCGTCACTCAAGTCCAATCCCAATGTTGAGACAACATCTGTCATGGACTCTTTGATGCGTTGATACTTCTCGACATTGCTGAGGCCATTATCAATTAACGGGGTTTCCAAACCATGCTCAATCAAGGCTTGCCGAACAATGATAGCGATAGGCGGTATGGGTTTTTCCAAGACATTTATGCCATTGCGCTCTAAAGCTTTCGTATTCATGTCCATCCTCACTAAGGTATGTGGGCTTATTATAACGGCTGATGTCCGTCTTATCTCACTGCCTTATAACATAGGTATTGTTGAATATAAATTAAAGACCAAAAACAGTCATTGTTCGGTTAATTCAGGTTCAACCATTCGGAACCTGATGACTGGTTTAACCTTCACTGGCCCAACTGCTCCGCTAGGCTTCGGAACATATCAATATTGACCCCCATTGAGGTCAGATAGCCTGCCTGCGGCTCAAGAAACTCCCGGTCGGCGGCGTTTTTGGCTATGACGATCCCGTGGCTTGGGTTCACATAGACATATTGCCCGTAAATCCCGACGCCGAAAAAGTCGCCTGCATGTACGCCGTCTTGAGGCATAGGTACCCACCATTGATAACCATATCCAACCCCGCGTTCTGACATGGTTGGCGCACTATGGCGGATAGATTGAGTGGTCCATTCCGCCGGGATGACTTGCTTGCCCTGCCATAGGCCTTTTAAGCGAAACAACTCGCCAAATTTGGCATAGTCGCGGGTTCTGAGGTTAAGGCCACCCAATGCAAAGGCGACATCCTCCCCGTCCGTTATATAATAAGGCGATTTCCCGAAACCTAAATGAGCCCCATATGTTTCGTTAAACAATTGATGCAGAGTTTTCCCGGTGGCCCTTCTTAGCGCCATCGCCGCGACATGCGTATCTATAGAGACATATTGCATATGAGTACCGGGCTCATATTGGCGCTCAGTCAAGGTCTCGACGAATTCATCCATAGACCCCCCAAGCCCTATAACACGCCCCATTTTACTGATGTCAGATTGAGGGTCGAGATAGTCTTCATTAAATCGCACGCCGCTTGCCATATTTAAGACATTACGCAGGCTGGCTCCATCATAAGCGGTGCCTTTCAGCGCGGGGACATACTGGGTCACGGGATCATCTAGACTTTGAATCTCGCCACTCTCAAGCGCGGACCCATATAGGCCCGACATGAAGGATTTCGCCACCGACCAGCTGATGCGCAGATCATCCTTTTCGGTGCCACGATAATAGCTTTCGTGGATAAGTGTGCCGTCTTTGATGACCACAAGCGCCGTTGTATCGAGCGTCTCAAGCAAGTCGGACAGGTTTTCTTCTTTGCCTGCAACTGTAACGGCCTCGGGTAAGGGCTGAATGTCTTCGGGCCAAACAAAAGGCGTATCGCCCCTCTCCAAATCCTGATGTAGGAAGGCAGCGTCCATATTGGAAAAATTCTCAACAATATTGTCCGCATCAAAGAGCGAATTTACCGTCATCAAGCGATTTATTTTCTGCCAGTTAAGCCCAATAAGCAGAGCCAGTCCGAGGATCAGAAATAGGAATATTCGTACCGTTAGCTTCATATAACTCCGTCGACCCGCAAAGCTGTTTTTAGGGCAATGAGGCCCGCACTGGCACTCACCGAGATTGGCTTACCATCCAGCACTGCCTCGACAAAGCTATTTGTCGCTGCGCCAAGACTATCTTTGGCGATTTGATTATTGCCAAAATTTTCATCGAGATCAAATGGCGTGGAATGCGAAACTGTTTTGGCGTTAAAATCGATGCGGACATCCCCGGATGGATAGCGGATAAACATCTCGCGTGACCCGGTGTCTTCAACGCGACTAGCCTCTAGCCGGGCTGTGCGCCCTTTTGAAAAGATGAGATTAACAAGAGAGGCATCGGGGTGAGCGGAGCGAACTTTGATAGCCTCACCGCTGACCGCAATCGGAGGCTCGCCCATCAACCAGACCGCGAGATCAATATCATGGGTCATAAGATCAAGAGACACGGAGACATCCGTGCCACGCGGTGAATATGTATTGTGTCTATGTCCGATGATTTGAATGGGTCTCTCATTGACCCTATCAAGGCCTATCGCCTTTATAACGAAACGCTCTTGGTGCCCGACTTGGACGATCAAATTTTTGTCAGTTGAAAGACGGATAATCTCTTCCGCTTCTTGGGCTATAGCAGCAATCGGTTTTTCAATGAGCGCATGACATCCGGCTTTGAACGCTTTGATCGCCATCGATCCGTGAAATTGAGCAGGCGTCGCAATCACGACAGCCTCAACATCATTGAGTAGTCTGTCGTAATCTTTATAAGCCGTGACACCATGTTTATCGGCCAATTCATTGCCACGCAATTGATCAGGATCATAAATGCCGACGAAGTTTATGCGCGGATGTATTGCGCATTTTCCGGCATGATATCCCCCAAAAACACCTGCGCCAACCACGCCCATTTTTAACACCCGAGTCATGTCGCTATAAGCCTATATGAGGCCATGAGATGCAAGCTTTGAGTTATAGAATCATCTGTTCTGGACATTGATGAAAACTTCTATTTCTTAACAAAATCGGGAAAATTCGCAGACAATTTGAGAGTTTTTACCTCAAAAACCCATTTCAACTGTCAAAAAACCCCATAAAATGGGGCCCCTTAACCTTTCGTCAATCTCTCTGACTAGGATGTTAATTAACGGTTTCAGCGTTGTGTGGAGCCAAACCTTAAAAAGGGAGATCATTATGAATAAAAAAGAACTCGTTGCAGCAGTCGCGACTAGCTGCGGAACAACTCAAACAGAAGCCGGTAATGTTATCAACGCGTTTTGCGATACAGTTATCGGACAATTGAAAGATGGCAATGGCGTTGCCCTACCCGGATTTGGCCAATTCATTGCAAAACATCGTCCGTCTCGTCAGGTTCGCAACCCGTCCACTGGTGAACAGATGATGACGCAAGCTAAAAATGTCGCTCAATTTAAGCCGTCTGTCGGACTAAAGAATCTCTAAAATACACTCCCACGTATTAAAGAGCTTGACCGTCCTGTCTTCACAGGACGGTTTTTTTATACGGCTATTTGGTGCTGATTTTCATTCCGATAAGAGCTCAATTCTTCCGCAACAAGAAAAGCGAGTTCCAATGCCTGATTAGCATTGAGACGCGGGTCGCAATGTGTGTGATAGCGCGATGACAAATCTTCTTCGCGCACGGCTCTAGCGGAGCCTCCCAAACATTCGGTCACATTTTGACCCGTCATTTCAAAATGCACGCCACCCGGCCAACACCCTTCGGAGTGTAATACACGCATGAATTCTTTGACCTCAGTGAGAATATAATCAAAGGGGCGGGTTTTATATCCTGATGACGTTTTGAGCGTATTTCCATGCATAGGGTCACAAGACCAAACCACGTGACGCCCTTCAGACTTAACCCGGCGCGCAAGGATAGGGAGACCTTTGGCGACCTTGTCATGACCATAGCGGGAAATCAGCGTGATCTTACCCAGTTCATTTTTCGGATTTAACACATCAATCAACCGGATAAGTTCGTCTCCCTCTAAACCTTCCCCAATTTTCATAGCTATCGGATTTTCAATGCCGCGCATAAATTCGACATGGGCGTGATCCAACTGACGCGTTCGGTTGCCGATCCATAACATATGGGCTGACGTGTCATACCAACGTCCCGTTGTACTATCGATCCGCGTCATGGCTTCTTCATAACCAAGAAGCAAGCCTTCATGACTTGTATAATATTCCGTAGACGCCATTTGCGGTGTGCTTTGAGGTGTCACCCCACAGGCCTCCATGAAATCGAGCGCGTCCGTGATTTTCTCGCAAAGCGCTTTATATTTTTCCGTTTGCTCTGAACCCGACACAAACCCCAAAGTCCACTTATGGATATTACGCAAGTTAGCATAACCTCCAGTCGAGAACGCCCGAATGAGGTTTAGCGTGGAGGCGGACTGGCCATAAGCTTTGAGCAATCGCTCTGGGTCAGGCGTGCGTTCTTCCGGTGTAAACGCCATACCGTTGATATTATCTCCGCGATAACTAGGCAACGTGACGCCATCTCGGGTTTCCGTGGGCGAAGAGCGAGGTTTCCCAAATTGACCGGCAATGCGGCCAACTTTGACGATGGGTTGTCCGGCACCATAGGTCAGAACAACAGCCATTTGCATCATGACCCGAAAACTATCACGCAAATTATCAGGATGGAACTCTTTGAAGCTTTCGGCACAATCGCCACCTTGTAAAAGAAAGGCATTTCCCATGCCGACGTCACCCAGTCGAGCTTTAAGATTACGCGCTTCACCTGCAAATACGAGCGGTGGATAGCCATTAAGTGTCGCCTCTACATCGGCCAAATGGTCCTTATCCGGATAATCTTCCGGAATATGCTTAGCCGGCAATCCTCGCCAACTTGAGGGTGTCCATTTCTTCATCGCTATATTGCCTCATAGGTTTAGCGTGGCTCTTTAACATATATTATATCAGCAACACCACTAAATTAATTTTCTTAAGCCCATAAAAAAAACCGCGATAAACGCGGCCTTTTATTGTTTAAGATATAACTAATTTTAATTGCCGCCAAAATTATAACGTAATGTCACACCATAGGTACGAGGCTGATTTGGATAAGTGTTAAACGTACCATTAACTGAAGCTGGAGGCGGAAGCGTTTGTGCTGGTCCCGGGAAACCTGAAGTGAAATACTCATCATTATTGATATTCCGGCCCCAAATTCTCAAGTCCACGCCGTTCTCAAAATCAAGTCCAAGAGACGCATTTAAAGTCCCAACTTTACGGGTAAGATCCACAGGCAGGTTATCAACAATAGTTGTCGCTGATTGAAAATCAAAATCGCCTTGAATATAAGCTGTTAAGGCTTCGGACGAATAAAATTCATAGTTTGCGCCTAAAGATAAAGCCCATTCCGGAATTCCAGCTGGCCGCTCGCCTGTAAGATCAATAGCGCCGTCAACCCCCTGAGCACCTGTAAAATCATCATATTCAGCATCAAGATAAGTCCCAGCAAAACGTAGATTTAAAGTTTCAATCGGTGAATAGGTTCCGTCCCATTCAAAACCGCGTACAGATTGCTCACCAGCATTATTAAGAACGAAGGCTGATCCGACAAAAAGCGTACTTTGGAAACCTTCAATTGTTTGGTCAAAAGCCGCGATATTTAGAGCACCATTTTCGAAACGGCTTTTCAAACCTATTTCAAAAACAGTTGTTTCTTCTGGTCCCGCAAACCTTGTTCCGCTAACGGGATTATTGGTCGCTAAGCCTTGTTGCTGTAAAAGGGCAAGGTCAGCAGGAAACGGAAGTGAGTTTCGCGTTAGGTTCCAAGAACTTGCCTTAAAGCCTGTCGCCGCAGACGCATATACGTTGAGATTGTCATTAACTTCGTAAGCCGCTCGTATATTCCATGTTATCTGATCATCATTGGTTCTTCCATCCTCAACCGCATTTGGCAAATTAGTGAAAGGCAAGAAGAACTGCGCACCGATAAGTAATGGATTGGCAAACGGGTTACAAAAAGGAGGGTTTTGACCTGGCGCACATGCGACATTCAAAGGCGTTGCCGCGGCGACACCACCGGCAAATGTTGGCAACACACCGCCACCTGTTGCTAGGTCAAATAAGACAGAACCGGGGACAACACCTAAATCCGGAAATCCCGCTGGCGCAAGCAAACTGGTATTACATCCGGGAGCCGTGCCTACAGCGACAAGATTATCTGTCAAATCTGCTGATGGCGCAGCACCGCAAATCGCCGCGACGTTGGGAGCAAAGCCTGCGATTGTTGCGCTCGTAATTGCCCCAACGGCCTCAGGTCCAACAAAATTAACATTGGCAAAGGCGTCATCATTCACGACAATTGCCGTCAGCTCTTTTCTGTCCTCTGTGTAGTTCAAACCCCCGCTCAGTGTGAGTCGGTCTGTAACATGAAAATCCAACGTACCAAATAATGAGAAAGATTCATTGTCTTGCGCAAAGGATTCGGTTGAACCGACTCCATTTCCAAAAGACTCTCCAACAGTCAGAGCTGGGAAGAGTGCTTCGATGTCTCCTAGCGGACTCGCTGTGCCTGCCAGTACGGCAGCTAGGTCACCCTGTGGATCGTCACCCCCTAGGGCAAATAAGGTATCAAGGTATAACCGGGCTTGGGTGCCAAAGGTCGCACCACTATTCTGTTCAATGCCTTCATCATAATAAAAACCACCAATCATCCAATCAAAATTTCTATCCCCTGGATTGGACGTTAGACGAAACTCTTGGGTGAAGGTGTCGATATTAACATCGTTGAAAACATTGCCCAACAAATCAAAAGTCGTGAAGTCCGAGTCACTTGTTTCAAAACCGTTCTCATTATTACGCAATGAACTAATTGATGTTAGAGTGGCAAATCCAAGATCAAAATCGCCTTGTAGAGAGACACCTATATCATCATTCGTGTTAGTGGTATTTTGATTAAGGAACGTCTCAAAACTAAACGCGTCATTCGGGTCAGCCAGCTGAGCCCCGAGGAAATTCGTCAAAATAAAGGCGTTACCTGAGGGAAGCTGCAATTGCTGCAATGGTGAGGCAACGATACAACACTCTTCCTCAAAAGAACTAATATCCCCGATCAAACGAAAAGATGTTGCGTCATTCGGTTCAAACAATAATTGTGCCCGAGCATTCAAACGATCAAGATTGTTGATTTCTTCGTTCAAGTTAACGATTTCGCCATATCCATCTCGCTGCTGAAATCCGCCCCCAAGACTAAAGGCGAGATTTTCACCAAGGCCTGTTGAGAAATAGCCCTTACCTTTAAAAAGGTTGAAATTACCTGCGCCGACTTCAATATAACCTTCAGTTTCATAACTTGGTTTTGCCGTCACGATACTGACAACACCCGCCGCAGCATTTTTGCCAAACAGGGTTGATTGCGGCCCGCTGAGGACCTCGACACGATCTAATTTTGGAAGATCTGCAATCTGAGCCGCCGCCCGTGAACGATAAACGCCGTCAATGAACAGCGCAACAGAAGGCTCTAGGCCAATATTATTCGTCCCGTTTGCAAACCCGCGTATAGATAGACTGGTGTTAGCTGAGTTTTGCAGCTGAGAAACTCTGAAAGTTGGCACTAATGACTGCAAGTCTTTAATATCTAGAATTTCCGCTTTTTCGAGCGCCTCTCCAGACGTCACCGTTACCGCCACAGGCGTATCTTGTAGTGTCGTCTCGCGTTTTGTCGCTGTGACTATGATTTCATCATCAAATTGCGCATTGGCCGGTATAGCCATGGCCCCTGAAAGAATAAGAGACGTTGATAATAGGATAGATTTTTTGAACATACTTCCCCCCAGCGGATTGTTTTCATATTTTAAAGCGCTTTTGCACTTTCCCCCAATGGCTATATTGTTAAGCAACTTCATGCAAGCCTCTGGAGCATTATTTTAAAAAACGTGATTATTTAGCAACATCATTGCTTCTCACTGCATGATCAGCAATAGTTTAGGTTGTGAGTGAGAGCCTAATTATAAGAAAAGCCACGGAATTTGATGTCGGACAACGGCTTGATAAGTGGTTAGCCAGTGACAGCGAGCTATCTCGTTCGCGCATTCGAAGTCTTATAGAATCAGGCTCTGTAAGGGAAAATGGAGACCTCATCGCCAACCCCTCTGCCAAAGTCAAAGACGGGTATGAATATGCGATACATGTCCCGCCCCCTGTGGATGACACACCTGTTCCCGAGGATATTCCCTTGGATGTCCTGTTCGAAGACGCACATTTGATTGTGGTAAATAAGGCCGCAGGCATGACGGTTCATCCAGCACCGGGCTCTCGGTCAGGCACGCTTGTCAATGCTATGCTTCATCATGCCAAAGACAGCCTGTCGGGGATTGGAGGGGTCTTGCGTCCGGGAATTGTGCACCGTATCGATAAGGACACATCAGGTGTATTGGTTGTGGCCAAATCCGACAAAGTGCATCAGCACCTCTCAAAACAATTTGCTAAACATAGCATCCACCGCGTTTATACATGTTTTGCCCGCAGCGCCCCAAAGCCGCGCGAGGGACGGATCGAAAGCCGCCTCGCCCGCTCCCCCCATGACCGTAAAAAACAAGCTGTGGTAAAAGGAACATTGGGAGATATGGAGGCCTCAGATCATGGGCGTCACGCTATTACCAATTACAAGGTGATAAAAGGCTTTGGCCAACAACCTAACGCCTCTGTTGGTAGCCCTCTCATTAGTGAGGTTGAATGCCGGTTAGAAACTGGGCGCACCCATCAAATTCGCGTTCATCTCGCCCATATTGGCAGTCCCCTGTTGGGTGATCCACTTTATGGCAAACAACGAGCGTTTAAGTCCTCTAAAAGCTCAGACGAACAATTATTACGAGAGACATTATCCAATTTCAAACGGCAAGCCTTGCATGCCGCAGAATTGGGATTCATCCATCCGATCACAAAAGAAAAAATGATGTTTAAGTCTCCGCTTCCCGATGATATGCAAAACCTGTTGGAAACCTTAAACTCATTAAACGCCAATATTTGACCATATTTTAGCCCCAGGCTCTTTAAACGCGACCAAATCATCCTATATGTAGGCTCATGTCTAAGACAAAAACAAAATTACCCGCCAAAAAAGGCGCGACATCTACCAAGGCCAAAGACGTTAGCTATAGCGGCAATATGAGCTTGTCAGTGGCTCTATCGCCAGAACAAGGGCTAAATCGCTACCTGTCTGAAGTGCGCAAATACCCCATGCTGGAAAAGGATGAGGAATTCATGCTTGCCAAGCGTTGGGTCGAGCACGGTGACTCTAAGGCGGCCGAGAAAATGGTAACATCTCACCTACGTCTCGTCGCGAAAATAGCTATGGGATATCGCGGCTATGGTCTGCCCATTGGCGAAGTCATATCTGAGGGCAATGTCGGTCTCATGCAGGCCGTGAAAAAATTTGACCCCGACAAAGGCTTTCGCCTCTCTACTTATGCCATGTGGTGGATCCGCGCCGCGATCCAAGAATATGTCTTACGCAGCTGGTCACTTGTGAAAATGGGAACGACCGCGGCGCAGAAAAAGCTGTTTTTCAATTTGCGACGCCTCAAGGGTGAAATGAAAGCTATTGATGAAGGCGATCTCACACCGGATCAGGTTAAAAAGATCGCGACAAAATTAAACGTCAAAGAAACCGAAGTCACGTCGATGAACCGCCGCATGGCGTCTGGCGGTGACGCCTCGCTCAATGTCACGATTGGCGGGGAAGATGGCGGCTCAGAATGGCAGGACTGGTTACAAGATGACAGTGATAGCCAGGAAACAGAACTTGGAAATACGCAAGAGCATGACGCCCGTATGGAGCTTTTACAGGATGCCATGGCTGACCTGAATGACCGAGAACGTCATATTATTGCGGAACGTCGCCTCGCCGACAAACCAAAGACACTAGAGGAGCTAGCAGAGGTTTATAGCGTGTCTCGTGAGCGTATTCGCCAAATTGAAGTCCGTGCGTTTGAAAAATTACAAGAAGCTATGCTTAAGGCAGCCGGCACAGCGGGCCTCATCGAAGCTTAACTCTCACAACGACCTCACCTATAATTTACCAAGCTCGCATCACTTGTGAGACCAAAGGTATATTTTTTCATCTATTAAGCTTGCAACACATTGCGAGAATTTATGAAAAAGAAATATATATTAGCCACAGCTCTAGCTCTCACTCTTGGAGCCGGCGCCGTCCATGACCTAAATTCCATCGATAGAGCTGTCGCTCAAACAGTTCAAACTGTAACACCCTCTACCGGGGTCTCACAAACCAATCAAACATTATCCCTGTCCGAGGCCGATACCAGCTATTTACTTGCGGCTCTGTTACGCGGTGATTTCGAGATTGAAGCTTTGATCGAAGCCAATTGGACAGATGCTTATATTCCGCCAGCCATCGAAATGTATAACTTTATTCCCAATCCAGATGTCAGACGTACAGTATTGAGAAAACTCCAAGAGAGCACAGGTCAAAACATTGGCCCGGATATGTCCGAATGGTATAGCTGGCTATGGAACCAGCCTGAGCTAAAAATTGCAGGTTATGACAATTTCAAATCAGAATTTTATAAACGTATTGATCCTAAATTTGGAAAATATTTCAAAGACCGGGCTCATACCAGCGAGATTAGATTAGACGAAATACGTTGGGGAGGCGTTCGCCAAGATGGCATCCCGCCCTTACGTCAACCCAAAATGATCTCAGCCAAAAAAGCTAACTATCTTGATGATGATAATGTCGTTTTTGGTATCGAAGTGAACGGCGATGTCCGCGCTTACCCCAAACGTATATTAGCTTGGCACGAAATGTTTGTAGACCGTGTGGGCGGAGTTGATGTTGCCGGTGTGTATTGCACATTATGTGGCACCGTCATTCTTTATGACACAGATGCCAAAGGTCTATCACATGACATTGGCACAAGTGGATTTTTATATCGATCCAACAAGCTTATGTATGACAGAGCCACACAATCCTTATGGAACACTCTCAAAGGCGAGCCCGTTCTTGGACCTTTGGTTGGCAAAGATATAAAATTCGACCATCGCAGTGTTGTTACCACGACATGGGGCAAGTGGCGCGAGCTTCATCCCGACACCAAGGTCCTATCCTTAGATACGGGTCACCGCCGTAATTATGATGAAGGTGTCGCCTATCACGAATATTTCGCAACCGACGATTTGATGTTTCACACCCCCTTCTCCGATCATCGTTTAAAAAACAAAGAGGAAGTGCTTGCTCTGCGTTTTAAAGGCGGCGGTAATGACCCTGTCGCGATTTCGACCAACTTCCTTGAGAAGAACCCGATTTATTCTGGTGTTTCCGGCAAGCAGAAATTTGTCGTCCTTACCGACGAAACAGGGGCCAACAGAGTTTATGACCCTGCAGGCGTAACGTTTAAATCTCTTAATGGGGACAACACCATCACGGACAGTCAAGGCGCACGCTGGCAAGTCGCGGAAAGTCGCCTGACCCATCCGGATGGACGCGAGCTTAAACGCCTACCTTATCACAGAGCTTTCTGGTTTGGATGGCATGCCAGTTACCCTAACACGCGCTTGATCAAATAATTCTTATTCGACAATAGCCGCAATAACATGCAAGGGTAGAGAAATAGCTCTGGGCTGACTTGTAAGTGTCTGCTTAGCTAAACTTAATACCCATCAGTCCGGGCTGTCTCCACATAACTTGACAATCAAAATCAACAAGATGAGCGTCAGATATTTCCATCATAAAATCATCCGGTGCAAGGCTGGTATCGGAGCTCTCAACTAATGCTCCCTGCCCGGAGATATTTCGTAACATTGCATCCATTTGCATTAGCCCATGATTATATTTAATTTTTACCTGCGTTAAGGTGGCTATCCGATTATGGTTACGACGGTCTTGATTTTTATCTGTCATAATTTTTGTCTCTTTCAGGTCAAATCAGGCAAATATTGTGCCATTCTGATTTTTTGAATGTAATTTTCAATTGGCAGGAGTAATAATCACGGCATATATCACCTCAACGGAGATTTGATATGAAACGATTATGTCTAGCAGCCCTATCTTCAGCCCTTTTGATGACGGGCTGCGCCACAACCGAGCTGGACCCGGCAAAAGTTTGCACAGCAGAATGGATTAAGCCGCGTGCCGAAAACGCACTTAGCCATATTCAAAATGATGCCGAAAGCGTCTTTAAAAACTTACGCAAAGTGGCCGCCAGCTATGTGGCGGGAAACACACCGGGCCCTCTACAGCTTTGGTCTTTGCAAAATTCTGTTAAAAGTCTTGAAAAAGAGCTCAAAACCGGACGCGGCATGACGGACCTTAAAACCATGGCCAAAACGTGTGATAATCCCAAAATTATCACGGATGCGATGGGCGGTTTCTTGCGCGATCAGGAGTTGCCAGACGGCATGGTCAACTTCATTGAGCGCTTCCCGCTTTACCAACAAATTCTCACCGATGCCGTCAGAGAGTCGCAGACTACGTCTTGACCTAGCCTATCAAGCGACTAAATCCCTGCCATGACTTATTGCGTGGCAGCCCTTTATCATTTCACGCGCCTGAACGACTTTGAGCAGCTCAAAGCCCCGTTGCAGGCCATGTGTGATATGCTGGAAATTAAAGGCACAATCCTGCTCGCCCGTGAAGGCATCAACGGCACGGTGTCAGGCACTGATCAAGCTATTTCAGATATGCTGGAATTTCTGCGCGCAGATCCAAGACTTATTGATCTTGAACATAAAGAAAGCCGCGGCACTGAGGTGCCCTTTTACCGTATGAAGGTGCGCCTTAAAAAAGAGATCGTCACTATGGGTGTAGACGGGGTTGATCCCAATGACATTGTTGGGACTTATGTGGACCCCAAAGACTGGAATGACCTGATTAGTGATCCGGATGTCGTATTGATTGATACGCGTAATGATTATGAGGTGGAAATCGGAACATTTGAGGGCGCGATCAATCCCAATACCGAAACCTTTCGCGAATTTCCGAAATGGGTAGAAGATAATAAAGAGCGCCTCAAAAAACCTAAAGTGGCTATGTTTTGTACGGGCGGCATTCGTTGTGAAAAAGCCAGCTCCTATATGAAGCAACAGGGCTATGATGACGTTTATCACCTCAAAGGCGGCATCCTGAAATACCTCGAGCATGTCAAAGAAGAGAGCAGTCTCTGGAATGGCGATTGTTTCGTGTTCGACCAGCGTGTTGCTGTCGGACATGGCCTTAAAGAATCTGATTATGATCAATGCTATGCCTGCCGCTACCCCATCACAGACGAGGAAAAACTACATCCGCTTTATGTCAAAGGTGTCTCCTGCCCCCGCTGTCACAATAAAATGAGCGAGGACCAACGCGAGCGTTTTGCTGAGCGCCAGAAACAAATCGAACTCGCCAAGAAACGGGGAGAGGTACATATTGGGCGGGATGGATAAGGCAAAGCATGAAACCCGTCCTCTATTCATTCCGCCGTTGTCCCTACGCTATGCGAGGGCGGATGGGCCTGCATATAAGCCGCCAAGACTATGAGCATCGCGAGGTCGTTCTTAGAGACAAGCCCGATCACATGCTCGAAATTTCCCCCAAAGGCACAGTTCCCGTTTACATCAAAGCTGATGGCGCGGTGATTGAAGAAAGCCTAGAGCTTTTGAAATGGGCGCTTGCCCAAAATGACCCACGGGGTTGGCTGGAGTGTGATAAGGACAAGGCGAATGAACTTATCGCGGCAATAGACGGACCATTTAAGCATCATCTTGACCGCTATAAATATGCCAGCCGCTATAGTGATAGTGCTAAGCGCGGTGATGTGGATTTATCCCATAGAGCGGAAGCCGAAAAACATATTCAAACCCTTGAAGATCAACTTGCCGAGGGTGATTTTCTGCTAGGCGATAAACAATCTATCGCTGATATCGCGATATTTCCTTTCATCCGACAATTTGCCAATACAGACCTAAATTGGTGGAATGAGAACCCTTATTCCAAGACGCGCAACTGGCTCGTCCGTCATGTGGAAAGTGATCTGTTTAAATCGATTATGACCAAATATCCGCAATGGATAGCGCAAAACTGAACGCTAACTGACATTTCCATTCAGGCAAAATGCATATCTAATGCTATAAGACGGGTTGAAATAGGAGAGTATCATGCGGAAAATCCTTGTTTTACTATCAGTTCTTCTCATGGCGGCGGTACCTGCACAGGCACAGTTAGAAGATATATTAGAGGAAATATTTGGCGGCGGCGGACCGCAATTTCCACAGCAACAGACACAGGCTGCCCAGATCGACAATATTCCGGTCGATGTTGAATTACCGCCTAATCAATCTTGGGATGGCCATATATTAATTGTAACCGCTCATGCCGCCCCGGCGCCTAATGTGAGATTAGCTAAACCGCAATTTCTGGGTCAGACACGTCTGCTACTCACGGGACTAGACCCGATTTTACAAACCGTCATTCCAACACCTGAGCCTGTCGCGCGGACCTTGGATGCCGCCATTATCACGGCCGAGGTCAGAAATGAAAATGACACTGTTATTCTCAAAAACATCCTCGATGAATATTATCGCGGATTACAGCCTGTTCGGATTATATTAGGCCCGTTGACATCAAATTCGACTATATCGACCCCACCTGCTCTGCCCCCAACACCAATCGGTACCGAAACAATCTTTGGGTCGGTAAATTTCGACACTAATAATACCCAATTAACGCGGGGTGGTAGCTTAATTGTGAGGCTCATGGTACCAGGTCTTGCTGGCGGGCCAAGTCCGAACATCGTTGACGAGCTTGAAATAGATATTGATCAGAAAGCTGCACCCTTTGAATTTTCGTTTTCGACCCCTGTCCCTGCAGATGCCCAATTAGAACTCGTTGCAGAGATAAAGGATTGGGCCGGACGCAAAACTCATGAAACGCGTGTGCCGATGCCCTATCAAGGATCGGCCACATCACATCGACTGGTTCTTCGTTCTGTTTCAGGGCCTTAAGATTACCAAATCGTCATCTAGTTAAACCTAATATGAAAATCGCATTCAGGGATAGTTCAATGCCAATCTGTATAAGGAAACTGCGTGCGTCCCCTCTGCGTTAGTTCTTACCCCCAAAGGTGGCCCATAACCCGGCCCGCAGATCACGCAGCAGGACGGAGGTCATCATTATTCTCTCTCTCTCGGTGATGACCCCGTTCTGTCTTTATCTAAATCTAAAATATTGGATTAACCAAATAGCTTTGAGACACTCTCGTCGTTGGCAATCCGTCGGATCGCTTCGCCAAGAAGACGTGACACGCTGACCTCACGGATCTTCTTACAATTTTTAACGGCTTCAGGTTGACCAATCGTATCTGTGATGACGACCTCCTTCATCACAGATTTAGTAATTCGGTCTACGGCCGGCCCTGATAAGACACCATGGGTGATATAGGCCGATACAGATTTGGCACCCTTTTCAAGCAAGGCTTCTGCGGCGTTACAAATTGTACCCCCTGAGTCGATGATATCATCAAGGAGGATACAGTTCCTGCCGTCCACATCGCCAATGATATTCATAACCTCTGACTCCCCGGCTTTCGGGCGTCGTTTGTCGACAATCGCGATATCCGCATCAAAGACACGGGCAAGGCTCCGTGTACGCACAACACCGCCTGTATCCGGTGATACGAACATCATCTTCTCACGCTCTTTTTTGGAAAAGACTTCTTTTAGATCCGCGATAAAGACAGGTTGCGCAAAAAGGTTATCTGTCGGGATATCAAAGAAACCTTGAATTTGGCCCGCATGCAAATCCATGGTCAACACCCTATTGGCCCCGGCCTTGGAAATGAGATTGGCAACGAGCTTGGCCGAGATCGGTGTACGACCACCCGTTTTGCGGTCTTGTCGGGCATATCCGTAATAAGGGACGACAGCTGTGATACGATTGGCAGATGCTCTGACTAGCGCGTCTATCGTAATAAGTAATTCCATTAAATGATCATTCGCCGGCGCCGATGTTGGCTGAATGAGAAAAATATCCTCGCCACGTACATTTTCATTGATACGAACAAAGATTTCCTGATCTCGAAAGCGTTTAATGTCGACCGATGTTAACGGGACATCCAACACTTCTGCTATTCCTGATGCCAGCTCTATATTGGCTGTCCCACTAATCAGTTTCATCTTGCTATTCACCTTCAAGATTGTGTTTATCGCGGTCTTAATGACGCTGTATATAAATGTAAATCACTGAGTGAGCATTATAACGGAAATATTACGGCCATAGTCGGAAATACCTTGATGCGTATTATATCGATATGAAAAATAGTCTTCAGATTGGGCATATGTGCAATCCTCTAACGCATCGATTCGGCTAAGCCCGGCTTGCCGCAACCGCATGAGAATAAAGCGTTTTAAATCAAAATGGGGTTTACCTGCCGGTCCCAATTCGAAAAAACGATCATAGGCTTCATTTTCAGCCACAAAATTATCGCGGTAATCGTGCCCAACTTCATAAGATTTTTGGCTGATACAAGGACCGAGAACAGCTCTGATATTATCTCGCTTGGCCCCAAGCTTTTCCATGGCATCAATGGTTGCGTCGGTAATACCGGACAACGCCCCGCGCCAACCTGCATGACAGGCACCAATAACTTTTGCTCTTGGGTCAGAAAACAAAACGGGTCCGCAATCCGCGGCTAATACCGACAAAGCAAGACCTGGCGTTTTTGTCACGAGGCCATCCGCCTTAGGACGGTCCGGCAAAGGCGCACTCACAGTTAAAACATCCCGACTATGACATTGGTAAAGGCTTAGGAGATGATCTGGCTTAACACCAAAATCAGTGGCGATGCGACGTCGGTTTTCTACGACATTACTTTCCTGATCAGCTGATCCTAATCCCGCGTTTAAACTATCATATGGCGCGTCGGATACGCCGCCTTTTCGCGTAAAGAAGCCATGTGCCTGACCAGGCGAGCGTAAAAAATCATGGGTCTTAAAGTCGAGCATCAACTAAATTCGGGTTTGCGTTTTTCAAGAAAGGCTTTGTATCCCGCTTGAAAGTCATCACTGGTAAATCCGCTTAAAAACCACGCTTCTGTCTCGGCCGTATCGTCCCGTAAACCAGATTGATAGGCTTTGGTCATTTTTTTCATCGTCTTAAGCGAATTCGGTGAAAGTGCAGCGACAGAACTGGCGTAGTCCATCACTTTGTCTTTGAGATCATCACTCTGACACACCTCATTCACGAGTCCGATTTGTTCGGCTCTATAGGCATTTATCAGTCTTGCGGAAAATATCATATCTTTGGCATGGGATATTCCTATGCTTTCTATAAGCCGCGTGATGTCGCCAAACGGATAAACCAATCCAAGCTTCGCTGGCGTAATAGCAAAACGTGCCTGGTCATCAGAAAAGCGGATATCACAACTTAGCGCCATGGCACAGCCCCCTCCTACACAGGCACCCCTTATCTGCGCGATGGTCGGAATTGGGAAATTCGACAAAGCATCAAGGCCGCTAGCAATACTGGTCGAAATCTTGGCGGCACTTTCTTTAGTTTTATAGAGCGTTTCAAACTCAGAAATATCCGCACCAGCAGAAAAGTGATCTCCGTCACCTCTAACGATTAGAACACGTAATTTGCGATCCTCTTGAGCTTTAACCAGAAATTCTGGGAGAGATGCCCACATCTCAGCGCTAAGCGCATTTCTGCGCTTGGGCTGAGAAATCAACAATTCACCGATATGCTCTGATATCATTGTAAAAACGAGTTGTCCGGTCATGATAGTAACTTGGCTTGCGACTTTGGGTCTGACAAGGTCATATTTTGGTCATATCCTCACTTTACGACTCCGATGAGTCACGTCATAAGGCCGTAACTTAGAAGAAGAGTTCAATATGTGGACATTTATCAAACGCATATTCACCTGGTGGAATGGCGCGACCTTTGGAACGCTTTGGCAGATCGCCAGAAAAGGTGAAAAAATTGGCGAAGACGAGTTTGGCAACACCTATTTTGAAGAACGCGGGGACGGCTATGATGGTCGAAAGCGTCGCTGGGTAACCTATAAAGGTTACGCCGATGCCTCACGCGTTCCACCAGAATGGCATGGTTGGCTGCATCATATGTATGATGATGCGCCGTCTGAAAAACCCTTAAAAACACAATCATGGGAAAAGGAACATCAGCCCAACTTAACAGGTACGGTCTATGCTTATAAGCCAAAAGGAAGTCTGGATCGTGGCGGTCAACGCGCTAAAACAGCCAGCGACTATGAAGCTTGGAGCCCAGACAGTTAATGCGCTCAATTCTCTCAGCGTGCATAATCTCTCTTTTTGCGATATCTGCTCAGGCAGAAAATCTCGTGGGAAATAGCGTCATATTAAGAACGCTCGATAAAGTAACGGCGACGACAAAGGACTACACCGTCAATATTGGTGACACGCTAGATTATGGCTCTCTTAATGTAGATGTAAAACATTGCGAAAAAAAACCACCCGAAGAAATTCCAGAAACCTTCGCCTTCCTACAGATATTCGAAAACAAATTGCCTGATGAAATTAAGGCTGACTCTGAACTTGACGAACCTAAATTGATCGATGGACGCCTAAAGGTTTTTTCGGGTTGGATGCTGGCATCTAAACCCGCTATTTCCGCTTTAGATCATCCGGTTTATGATGTCTGGGTTATTGATTGTCTTTAGGATAAAAATAAGCCTGCGATTGCAAGGCTAACTCAAGACGCTTGTGATAATCCGCTCGAGTTATTTCCACCGCCCCCATCGTCTCAAGATGGGATGTAATAAATTGCGTATCAAGCAACTCATAACCGCCCGCATTTAACCGCTCCACCAATTTTACTAACGCCACTTTTGAGGCATTGGTTTCTCTGGAAAACATGCTTTCGCCGAAAAACGCCGCGCCAATTGACACACCGTACAGACCGCCGACGAGCTGACTATCATTATTCCAAATCTCAACTGAATGGGTATGACCTTGTCGAAATAATTCACAATATAGCGCGATAATACCATCATTAATCCAAGTCTCATTACGGTCTTGGGTTTGACGAGCACATTCAAGCATCACTTGTTCAAAGCATTGGTCAAATGTGATCTGGAAAATTTCTTTTCTAAGAAACTTACCAAGAGACTTGGAAATATGCAGACCATCAAGTGGAATAATGCCCCGCATTTCTGGGTCGACCAAAAATATATCCGGACGGTCTCGACTATCCGCCATAGGAAATATACCCTGCATATAAAAACCGAGTAAGCGCTCTGGAGTCAATAAAAAGGGTTGTTGTTCAGTCATACACTTATGATAAGAAGTTTATATCAGGGAGATATCATGAGTTGGGGCAAATTAATATTAGCTTTTTTCGGAGCGACTATCTTTGGCTCCCACAGCTGGGCAGGTTCATGGAACCTTGAGCCGGGCAAAGGACAAATCATTTCAACCAATGTCCGGGACACAGCAACTCAAGCATATAATGATGACTGGGAACTCACAGATGATGTTCAATTTGCAAAATTGGAGAGCCAGATATTTTGGGAACATGGGATATCAAAAAAAATTACGGTTGTCGGTGTCACATCTTTGCAAGACGTAGATTCCAACTCACGGGACGGACAGGAACAAAAGTCGTCAGGATTTGGCAACTCGTCATTGGGTTTGAGATATCAACTGGGACGCAATGAAAAATCCGCGAGGGCCATTCAGCTTAGCTGGATAATTGCGGGCAGTGGTGAAAACATACCTGATGCGGACTTAGGACGTGGCAGTCATGGTATCGAACTAAGAAGTCTCTATGGTCGGAACTTTAAAATCGGAAAAAGAGCCGCATTTCTTGATATTCAATCAGCTTGGATTTATCGTCCCGGTAATAATCCCAATAGTTTCAAACAAGACGTTAACTTGGGGTTTCAACTGTTCGATGATCTCCAAATTCTTGCGCAAGCATTCTATGGAAAAACCAACGAAGAAATCATCGATACAGATATAATCTTACCCAACGAAAACATAAAATTGCAGGCGTCAGTTGTGCAGAAGCGCTCGGAGAAGAGATCAATTCAAATTGGATATTTCGAAACAATCGCCGGACGTAATATTGTAAAAGAAAAAGGTGTCTTTGCAGCCCTCTGGGAACGCTATTGAGCGCCAGTTTCTTTCTTGATATATTCGATTAATATCTGGCGTTGTTCCGGTTTCTTTATCCCTATAAAGGACATACTGCCGCCAGGTAAAAACCGAGCGGGTCGTTCAAGGTAAGCATCCAAGGCCTCATCAGTCCAAACTATATCCGAATTTTTCATAGCCTTTGAATAGGCAAAGCCTTCTTTAGTTCCGGCTTTCGCTCCAATAACACCGTATAAATTAGGCCCAACTCTATTTTTACCACCTTCATCTAATGTATGACAGGCACGACATTTTTTATATATTTTTTTCCCGGGGTCTACGGCCTTAGCTTCTTGAGCGACAGGCTCTTCGACGGTTGCTACTGGTGTATTTTTTTCGTTCACATTTGTCGCCACGTCGCTAGGGGCGGCAGTAGATTGAGTGCAGGAAATAAGACCTACTAACCCAAATAATATCAATTTCTTATACATCGTGAGTACCTTCTGCACGGCTCAAAGTCTAACTTTTAGGCTTGATTCACGGTTAAAACAATGCGTAATCTGAATAGGAAACACCCAAAAAGAGTGTTTCTATAACAAAAAATAGGTCAAAAAGGCCTAGTTTAGTGGGAGAAAAAAATGCTTGGATTATTAATTGGTCTTTTAAGCGGAGCTGCTGGCGGTAATGTTGCTGGCGGTTTAATGAAATCAGCTCATGGCGTTGGTGGTCGTAGTATCATCGGCATCATCGGCGGATTTCTATTTGCACTTATCGCAGGCAAACTGGGGATAGCAGGCATCGCTGATCCATTCGCCGGTGGCGCTTTAAACACATCAACTATCGTCGGAAACTTGGTTTCAGGTGGTGTTGGAGGCGGATTATTGACAGCCATATTGGGCATGATCAAAAAATAAGCTTAACGGCATAAACAAAAGAGCGCGTCCTTAGGGCGCGTTTTTTTATGCCGTAACATCTTCGCTTGCCATTCGAATTATGACATAAGCGGTCTCAATTCGGAGACACACAATGACATTTGAAGCGCCCATTCGTGCCGCACAATATCTACTCAAACATGCCATAGATATTGAAGATATTACGAACACCCCGCAACACGCAGAGACCAACCAAGAATTGATCGGCGATATTCTGTCAGGTGCTTCCTCTTTCGCCAGCGATGTGCTGGCCCCGATTAACTGGGGCGGGGATCAAAACCCTGCAACGATTAAAGACGGAAATGTCACTGCCTCCCCCGGCTTCAAAGATGCCTATCTGAGTTGGGTTGAAAGTGGGTGGCAAAGCTTATCGGTTGAGGCCAGTCACGGGGGTATGGGGCTCCCTCAGACCGTGAATGTTGCAGCCTCAGAAATGTTTTATGCTGCTAATATGGCCTTTGGGCTTTGTCCTATGCTGACAGCCAGCGCGACGAAAGCCATTGCTGCACATGCCTCAGATGATTTAAAATCAACATATCTAGAAAAAATGGTTTCTGGCGAATGGAGCGGGGCGATGGACCTCACAGAGCCGCAAGCCGGTTCGGACCTCGGGCCAGTTAGAACCAAAGCTAAAGCCAACGCTGATGGAACTTATGCGATAACCGGCCAGAAGATTTATATTACCTGGGGCGATCATGACTGTGCAGATAATATCATCCATCTTGTATTGGCACGACTACCCGATGCCCCAGCAGGCTCTAAGGGTATTTCTTTATTTCTGTGCCCGAAATATCTTCTCAAAGAGGACGGAAGTGTAGGTGAACGCAATAATTTCCAACCCATAAGTCTCGAACATAAACTTGGTATCCATGGTAGCCCGACCTGCGTCATGGAATTTGAAGGTGCGACTGGCTGGTTGATCGGAGAGCCTAATCGCGGCCTTGCTTGTATGTTCACCATGATGAATGAAGCCCGTCTATTTGTTGGCGTTCAAGGTGTCGCAATTGGTGAGCGAGCCTATCAGGCAGCCCTCACCTTTTCGAAAGACCGCGTTCAGGGCCGCGTGCTCGATGGTGAACCCGGCGACCCGATCATCGGTCACCCCGACGTAAGACGTATGCTCATCGATATGAAATCACGCCTTATGGGGGCGCGAGCCATATGTATGGCGACGGCCGCTGCCGCTGATATGGCTCAATGCGGCGCGGATGAAGACACCCGCAAAGCCGCCCATATAAGAGAGGCACTATTAACACCCATCGCAAAGTCATATGGCTCCGATACGGGTGTTGATGTCTCCTCCATCGCCGTACAAGTATTTGGTGGCATGGGCTTCGTCGAAGAAACGGGAGCTGCCCAACATTATCGCGACAGTCGTATCGCACCCATTTATGAAGGTACAAACGGTATACAAGCCATGGATCTTGTTGGCCGAAAATTACGCCGAGATGGGGGTGACGGTATGCGGGCTTTAATTGCCGACTTGAAAAATATCCACAAGCTCGTTGTTCAAACATCGGACACGAAAAATATCGGTCTGGGTTACAGCCGGCGCGCTATGGAACAAGGCTTAGAGACGCTTGAAACCGCCACAGATATCATCTTAAATTCAGATGACAAACATGTCTTATCTGTCGCGAGTAATTATCTCAAACTTTGCGGAGATATTATTTCCGGTGCCTATCTGATAAAAGCAACCTGTAACGGATTGCTTGCGGGCGACGCGGACGCGCCAAATATGCAAAAACTTGCTTGGTATCATGCACTTGCCGTCATGCCACAAGCCACGGCGCAGCTTGATTTTATAAGACGCGGTACAGACGCGATATTTGATTATCCGGAAACTGCGCTCCAAGACCTGTAAAAACTTCAAATAGGAGTTGTCTTCGCCTTGTTATAAACATGGCTACATGGTAATGATCCCGCAATCTCATATTGTGCTGACTGGGGGTTAAAATGAGCGACAAAAAACAAAATTTGGATGAATATGAATCCATAGATTTTTACCGCAAAAATGGCGAAACGCTTCAAGATGGATTTTCTAGTTTTGAAATGAACGGAAAACATTATTTTTGTCTTTATGTCGATGGCGATATAGCCCTCATAAGCCAAGCCTATAAAGGCAAATCAGGTCGCGACAACGGTATCCAATCTGTTATCAAAAACTCACAAATCGAAGACCGTTTCCGTTACGGCGTTCGAAATGACGGAAAAGAGGGTTTCAGCCTCATTGCCGGCAACAAACAAGAAATCGCAGTCAGTGGTCCGCAAACGTCTGCCAGTCAGGCGAAAAATCTAGCTTCAAGAATGCGTAATAAAAAATTCTCAGCAACGAAAATGCAATCCGCATCTCGCGTTAAATCCAAACCAACAAAAATTGGGAGCCGCTCAGTAAGAGGAGATTACAAACCTCTATCTTTCTACGAGACCTATGTGTCTGGAAAACGCAAAGGCATTGAAACATTTAAAGCATCAAACGGGCTTTACTATTTTACCTATAATGAGAATGGAAAAATACGTCTTATTTCCGAAGGCTATCCGAGCATTCAAGCCCGCAACAAAGGCGCGACATCAGTTCGTAAAAACATCGCGGATAAGCGACGCTTCAAACGACGCAACCTGAAAAACGGCAAATATGACTATATTCTCAAAGCGCGAAACGGACAGCAAATCGCACGTTCCATTTGGTATGGCTCGGCGACAGCGGCCGCATCCGGCCTGAATTACCTAACAGGTCAGCGTGTTCGTACAACTAAGCTTGAGCGCAATAAGCCCACTCGCGCAAAATCTCGCAAAGCTTCAAAAATCCTGAAGTCCAAGGTTATAAAAGGCAAAACCTCTGTTAAAGAGACACCGTTAAAATACCGTCGGATTAAAGAAAGCCAAGCCATTCCGCTTCCGAAAACAGGGCGCGCCTTAAGGTCTCAAGCTAAGCGAAATATATGGACTCCGATGCCAACTGCGGCGGAAAAACCAAAAGCATCCATTGAAACAGAAACGACAGTCGCAGCTGCAAAGCTTAAAAAAGCTAAAGCTAAGAAATCAATAGCTAAAAAACCAAAGACAGCTGCCAAGGCCAAAGCTGCCACAACAGCTAAAACGGTCACAAAGCCTAAAACCGCAACAAAACCAAAGGCCGCAGCCAAGCCTAAAACAACGGCACCCAAAAAGAACACGTCGATCAAAAAGAAAGTTAAAACGGTTAAAGCTAAAGCTCCAACACCTGTTAAAAAGAAGACAGTTGTCAAACGTGTCGCGAAGACTTCGGCAGCTACGAAACCTAAAACCAAAGTCAAATCAACGACAAAGAAAGTCGCAGCTGCAGCTGTTGCAGCGACAGGTATTGCTGCGGCTTCAAAAGCGGTCGCAACTCAAAAGACCACCAAAAAAACAGTTAAAGCTAAAAAGGTTGTGGCTAAGACACCTGTCACAAAAAAGGCAACACCTAAAACCGTCCCAACAAAAAAGGTGAAGGTTGTCAGACCTTTAGCTGCTAAGCCAGCAACCCCGAAAACGGTTGTGCGCCGCGTCAAGGCGGTCCCATTTGCCAAACCTTCCGCAGCTGCTGCGGCTGCAGCAACGGTGGCTGCTACGACGGCAAAGACGGTCGTTAAGACCGCGAAACCAAAACCGGCAGTTGTCAAACCCGTCACACCGAAACCCGTAGCCCCTGCCCCGACAAAACCAGTTGTCGAAAGAGTGGGTAAACCTGTTGCGGCCAAGCCTGTTGCGCCAGCGCCAGTCGCTACGCCCGTTACACAACCTGTTGCAATGGCTGCTGCTAAGCCTGCTGCCGCAGCACCTGTCGCAGCCGCCGTTGGCGGCACAGGTGTTGCCGCAACAACAGCCGGAACTGTTGGCGGCGGATTACCGAAATGGTTATGGTGGTTATTACCGCTTTTACTCTTGTTGTTGCTCTTACTAGGCTTACGACAGTGCCAACCTGCATTGACTGCACCGGCGCCTGTCGTGGTTGCGCCGACACCAGCGCCAGTTGAACCGGCGCCCGTTATTGAACCCGTAATTCCAGCTGAACCAGAAGTTATTGTTGAGCCTGAACCTATTATTGAACCAGAGCCAATTGTTGAACCGGAACCTATTCCGGTCGAACCAACACCAATTGAACCGGAAACCGTATTGGCAACCCCAACGACGGCGATTTGTGGCCCGTCTGATAATCCGCTCTTCAATGCGCCGAGTTATGTGACACCTGTGAATGTTATTCGATTAGGTACATATCCACAGTTCGGAAACCAACACGGAAATACCACGCAGAGCTTTTACAGCAATTTAAATGCTCGTTACGAAACCCGTGAATATGATCGTCAATATCTTGACTTTGTTGCCCGCTCTATCGGCTACCAAAGTTTTAAAGATGTAAACGCGAGCGCCGTTTCCGATGTCCGTTTAACAAAAGGCAGTAAGGGTGTGTTGGGCTTTGGTGAATTCCATGGCCATACATTCTCGCAGCTTAACGTACGCGATGATCGTGACCTCGAAGCTTTTGCTATCCAAGGTGCCAACGGCCAGACCATCCACTTCATGAAGACCTGCGGAAACTTCATGTATGTGTGTCAGTAATATAATACTAACGCATACCGAAGCGGATCACCGCTTCGGTACATAATTTCACAATCCTAACTAAACTTTTCTCTAAAAAGCTTGGCGATCCGAGTCTGGCCTTGGCATCATCATGATGAGATTTTTCATCATCATAAATAGCTTTGACGGCACGATAAGCCGTTTCATCCACGCCTTTCAAATAGCCCAATTGATCATCCAGATGTTCAAGAACCACATTTTCGACGGCATAGGTTGTCGCGGCAACGGCCTTAGGACCAATGAGCCCTGTAACAATTCCTAAGGAAAACCCGCCAAGACCGCATAAACGATAGCTTACACAAGGCCGTATACATCTAACGCGTAATTCATCTGCAAAAATTCTCCGATGTTCTTCTTCATGATCTTGATTATGTCGAAGATGGGAGACAAGCTGCGGCGTCCGTATATAAGATATAAGTCGCTGAGCGCGGTAAATATTGACCGCGCCATTCTCACCTGCGTGATCAACTTTAATCATTTTTTCTGCTTTGGTTTCAGCTGGTCTGAGTTTATAGGACATATGTCTAGATAATAGGAAGAAATACGTGTCTGCCCAATCAACAATTCGCCGCACAACGGTTCCGCAAATTGCCCGTCGCAAAGGCGGAGAACCTATAGTCTCGCTGACATCCTATCACGCCCATACGGCGGCGATTGTCGATAAATATGCCGACTTTATTTTGGTAGGCGATAGTTTGGGAATGGTAATGCACGGCTTGGAGACAACCGTTGGCGTGTCCTTAGAAATGATGCTGGTTCATGGTAAGGCCGTGGTCCGCGGCACTCAAAAAGCCCTCATAGTTGTGGATATGCCATTTGGAACTTACGAAGAAAGTCCAAGTATCGCCTTTCGAAACGCCGCGCGGATTATGAAAGAAACGGGTTGCGGCGCCGTGAAAATTGAAGGGGGCCAACGCATGGCCGAAACGGTGCATTTTTTGGTTGAGCGCGGAATTCCGGTCATGGCGCATACCGGGCTTACGCCCCAATCAAGCAATGTGATGGGTGGGTTTAAAACGCAAGGCCGTGATAAGGAAAGCTGGGAGAGCCATATTGAAGATGCGAGAGCGGTAGCTGATGCGGGCGCTTTCGCTCTTGTGCTCGAAGGTATGGTTGAGCCCCTGGCGGTGAAAATTACCAACACCGTTTCTATCCCTACCATTGGTATCGGGGCCTCAGCAGCATGTGACGGACAAATATTGGTGCTTGAAGACATGCTCGGACTAAACAAGTGGGTGCCAAAGTTCGTAAAAATTTACGGAGATCTTGGCCCGGCAATTGAAGATAGTGTTAGGCGATATGCTGAAGACGTCCGGGCGCGCAATTTTCCTACCGAAGATGAAGTATATAGATAGGTAAGGGCAAATCTCGACGTAAAGGTATCGCGGGCTTGCGCGGAGCTAATGAAAGCTCAAAATAGGCTCGCAAACCTGTCCATTTCGTCATGACGTTTTCCGTTGCGTCAACTATGCCCTATCGTTAGGTTGCGCCGCAATGTAAGAGCCGAGTCAGTTCGGTAATAAATAGGATCTCACGTGGTCGATTTCGTCACAGAAGTTCAGGAAGAGCTTCGCAAAGATGATTATAATAAATGGCTTAAGCGGTATGGGCCATTTGTCCTAGCGGGCATTGTCCTGACTATTGGTGCTGCTGGTTTTTGGGAATGGCAAAAATCACGCGCAGATAAACTTGCAGCCCGCACCTCCGCTTCCTATATTTCGGCCGCTGATAAAGCACGAGACGGCGAGACTGACTTAGCTATCCGCGAATTTGAGGCGATTTCGGAAAAGGCCGATCAGGGCTATGCAGGTCTGTCTCTCATGCGAATTGCACAATTAAAATTGGATGCGGGTGATCAGGCTGGGGCCATCTCACTACTGGATCAAGCTGCTCAAACCTTTGAAAAGCCGCGCCATGCTCAACTCGCCCAAATCAAAGCCGCCTATATTTTAGCGGGCAATGGACAATATCAAGACGTTGCTGCACGCGTGGCACCTCTCGCAGAAAAAGACGCACCCTATGAGTTTCTGGCACGTGAATTACTAGGCTTTGCCGCAAAAGCCTCAGGAGATGATCAGCGCGCCAGAGAGCAATTTGGATATCTGGAACGCATTCCAGGCGTGCCTGAGTCTATACGTCAGCGTGCACGTCAAAATTTGGATCTTATGCGAGTCGCTCAAGATAACTCAGACGACACGCCTGCCACGACAGACGCTGAAACCATCCCCGAAATTTCTCCTGAGGAGCCCACCGGTGAAGAATAACCTTCTAAAACACGTTTTTACGCTTGGCCTTATGAGCAGTTTTTTGCTGGGTGGTTGTGCAACCTTGGAAAATGTCACAGACCGCATCAACCCGTTTGGGAATGACAATGAAAAAGGCCAAGGTGACGTTGCCGGAGCAGACCAACGCATCTCTCTCCTATCTCTGGATGAACAATTACAAGTTACAGGCGAAATCACGCCGGATCAAATCGCGTTGCCTCCCGCCTATGTTAATACGGATTGGCCTCAAGTCGGCGGCAATCTAGCCCATGTAATGCAGCACACAGGAGCCTCTGGTCCACTTAATAAAGCTTGGTCCCGTGGTGTTGGTAAAGGCTCGTCGCGCAAAGGACGCGTTCTCGCGCAGCCCGTTGTATCCGGGAGCCGTATCTTTGTAATGGATGCCGATAACAGAGTCGCAGCCTACGATATTGCCGGCGGCGAGAAAATTTGGGATCATAAAATAACGGTAGAGCTTAAGGGAAAAACCCGAGAAGGACGGGCGAGCCTTGTTGAACGTATAACCAATCCGACACAAGCTCTCACCGACAGGGGCGGTTCAGATACAGAATCTGTCGGGGGCGGAGTCGCGGTATATGGCGACAAGATTATCGCGACATCTGGACTGGGCGTCGTCGAGGCTCTGGACATCAACACAGGTGAAGCATTGTGGCGCAAACGCACTATTTCGCCTATGCATTCGGCCCCAGCGGTTTCTGATGGACGCATTTTTGCGGTCACAGATGACAATGAGCTTATGGCGTTTAACGCAAATACGGGCGATGTTCTTTGGACTTATCAGGGCATTATCGAAAGCGCTCGCATGTTAACCGCACCCGTTCCTGCTGTGGTGGACGACGTGGTGATATCCCCGTTCGCCTCTGGCGAAGTTGTAGCGCTACGTGTACAAAATGGCGGCGTTTTATGGCAAGATGCCTTATCGGCTGCTGGTCGTTTGACCCCGCTCTCCTCATTGAATGATATTGCCGCCGGGCCAGTTGTTGCGGACGGCTTTGTGATTGTTAGCGCCCAAAGCGGTGTCATGACCGCCATGGATTTACGGACAGGCCAACGTATTTGGAACCAACCCGCGGGATCACTGAGTTTCCCGCTCGTGGTTGGAGACTTTGTCTATACCGCAACGACTGACAGCCAAATTGTATGTATGTCAAAGCTCAATGGCTCGGTTGTTTGGATGCAACAGCTCCAATCTTTTAAAAATGAAAAAAAGCGTAAGGACCGCATCGCCTGGTCAGGGCCGATCATTGCAGGGGATAGGCTAGTGACAGTCTCATCTCAAGGCAAAGTGGTACAACTTAATCCATATACGGGAGGTATCATTTCTGAATCAGATGTTGGTGGGTCCGTTTTCATTCCACCTCTCATCGCGAACGAAACCGTCTTTGTTCTCAACGATGACGCAAAGCTCATCGCCCTGAGATAATGTCATGTCCTCCCTTGATGATTTAAGCCCGTCTGAGGAGGACGCACAATCCCAACGTCCTGCCCGTGTCGCTATTGTCGGCAGGCCTAATGTTGGAAAATCCACTCTTTTTAACCGCTTAGCTGGCAAGAAGCTTGCTATCGTGAATGACACGCCCGGCGTCACCCGGGATAGGCGCGAAACCACAGGTCGTCTACGGGGTAACTCTCTCATCCTTATTGACACGGCAGGGTTTGAAAACGCCAAAGGTGAAAAACTTGAAGCCCGCATGCGCGCCCAAACAGAGCTTGCTGTGCGTGAAGCAGATATCTGTTTATTTGTTTATGATGCTCGAGCGGGCATTACGTCACTGGATAATATCTTTGCCGAGTTCGTTAGACGCTCCGGTAAACCCGTCGTGCTGGTCGCCAATAAATGTGAAAGTAGCGCGGCGGATAGCGGGATTACAGAAGGTTATTCACTGGGTCTTGGCGACCCCATTGAAGTCGCTGCCGAGCATAATATCGGCATGGTCGATTTGGATGATGCTATGGAAATGGCCCTACGCAGTGTTGATCTGTCACCTATTCCCGATACGCTTGACCGCACAGACGCGCCCGTGCGTATCGCCATTGTCGGACGGCCCAATGCAGGTAAGTCGACCCTCATCAATACGCTCATCGGAGAAGACCGGCTCCTAACCGGGCCTGAAGCCGGTGTAACACGCGACGCCATTACAATTGACTATATGTGGCAAGACAGGCGGGTTCAGTTTCATGACACAGCCGGCATGCGTAAAAAAGCTAAGGTCCAACAAACCTTGGAGAAAATGTCGGTGGCGGAAAGTTTGCGGGCCATCAAATTTGCCCAAGTTGTTGTCCTCCTAATGGATGCGACATCCCCCTTTGATAAGCAGGATTTACAAATCGCCTCTCTCTGTGAGCGCGAAGGCCGCGCCATGGTTATCGGGGTCACCAAATGGGACCTTGTGCCCAATAAATCGGAAATGGCACTCGCGCTTCGCGAAAAGGCTGCAAGATTATTGCCTCAAATAAAAGGCGTTCAAGTTGTCATGTTTTCAGGCCTGACAGGCAAAAGTGTGGATCGCCTCCTGCCCGCCATTGAGCGCGTGCAAATTGACTGGAGCGCCAAGGTGAAAACGGCTGAGCTCAATGAGTGGCTCACAGAAAAAATCCAGCGTCACCCTCCGCCCGCCGTCAATGGCCGCCGGATTAAGCCTAAATATATCAGCCAGACCAAAACCCGTCCGCCAACATTTGTGTTGAAATGCTCGCGCGCGGCTAAACTGCCGGAGAGTTATAGGCGCTATCTGGTCAATGGGCTGCGCGAAGACTTTGATCTCCCCGGCACCCCCATCCGCCTATTTGTCAGAGC
>CAZPLJ010000001.1:6137-83927 GCA_964587545.1 uncultured Caulobacterales bacterium | reverse complement strand
TCATCCTGAGCCTGACGAAGGACGAGGAATTAAAAAGTTCAAGTCAGATGACAGGGATAATCCGTTTTTACTCGGCCGCCAACTTCGCTGCCATATCCTGCATAAGTTTGCCTTGCATAGCTTTGAGGTCCTGGAAGCGCGCGAGGATTTCATCCACGTCCGCTTCGGTATGGGCCGCGGAGAGTGAGATACGCAATAGCGAGCTTGATTGCGGGGTTCCCGGAGGGACTGCGAGGTTCACATAAACCCCGTTCTCAAGCAACCAATTCCATTCCATCGCAGCGACGGCCTCATTGGGGCGGCGTACGGCAATAACGGGGCTTGGGTCCGCGCAGAGATCAAATTGCATCTCGGAGAGCCCCCGATGGAGCTGTTCGGCGCGGGTCTTGATATTGGCGCGAAGTTCGGGCTTTTCCTTGATTTTTTCAACGGCGGCTCGCGCTGCTGCCACATTGGCGGGCGTCGGACTGGCGGTGAACATATAGGGGCGCATCACTTTGCGCGCGATTTCAAATTCGGCATGCTTAGACGCGCAAAAGCCGCCGACAGAGGCGAGGCTTTTGGAAAAGGTGCCGGCGATGAAATCGACTTTACCGAGAACCCCCTGCTCTTCGGCGATGCCGCAACCTGTGGGGCCAAAGACGCCGTAGGAATGGGCTTCGTCAATATAGAGATAGCCGCCATGCTTATGGGTCACATCGATAAATTCGCCGATAGGCGCAATATCGCCAAACATGGAATAAAGCCCCTCAATGACGACGAAAGGCGAACCTTCAATATCGCCCAGACGCGAGAGGCGCTTGTCGAGATCTTCAGGCGAGTTATGGCGAAAACGAATGGTCGAAGCGCCCGTGAGACGCGTGCCGTCAATGATGCAGGCATGAGCATCGGCATCCATGAAGATCACGTCTTTTTCGTTCGTCAGACCGCCAATGGCGGCAAGGTTGGTCTGATATCCGGTGGAGAAAATAATGCAGCTCGGCATGCCCAAATGCTCGGCAATGGCGGCTTCGAGGTCCACATGTTCCGTGTAGGAGCCGTTGGCGACGCGCGAGCCTGTAGTGCCTGTGCCGTGATCGCTCACAGCATCTTGGGCGGCCTTCATACAGTCAGGGTCAAAGGTCAGGCCGAGATAATTGTTAGAGCCAGCCAGGATGATTTCCTGATCGCCGATTTTGCCTCTGACGGGCGATATAATATCGTCAAATTTTACGCCGAGCGGGTCGCGCCCGATCAGTTTCATGACGAGAGAGAGGCGGTTTTCAAGGGAGGCGTATTTATCAAAGAGTGACATCTAGCTTTCCGTTAATTGTTGTATGGCGTTGACCAGTTCCCCGACAGTTTTGATATCCGAGACCATCTCCATGGGGATGGAAATATCATAATGATCTTCAAGCCCCATGACCAGATCAAAAACCGCCACCGAGTCGACCTCGAGGTCAGACACAATACCGCTTGAAAGCGAGATTGGGCGATTTTCCGGATTATAGGGTTTGAGAAGCTCACAGACTTTATAAAAAATATGTTTTGGGTCAGTTGCGCTCATAATAGTCCATTGTTTCTTTTAGGGCCGCTTTAAGATCAGTCGCGCCTGAAATCTGATCTTGGCTGCTCCAGTCCTCATAGAGGAATTCATTGAGTTTTCCTAGGGTTAAGTGCCCCATGCCGAAAAGGCGAGAGGTCACGGATGTGAGGCCTGCAACCGTGTATAAAAGCGCGAGCGGAATAGGAAATGGTTTGACCGATTGACCTGTGACTTGGGCGCAAATATCGGCAAACTCTGCCCAATCCGTTTGCGGGAGCGTCGCGGGATAAACGGTCTTTCCGTCATAAGCGCCTGAGACGGCCGTCTCAACGATGTCTCTTGCGAGGTCATCAACATAGGTAAAGGAAAGCTTGCGGTCCTTCCAATTCTTGCCGCCCGGACATGGGAGGCGGCCTTTTTTAATAAAGTTGAAAAAGGGCTTGGTCGCCTCGTCGCCGGGGCCAAAGATAGCCGGGGCACGGATGATGGCGAGCGAACGGTTGAAACTCGATTTGACGGCGACCTCGCCCGCATGTTTGGAGGCCGCATAATGAGATAATTGCGGTTGAGATGCCGCCTGAGAGGATAGGAGAATAAAACGTTTTACGCCCGCACTTTGCGCGGCTTTGGTCAAATTACCTGCGGCATCGGCGTTGACCGCGAAATAATCTGAGCGCTTTTTGGCTTTAATCAACCCCGCAATGTGAATGAGGCCATCTGCGTCTTTCAGGAAGGCCTCGTCATCGGAGCCAAGCGCGCCTTGATGCCATGTCAGATTGGGATGATCAATTTTGGGTTTCTTGCTCGGGTTACGGATCAGGGCTCTGACATGATACCCAGCGCTCAAAGCGTGCTTAACAACTTTGGTACCGACAAATCCTGTCGCACCCGTAATAGCAAGAAGAGGCGTCCCGGAGGACATGTTGATTACCCAGCGTCAGCCGAAACAACTTCGAAGGGCGTTGTGGATTGCAAATCAATGATCGCGCCTTTAAGAAATTTTTCTTTGACGCGGGCACGAGACAGCTTGCCGGAGGACGTCATGATCATCGAGGCTCTCGGGACAAGTTGCAACTGAACCGGTACACCCACTTCTAGTCGGATTGCGGCGGTCACAGTTGTATGGATTTCGGCCAAGAGTTGCGGGTCGCGAGTCCGGCACTCAAGCAAGAGCATAATTTGTTTATTGTCACCCGCACCGCCCATAGAAAAAGCACAAGCCCGGCCACAACGATGTGGGGCGGCTGCTTGTGCCGCCCATTCAATGTCTTGCGGCCAGATGTTACGACCATGCCAAAGGATAAGATCTTTATAACGACCCGTGACGACGATCTGGCCGTCCAGCCAATATCCCAGATCACCCGTATCAAGCCAACCATCTTGGGTGAAAGCGGCTTCTGTCGCTTGGCGGTTACGGAAATACCCGGGCGAGACACTCGGCCCGCGCATACAAATGCGCCCGACCTTTTTCTCGCCTAAAACGGCACCATCGAAATCACGCACTTCCATTTCATGTCCGGGAAGAATGGGACCACAAGCGACAAAAGTCCGTTGAGACTCGGCAGGTGTTAGGTCAGCTGCGTCGATCGCTTCGCTTGTACGTTCATAGCGGGACATATCGATCGTATGTGTCTTTAGGCCCTGCCCAAGTGGTGAAAAAGTTGCGGCCAGCGTCGTTTCGGCCAGGCCATAACTCGGCGTGAAAGCACCTTCATCAAATTTGTGGGTTTCAAATGTTTTAGAAAATTCCTGCAAAGGTTCTGGACGTACCATGTCGCCACCAATACCGGCGATCCGCCAGCTGGATAGGTCAAGATCGGCATCATCGCGCCAACGCCTTACGCATAACTCATACCCGAAAGTCGGGCTGTAGGTCATGGTGCCACGATTTTCAGAAATGAGCTTAAGCCAAGTAATTGGGCGTCGAGTAAAATCCTGAGGATCCAAATAATCTGCTGTCATCTGGCTCATCATAGGCGACAACATACATCCGATAAGGCCCATATCATGGTACATAGGCAGCCAGCAAACGCCCCGGTCATCTTCTTTGGTTTTAAGACCGTGCTGAACAATGGCTTTGCAGTTTGATGTGACTGTCTTTTGGGTTCCAATAATACCTTTGGGCGAGCTAGAACTACCTGAGGAGTATTGAATATAGCATAATCCGTCTTCGTCATGCGGACGTAATTTAACACCAGAGGGAAGTTCCATCGCTTGGGCAAATGTCATGACGGGCGTATCATGATCATTCAAAGCCGCACTGACGATAGGTTCCATAGACTTTGGCGTGAGGAGTGCGTGGAAATCGCCTGTGTCAGCCATACGCTGTAGCTGACGTTCATAGGAGCTTCGACCTCCAAGTGTCACGGGTAATGGAAGAGGTGCAGGTACGAGACCCGCATACTGACATGCAAAAAACAAAATCGCAAACTCAGGAGATGTCGTGGCGACTAAGCCTATGCGGGAGTCTTTTTTGGCAAATGGAACGAGGCGTTTGGCCACTTCAATAGCTCTATTACGTAACTCTGCATAAGGTAGGCTAGCGGTTATATCTCCACGACTGGAGTAGTAATTAAAACCCGTTTTGCAACTTGCGGCATAGTCCAACGCCGCACTTAAGGTGTTGAAAGTAGCCGGTTTCATTGCGTTGCCACGTTGTGTGGGGGTAGGTTTCATCCGTCTCTGTCCGCCTCAATAAGCCTTTATATAGACCTTTGTATGTTGTATTATTCCCGATATTACCTAAATGGTAAAGAGGGAGCTAATAAAGACTTTTTGAAAGTTCGTCACGTCTGAATACAATATATGACAGTTTTTTTACCCGATTTCGCTCATTTTTCGACACTTTAAATAGTGAAGAAAGCTTATATTCGCCTTTTAAGGGATAAAGCTCTCAGTTAATCGCCCTCAGAAAAGTAATTTTTAGGTGTTTTGCCATACCATTTCTTAAAAGCACGGTTGAAAGCGCTCTGCTCACTATATCCCAACCTTTGAGCTACTTCCGACAACGTCATTTTGCTATCACGCATGAGAATTTCACAAGAAAGACGCCGGACATTTTCCAAAATTTGTCGAAAACTGGTTCCTTCTGCGTCCAGTTTTCGTCTCAAAGTTCGTTCGGTTAGCCCGATAAGATCAGCGACCTGAACGATTGAGGGCGTACCCCTTGGCAAAAGGGCTTCTAAGCAATCATATGTTCGTGTTACATAATTTGCCGACCGTCCATACTGAACCAAGGCTTCATCAAGCCTTGAAGAGATTAGTCTCACCATAGATGTATTTCTTTGCGGTAATTCTGCTTTTGCTAAAGAAGTTGGAATGGTAAGCGAATTTTCCGACGCATTGAAGTTAATCTCACAGCCAAAGGCGACCGAAAATTCATCGGCATATGGAACAGGGCCATGCCGGAAACTGACTTTGGATTGGAAGTTTTTTACCTGAATCCAAGTCATCCAAGTTCCAATTGTAAAATATCCTCCGAATACAGCATCTGTTATCGGCCGCATATATTCAGTGTCATCGGAAAAGGGTGTCCAAACTATAGCGGCCTCATCACCTCTAACTTCAATATGAGTCCGCCCGATTTCCTGCGTCAAGCGTTGATATTTTTCGTTAAAATTCAAGGCGCCAATAATGCTATCGCAAAACATTGAGCCATAACCAATATCTCGAAACGTCTTGGGTTTGAAATCCTGCCCAACATCTATGCCTATGCCCTTTTTTTCAAGAATGGCTTCCGCAGCATGAAGAAGATCGATCATCATTGAACCGTGAGGCCGGAACAAGGGATTCATAATATTTATACCGGATAGGTTGCAATGCTCGATTAATTCGCTATACTCGCAGCCAGATGTCAGGCAAGTTTGCCAGGCGGATTGAAAATATCTTGCGGATACGGTCCCAATATTCATATTGGCGATAAAAGCAATATTGGCTGAAATTGTCAAATATTGTGTCCGATATTGTCAATACATTATTCATGTAACAGTGTAGCAAAATCTCGAAAACGGGGTGTAAAGCTGAATTAGATACGATTATCTGATTCAGCTTTTTTTATTACACTTCAAATTTTATTGATAATTCAGAATTGGCGCAAGCCAGCGTTCTACATCTTCTAAGTCCATATCTTTACGTGACGCATAGTCCTCGACTTGATCTTTCTCGATCTTACCGACACCAAAATATACACTGTCTGGATGACTGAAATAAAGACCTGAGACAGAACTTGCGGGATGCATAGCAAAGCTTTGCGTGAGCGTGACCCCGGCTTTCTCAGTTGCATCTAATATTCTAAAAAGTGTCGCCTTTTCCGTATGATCGGGCTGGGCAGGATATCCGGGAGCTGGACGTATACCATCATATTTCTCGGCGATTAAATCGTCGCCTAAGAATGTTTCATTTGGCGCATAGCCCCAATACTCCCGACGAACCCGTTGATGCATATGTTCAGCAAAAGCTTCGGCTAAGCGGTCCGTTAAAGCCTGAAATAAAATAGCATTATAATCATCCCCGTCGGCTTTAAACTTTTCTGCACGACCGCCCTCGCCCAGTCCGGCTGTGACGGCGAAGCCACCAATATAATCATCGGATGTCGCGACAAAATCTGAAAGGCAGAAATTAGGTCTGTTTGATGTGCCTTTATCTATTTGTTGGCGGAGACCATGGAGCTTAGCTAACTCTTCCGATCGACTTTCATCGGTAAAGACACGGATATCATCGCCTTCACGCTCACACGGCCAAAATCCGATAACGGCGCGAGCCTCGACCCATTTTTCCGAGATCAATTTGTCGAGCATCTTATTGGCGTCCTGGAAAAGGTCCTTCGCCGCCTCGCCATAAGCGTCCGATTCTAATATAGCTGGATATCGTCCTTTAAGCTCCCATGTCGCAAAGAAAGGTGTCCAGTCAATGAACGGACGCAATTTAGCCAGATCATAATTTTCGAAAGATTTTGTGCCGATAAATGTTGGTTTGGGCGGTTGGTAGCCTGACCAATTTATCTGCACCGAATTTTTTCTGGCATCCTCCAGAGATAAACGTGATTTTTTCTGCTGTCCCGCAAAGTGTGTCTCGCGAGCTTTGGCATAGTCATCACGCAAGTCAGAACAATAGACATCTTTGCGGTCACCCAATAATGAGCCAACTACACCCACGGCACGTGAGGCATCGGTTACATAAACCGTAGGACCGTTTTCATAGGCCGGTTCAATTTTGACGGCCGTATGCGTTTTCGATGTCGTAGCGCCGCCGATCAAAAGCGGCATGTCCATACCGCGTCGTTGCATTTCAGATCCCACATAAACCATCTCGTCCAGAGACGGCGTAATCAAACCCGATAAGCCGATCATATCCACATTGTGTTTTTGAGCCTCGTTTAAGATCTTCTCGCACGGGACCATCACACCCAGGTCAATGATATCATAACCATTACATTGCAAAACCACGCCAACGATGTTTTTCCCAATATCGTGCACATCGCCTTTGACAGTCGCCATCAAGACTTTGCCGTTAGACTGGCCAACCATACCCATTTCTTCTTTTTCGGCTTCCATGAAAGGCATGAGATGTGCCACAGCTGCTTTCATCACGCGCGCCGATTTCACAACTTGTGGCAAGAACATTTTGCCAGCCCCGAACAGATCACCCACGACATTCATGCCGTCCATGAGGGGGCCTTCAATGACATGCAATGGACGCTCAGCGGCTTGTCGGGCTTCTTCTGTGTCTTCGACGATATGTTTGGTAATTCCGTGAACAAGAGCATGTTCAAGCCGCTTATTGACAGGATTGTCACGCCACTTCGTATCGACAACTTTCTTCTTTGATTTTCCACCTTTATATTTGTCAGCAACATCTAAAAGGCGATCTGTCGAATCTGAGCGTCGGTTAAGGATCACATCTTCAACATTTTCACGAAGCTCAGCCGGAATGTCATCGTAAATCGTCAACTGTCCCGCATTGACAATGGCCATATCAAGGCCTGCCGGAATAGCATGGTATAAAAAGACCGAATGCATCGCCTCACGAACCGGGTTATTTCCCCGAAAAGCGAAGCTCACATTAGATAAGCCCCCGGATATACGCGCATGTGGTAGATTAGCCTTGATCCGACGACAGGCTTCAAAAAAATGTACCGCATAATCGTTATGTTCTTCGATACCCGTAGCCACCGCAAAAATATTGGGGTCAAAAATGATATCTTCGGGTGGGAAACCGACCTTACTTGTCAGAAGATTATACGCTCGCTCACATATTTCATATTTATGGTCAGCCGTTTCTGCTTGGCCGTTTTCATCAAAGGCCATAATGACCGTCGCCGCCCCGTAATCACGGAGTTTGCGAGCATGCTCTAAAAACTCGGCTTCGCCTTCTTTCATGGAAATAGAGTTGACGACGGCCTTGCCCTGCACGCATTTCAGGCCCGCCTCAATCACATCCCATTTAGAACTATCGATCATGATCGGAACACGGGCAATATCAGGTTCCCCAGCGAGTAATTGCAAGAACCGCGTCATAGCGGCCACACCATCAATCAAACCATCATCCATATTAATGTCGATGATTTGCGCGCCATTTTCGACCTGTTGTCGGGCAATAGCCAACGCCTCATCATAATTCCCGTCAACGATTAGACGCTTAAATTTGGCCGAGCCGGCCACATTGGTGCGCTCACCAATATTGATAAACTGTGTTGTATTCATGATTAAATTGCTATTTGGAAAGGTTCTAGACCGGAAAGGCGTAATGTAGGTTTATAGTCAGGCGCCATACGCGGCTGCACGCCTTCAACGGATTTAGCAATAGCCGCAATATGCTCAGGTGTCGTCCCACAACACCCCCCGAGAATATTGACCATTCCGTCCTCAGCCCATGGTGCAACCTTAGCCGCCATCATATCAGGATCTTCGTCATATTCGCCGAACGCATTGGGCAAACCTGCATTGGGAAAAGCTATTATATGCGCATCAGAAATTTTGGAAAATGTATGGATATATTGGCGCATATCATCGGCGCCAAGAGCACAATTTAACCCGACAGCAAAGGGTTTAGCATGGGCTATGGATAACCAGAAAGCTTCCGTAGTCTGCCCTGACAAGGTTCGTCCTGATTTATCAGTAATGGTACCTGTCAGGATTATAGGTTTTTCATAGCCAATTTCGGCAAATGCCATTTTCGCCGCCATAATGGCCGCTTTGGCGTTTAATGTATCAAAAATCGTCTCTATTAATAAAGCATCGACAATATCGATAAAGGCCATGATCTGTTCTTTGTAAGCCTCGCAAACCTGATCAAATGTCACCTCGCGATAACCAGGATCTTCCACCTTCGGTGAAATAGATAATGTTTTACTGAGTGGACCAATCGATCCCAAAACAGCGCGGGGTTTGTCAGGCGTTTTTTGCGTCCACATATCGGCACATTCTCGCGCAATTTGCGCAGAGGTCCGCGCTATAATCGGGGCTTGATCTTCTAACTCATAGTCACTTTGACTAAGTGTCGTCGCGTTAAAGCTATTGGTTTCGATTAGATCGGCGCCAGCTTCCAAAAAAGCGTGATGCACCTTCGCAACAGCGTCTGGTTTCGTCAGGCATAATAGATCGTTGTTACCCTTGAGCGGAATATGCCAATCTGCAAATTGCTCACCATGAAAATCTTCTTGGGTCAATTTTTGCTTTTGCAGCATCGTACCCATGGCCCCATCAAGCATTAATACGCGCTCTTTTATGGCCTTTTCAATTTGTGTCCAGATAGTCATTAGCTTTCGACTTTCATCCGATTATGAAGCCCTAACACTCGGCTCACAGAATAAGCTAAGCCCGCCCGGTTAAGGGTATAGAGATGGAAATGCCGTACGCCTCTATCATGCAATTCTGCTGTTAATTCTGACGCCAGCGACGCCGTTAATAGCTCGCGTGTCGCTGCATCATCATCAAGGCCTTCAAACAAATCAGCATACCAATCAGGAACCTCAACACCGCACATATCCGACATACGTTTCAGGCCCTTGAAATTAGGCTGCAACATTAAGCCCGGCACGATCGGAATATCGATTCCGGCATCTAATGTACGGTCCAGGAAACGCATAAATGTATCGGGCGAGAAGAAAAACTGGGTAATAGCCCGTGTGGCCCCAGCATCAATTTTTTTCTTGAGATTATCAATCTCGGTGTCCCATGTAGAACTTTCCGGGTGCCGTTCTGGATATGCCGAAACTGATACCTCAAAATCATGATAGGATTTGAGGCCAGCTACCAAATCTGAACTATAGGCATAGCCTCCGTCCGTAGGGACATATTTTTCAGAAATGCCTTCGGGCGGGTCTCCTCGAAGGGCCACAATATGGCGAACACCATTTTTCCAGTAATCATCGGCAATTTCTTTAATCGTCTCCTGCGATGACCCAACACATGTCAGGTGAGCAGCGGGGCGCAATGATGTCTCTTGCACCATACGCGTAACTGTGCGGTGCGTGCGCTCACGCGTGGACCCGCCAGCTCCGTAGGTCACCGACACGAAATCAGGATTAAGACCTTCTAGTTTTTTAATTGACTCCCATAATGTGTTTTCCATTTTCTCGTTTTTGGGCGGGAAAAACTCAAAACTTACGTGCACGTCATCCGGTGGCGCCCCGGCGGTTCGCGCCACAGGTCCCAAGGATGTATCCTTATATCCTCGTCTAGCTAGTGCGGCTGACATGTCTTAACTCCTGTGTATCGATACGTTCGGCACGCCAAATTCTGGCGTTAGGATGATCGGTTTCATTTTCAATGGTTTTTGTCGCGGTTAATTGAAATCCATAATTGCCTAACCATGTTTTCATATCCTCATCTGAGAATCCGAGTCGGCGATGGGCGTATTTTTCGCGGTATTCATCCCGGTTATGAGCCTCAAAATCGACAATAAGTAAAATTCCACCAGTTTTCATAAGGCGGGCCGCCTCATAAATAGCCTCAGCCGGATCATGTAGATAATGCAACACCTGATGTAGGGTCACAATGTCAGCTATCTCTGCGTCTAATGGAGAATGTGTGAGATCGCCCTGACGCACGGTCAGATGACGCTTTTCAACACCTGATAATTTATGGCGTGCAACTTTGAGCATATCGGCATTATTATCAATACCGATCCCTCGTCCGACACGATCTGCGAAAATTTCTAAAACGCGCCCTGTCCCAGTTCCCAGATCAATCATGAAGTCATACGGTCCCTCTCCGGAAAGCTCACGCATGGCAGCATCAATCATGGCTTTGGGGAGATATTCGTCCCCGAGCTGACCGCGATCATTCGCTACATCGGCAAAGAAATTATCAACAGATAACGCCCTTTCTTTACGAACATCTTCAAGGCGTTGAAAATCAAGCTTTAACTGACGATCATCAATAGGAAGAGCCGCGAGCGTCGTCGCAACCAAGGATGCGATAACGGCATTATCCTGTCTTAAACGGGAAAAAACCCAACTACCTTCTTTAAGGCGTTCAATGATATCAGCATCTTCCAGGGATTTTATATATTGCGTGACACGGGGTTGGGATAGCCCCAATATTTTCACAAGCTCACTCACCGTCAGCTCCCCTCGCGAAATTAAGGCGAGGATACGCAAACGCTCCGTATGTCCTAAGACTTTTAAGGCTGTCGCAATTTTATCCATGCAGCCTTATAACAGGGAGATTTCAAAAAGATATAAAAAAATCTTTATATCTTTATTTCTTTTTATATAACAAATCCCAATATAATAAAAATGATGGTTCCGATCACTGTGGCGATTATCGTTTTGCGTCGATAGGCTCTGGCCAAAACACCTACCAAAAACCCACCAAAGACAACCCCGATCAACCCCAAGGCGACGAATTTTTGATAGGTTTTAAACAGTGTTGGCCCATGTCCTTTGTGAAGCTCCATCAAACCCGCCTGAAGACTGGGTTGCACCCAAGTTGCGGTCAAACCCTTGGCTGATTGCTTCATTTCTATATATTTACGAGAGGTGGGACGGAGTTGGATAACAGTTCCTCTGTTTTTCACATATTCAAACTTATAGTCGATATTATTGGCCGACAGCAGCTTCCTTACATCGCTTTCCAAAGTAGCAGACTTGAAATCCAGTTGCGCATTCTCAACCAAAGCTATCGGTGTCTTGTCTAAGCTACCCTTATTCCCAATCAGATAATTTCCTCCCGTTATGGCAAGCAATAAGAAGGCTGGGGTTAAAAAGCCTGCAAATAATAAATGAAGGGTAACAAGCAGCTTACGAATTTTAGGGTTTTCCATTTTGGCTCCAATTGCGAACAATTCGCAATTGATATGTAGGGTTAAAACAGATGTCCAGCAAGATGTTTAATTTAGCCAGCGGCTCTCAAAGCAGCAATTCTGTCATCAAGGGGTGGATGTGTCGCCATCATACCACTCATTTTGCGGCGAAACCCGGAAGAAATTCCAAAAGCCGCCATAGACTCTGGAAGCTCAGCATGAGCAGACCCCATAGGGTTCTTTAATCTCTCAAGCGCGTTTGCCATAGCTGTGTGGCTGGTCAGTTTCGCGCCCATAGCATCAGCCCGATATTCACGACGGCGGGAAAACCATTTGACAATAATAGTCGCTAAAATCCCGAAAACCATTTGAGCAATCCAACTTGTTGCCATAAATCCCATTCGCCCCATAGCTCTATTTCTGGATGCGCCGGCAACGAGCGACGCCACAATGCGTGAGAAAAACAAGACAAATGTATTTGTTATACCCTGAATAAGGGTCAGCGTGACCATATCGCCATTGGCCACATGGCCAATTTCATGAGCCATGACAGCTTCAATTTCATCTTGAGGAAAACTCTGCAGCATGCCGGAACTAACCGCTACCAGTGAGCTATTTTTATTCCATCCTGTCGCGAAAGCATTGGGCGAGTCTGATGCGAATATTCCGACTTCCGGCATGCCTATACCTGCCTCTTGGGCAAGCTTCGCTGTGATATCGACTAGCCATTGTTCAGTAGAGTTTGACGGAGTTTCAATGATCTGTGTACCGCTTGAGCGTTTCGCCATTGATTTGGACATAAAAAGCGACACTAATGCACCCCCAAAACCAAAGATCGCACAGAAGAACAACATGCTCATCGTACTACCTTGATCTAACCCAAGAAGGCTCATGATGACCCCAGCCACCATCAAAACAGCAAAATTAGTTACAAGTAGTAATCCGATACGACCCATCGTTCACCTCCATTAATCGCGGTGAGTATAGGGATTAAAACCGCAATCGCAAAGCGATGAACGCAGATTAGCGCTCAAACTTCACAAACTTCAATTTCTTGGGAAGATCGGCATCCGGACCGAGGCGACGTTTCTTGTCTTCAATATAATCGGCAAAGTTACCCTCAAACCATTCGACGTGACTATCGCCTTCAAAAGCAAGAATATGTGTCGCGAGACGGTCCAGAAAGAAGCGATCATGTGAAATAACCACGGCACAGCCAGGGAATTTCTCCAAGGCAACTTCCAGTGATGCCAGCGTTTCGCGGTCCAGATCATTGGTCGGCTCATCCAGCAGTAAAAGGTTGCAAGGCTTGGACAGCATCTTGGCCAGATTTACCCGGTTACGTTCCCCGCCCGAGAGTTGACCAACATTTTTCTGCTGATCTGTGCCTTTAAAATTAAAGGCGCCAACATAGGCCCGACTTGGCACCTCGCGTTTGCCCATGGTGATAATATCAAGACCGTCTGAGATCGCTTCCCAAACATTTTTGCTTGGATCGAGATTATCCCGCATCTGATCCACATAACCAAGTTGAACCGTTTCACCAACCTTGAAGGTCCCTTCATCCGGGTTTTCTTGATCTGTAATCATTTTAAATAATGTGGTTTTACCGGCTCCATTAGGCCCGATCACACCGACAATACCCCCCTTAGGAAGGCGGAAAGACAAATCTTTGATCAGCAATTTATCGCCAAAACCTTTGGATATTCCGTTGGCCTCAACCACGACATTACCAAGACGCTCTCCCATAGGAATACGAATGTCAGCGTGGGTGACAGTTTCTGTTTCAGCCTCTTCCAGTAATTTATCATAAGCCTTGATACGGGCTTTGGATTTGCTCTGACGGGCCTTGGGGTTTTGATTAATCCATTCAAGTTCACGTTTCAGCGCCTTGGTCTTACTATCGGATTCTCGCCCTTCTTGAACCAACCGTTTTTCTTTGGCCGCGAGCCAGCTGGAATAATTGCCTTCGTGGGGCAATCCCCGACCTCTGTCGAGCTCCAAAGTCCAGCCGGTAATATTATCAAGGAAATAGCGATCATGCGTAATAAGAATGATCGCGCCTTTATAATTGACCAAGTAATTTTCAAGCCAAGCCACGGTTTCGGCATCCAGATGGTTGGTCGGCTCATCGAGAAGCAAGAGGTCAGGTTTAGATAGTAAGAGTTGACAAAGAGCAGCGCGTCGCGCCTCCCCCCCGGAAAGATTATTGACTGGACTGTCTTTGGGCGGGCAACGCAGGGCCTGCATCGCCATTTCTATTTTACTGTCAATATCCCACGCATCACGCGCATCGACCTGCTCTTGCAAAGCGGTCATTTTTTCCATGATTTCGTCGGAATATTCCTCCGCCATTTCCATAGCGACTTTATTGTAGTCATCAAAAATCTGCTTATCTTCACAGCCCTCAATGACGTTTTCCCATACATTTTTATCGAGATTAAGACGGGGTTCCTGAGGCAGATACCCAACCTTAACGCCTTCCGCGGCCCAATGTTCGCCCGTGACTTCCGTATCAACCCCTGCCATGATTTTCATGAGCGTGGATTTACCCGCACCGTTAATCCCAACGAGACCAATCTTGGCGTCCGGATAGAAAGACAAATGAACATTGTCGAGGATGGTCTTATTACCAAACTTCTTGGTAAGGCCTTGCATATGATAACAAAATTGGCGGGCCATTTTATGTCCTTAGAACTACAGAATGAAATACGCGCCGCATATGCGACGCGCTGAGAAAAATTGCAAGCAAGGGATGGAAATTAGTTGTCGATTTCTACCAATAAATCCTTGGCATCTATCTGATCACCCACGCTTACATGAACAGCTTTAACCGTTCCACTAACATCCGCATGGATAGCGGTTTCCATTTTCATAGCTTCGATTGTGAGAACTAAATCCCCGGCTTTGATGTCCTCGCCCTCTGATACGGCGACCGTCGCAATCGAACCTGGCATAGGTGCACCTATTTGGTTTTTATTGCCCGGTTCTTTTTTCTGACGTTTTTTGGTGAGGTTTTGAACGGATCGGTCCGGTACCATGATCGAGCGGGGCTGACCATTTAGTTCAAAGAAGACTTTGACTTCGCCGTCTTCACGCGTGTTACCGATAGCCACCAAGCGAACTTCCAAGGTCTTACCTGAATCGATCTCAACAGAAATTTCTTCACCTACTTCCATGCCCCAAAAAAAGACCGGTGTCGGTAGCGACCAAACAGGGCCGTAAGTCCGTCGTCGCCCCATATAGTCGAGGAAAACCTTGGGATAAATCGTGTAAGCTGTAAGCTCATCAATATCGACATCATAGCCTTCAAGTTCTTTTTTTAGAGCCTTTTGGGTCGCCTTCATATCGACGGGGTTCATTTTTTCACCCGGACGAACCGTGAAAGGCTTTTCGTGTTTAAGAACCTTCTTTTGGATGCCTTTTGGCCATCCACCCGGTGGTTGGCCAAGATTACCTCGCATCATTTCGATCACAGACGCCGGGAAAGCGATATCCTGTTCTGGGTCTTCAACATCCTCGCGTGTCAAGCCTTGCGTGACCATCATGAGGGCCATATCTCCAACAACCTTGGAAGACGGAGTCACCTTGACAATGTCACCAAACATCAAATTAGCATCGGCATATTTTTGCGCCACTTCAGACCAGCGATCCGCCAGCCCAAGGCTACCGGCTTGAGCCCGTAAGTTGGTATATTGCCCGCCCGGCATTTCATGGAGATAAACCTCGGACGCAGGTGGATTCACACCAATTTCAAAGGCGCTATAACTTTGACGAACCTGTTTCCAATAATCGGAAATTTCGCGGATGGTTGAAATATCCAGCCCCGTATCTCTTTCCGTGTGACGTAAAGCTTCAACGATTGAACCGAGGCAGGGTTGAGATGTACCACCGGAAAACGCATCCATTGCTGCATCCACAGCGTCCGCCCCCGCGTCAACAGCGGCCAAAACCGTGGAAGCCGCAATGCCACTGGTATCATGAGTATGAAAATGAATGGGCAAGCCCGTTTCATCTTTTAGGGCTTTGACCAAAATGCGGGCTGAGGCGGGCTTTAAGAGGCCAGCCATGTCTTTGAGACCCAAAATATGGACACCCATATCTTTGAGCTCTCGGCCCATTCCGACAAAATAATCCAGATCATATTTGGACCGCTCAGGATTTAAGATATCGCCCGTATAACAAATCGTCCCTTCACAGATACGGCCCGTTTTAAGCACGGTTTCGATGGCGAGGCGCATATTTGTCGTCCAATTGAGACTATCAAAAACGCGAAAGACATCGACGCCATTTTCAGCCGCACGCCAAATAAATTGCTCAACAACATTATCTGGATAATTTGTATAACCCACCGCATTAGACGCTCGCAAAAGCATCTGTGTGAGCAAATTCGGCATGCGCGAACGTAACTCCCGCAATCTATGCCAGGGGTCTTCCTGTAAAAAGCGATACGCCACATCAAAAGTTGCCCCGCCCCAACATTCCATCGAAAACAGGTTTGGCAAATTATGACTATAAGCTTTGGCAATCCCAAGCATGTCGATACTACGCATACGGGTCGCCAATAGAGACTGGTGACCATCCCGCATGGTCGTATCCGTAATCATGACCTGTTTTTGCGCCAGCAAATAATCCGCTACGGCTTGAGCGCCTTTATCTTCCAACATATTTTTCAAGCCTGGCGGCGGCGTCTCAGCTTTTAACTGCGGCGCTTCAATTGTTAGCTTGGCCGCTGCAGAACGAGGCTTACCTTTAGTTTGCGTATGACCATTTACCGTAATATCCGCGATATAGGTCAGAAGCTTGTTGGCCCGGTTCTTTCTCTTTGCAAACGTAAATAGCTCAGGCGTAGTATCGATAAATTTCGTTGTATAGCTATTATCCAGAAACTTCTTATGCTTGAGCAGATTTTCAACAAATGGAATATTGGTAGAAACGCCGCGAACGCGAAATTCGCGCAAGGATCGATCAAGTCGTGAAATGGCCATTTCGGGCGTCGGGGCCCAAGCCGTCACCTTAACCAATAAGCTATCATAATATCGCGTGATGACGGCGCCGGCATAAGCCGTTCCACCGTCAAGACGAATACCCATACCATTAGCGGAACGATAGGCCGTGATCCGGCCGTAATCAGGGATAAAATTATTTTGTGGATCTTCCGTGGTTACGCGCGCCTGAATGGCATGACCATTAAGAATTATCTCATCTTGAGATGCCGCACCTGTGGCTTGTTTGAGTGACTTCCCTTCCGCTAGCAGGATTTGCGCGCGAACAATATCAATCCCAGTTACTTCCTCGGTTACTGTATGTTCTACTTGTACACGTGGGTTAACCTCGATGAAATAAAACTCATCGGTGTTCATATCCATGAGGAATTCAACCGTGCAGGCGCATTCATAGCCAACATGTTTCGTGAGTTTTACAGCGAGCGCGCATAGTTCTTCGCGCTGTTTCATTGAAAGATAAGGCGCGGGCGCACGTTCAACGACCTTTTGGTTGCGGCGCTGCACGGAGCAGTCCCGTTCCCATAAATGATAAATATCACCTGACTTATCGCCTAAAATCTGAACCTCAACATGGCGTGCTTTGGTGATCATTTTCTCAAGAAAACCTTCGCCATTACCAAAAGCCGCTTCGGCTTCTCTACGACCTTCAAGGACTTTATTTTCTATCTCGCTCTCTTCATGGATAGGACGCATACCGCGACCACCGCCGCCCCAGCTAGCTTTGAGCATAAGCGGATAGCCGATCTTTGCCGCCTGTTTTTTGATCGCCTCAAAATCGTCATTCAATACATCTGTCGCTGGAATAACGGGTACACCAGCTTTTTCGGCCACTTTTCGCGCGGATGCTTTATCACCTAAAAGCCGCATGCTTTCAGCACGCGGGCCGATGAATGTAATACCCGCCTCATGGCAAGCATCAACAAAATCGGGATTTTCGGATAATAATCCATATCCCGGATGAACCGCATCAGCCCCGCTTTCTTTGGCGACGCGGATAATTTCTTCAATAGACAAATAAGCACCAACAGGCGACATACCTTTGCCTATGAGATACGCCTCATCAGCTTTATATCGGTGTAACCCTAGCTTGTCCTCTTCGGCATAAATCGCGACAGTTTTCTTCCCAAGCTCATTGGCAGCTCGCATAATACGGATAGCAATTTCACCGCGGTTTGCGATTAATATTTTTTTGAATTCCATGGAGAATCTGTCTCTTAAACGGGATAGTTGAACGGATGTATTGCTTCAGGGCGACATACCAATGGCCCATACAATTATCAGTGTCAACAAGATGATTGGTGTTACCAATCAATCTGCTTAAGCTGACATCCCTGCGACCTTAACTCCCCCTTGATTTCCGACCCGATAGACCTGATATCGCATTAGGATTGGAGAAAATATGAGACCTGACGCCGCCCCAAAGCCAACCCTATTAGCCGACTATACGCCTCCCAACTTCAAAGTTGACTCAGTGTATCTTGATTTCAATTTGGAGCCGGAAGCAACGCTCGTTAAATCAAAGTTACATCTCACGCGCCAAGCGACCGGCCCGTTAGAACTTGATGGAGACGACATCCAATTAAAGTCAGTAAAAATTGACGGTCGAAATTTAAAACGCAGCGAATATAAACTGACCCAAACCCAGCTTATATTAAATGACCTTCCTGACATTTGTACACTGGAGATAGAAACGGTTTGTAATCCATCCGCTAATTCGACGTTAATGGGCCTCTATGTCTCCGGCGGGCGTTTTTGCACACAATGTGAAGCTGAAGGCTTCCGCCGAATGACCTATTATCTGGATCGACCGGACGTGCTTTCGGTTTTCACCGTGCGGATTGAAGCTGATCTCGATAATTATCCTTTTTTACTGTCTAATGGGAATATGATTGAAGAGGGGGCTCTTCCTGAAGGGAAACATTACGCCATCTGGGAAGATCCCTTCCCCAAGCCTTGCTATCTCTTTGCCTTGGTCGCCGGGGAGTTTGACACATTAGAGGACAGTTTCACGACTAAAAGTGGTCGTGACATCCCGCTAACCATTTATTCTGATCCCGGCGACGCGCCCAAATGTGAGTATGCGATGGACGCTCTCAAACGCTCCATGAAATGGGACGAGGAGGAATATGGCCGCGAATATGATCTGGATCGTTTCATGATCGTCGCTGTCCGGGATTTTAATTTTGGAGCCATGGAAAATAAAGGTTTGAATATTTTCAATTCTGTCTTGCTGCTCGCGGATGAAAAAACGGCAACGGATCTAAATTTTGAACGTATCGAAAGCGTCGTCGCCCATGAATATTTCCATAACTGGACGGGCAATCGCATTACATGTCGAGATTGGTTCCAACTCTGCCTAAAAGAAGGTTTTACTGTCTTTCGCGACCAAGAATTTTCAGCCAGCCAACGTGGGGCAACCGTACAGCGCATTAAAGATGTTCGGGCATTACGGTCTCGGCAATTTCCTGAAGATGCCGGACCTCTCGCGCACCCGGTACGCCCTTCGCAATTCATAAAGATCGATAATTTTTACACGGCGACTGTCTATGAAAAAGGGGCAGAACTTATCCGCATGCTCAAAATATTGCTAGGTGAAAAAACCTTCCGCAAAGGCTGTGATCTATATTTTGAAAGTCTTGATGGAACGGCGGCCACTGTGGAGCAATTCATTGACTGCTTTGAAAAAATATCAGGGAAAGACCTGACTGATTTTATGCGCTGGTATAATCAGGCGGGAACACCCAAAGTAAAGATGGTAACGAACACGGCAACCCGAGAAGTCAGCTTCAAACAGGACGGCAACCGACCTGTCCCCGTCAAACTTCAAGCAGTTTATGAGTCCGAACCTGTTATCGACCCAGAACTACTAATATTAGGTAGCAAAACTAAAACGATCAAAGTCGATGGAAGTTCGGACTTCACCGTTTCTGCATTTCAAGATTTCTCAGCACCCATCATTTTAGACGCCGGATACACAACTAATGACCTTGTTCGCCTGATGCGTCATGACCCTAATGGATTTAACAGATGGGAAGCCGGACAAACTTTGGCACGAAAACTATTATGCCAAACCGCAAAGGCCATTGAAAGCGGAACTATCCCAGATCCAGATACATCACTCAAAGCCTACACAACTGCTCTCCGAGAAACTTTGTTAGATAAGGATTTTGATCCCGCTTACAAGGCTCTGGTTTTAACGCCCCCCGCAAGCGCTGAAATTCTCCAAAGTCTTGAGATAACAGACCCGATAGCTATTCATCTCGCTAGAAATTGGTTGGAACGCGCTATAGGCGACGACCTAGAAGAGGATTTAGCTGGCTTTTATAACGCGATGGCAAATCAAGGTGCTTTTTCGCCTAGTGCGCCCTCAGCTGGCCGGCGAGCTTTAAAAAATCGTTGCTTGAGTTTACTCGCCTCACGACGTGACCCACAAGCCGCGCCTTTAGCTATTTCGCAATTTAAATCGGCTTCAAACATGACAGATGAAATTGCAGGATTGGTGACACTGAGTAAACTCGGTGGGCGACGTGTCGACCAATCCATGTTGGATTTTTATAACAAATGGAAAGACAATCCACTCGTCATCGACAAATGGTTTATGATTGTTGCCGGCCAAGACGGAAAAAACAGCTTACAACGGATATATAACCTTACCCAGCATGAGGCTTACACGCCAAATAACCCAAACCGTGTGAGGGCTTTGTTGGGAGGTTTTGCTGTCAATAATCCTGAAGCATTTCACCATATTTCTGGCCAAGGATATCACTTTTTCACGGATCAAATCCTTGATATGGATAGCCGCAACCCATCAGTCGCGGCACGACTACTAGGATTATTTGAAACCTGGCCAAAATATGACAAATCCCGTCAAAAACTTATAAAAGAGCAACTTTCACGTATAATTTCGTCTAAACCTTCGAAAAATGTTCTCGAAATCGCTCAAAAAACCCTAGGATAGCACTGTTTTTTAAGAACTTTTTTAGGGTCATTCCCCTATAGCCTATGTGATGAACGACTTGCGGACATTTCATGGATTCCGGGAACATGTTTCCGAAGAACGTTTTCAGGTCTATGAGCAACCAATTTTACACCTTGATAGCAATGAAATTTCACACCATGAGTGGTTAGTACGGTTTGAAAATGACGACGGCTTGGAAGGGGTTTTAAGGCCTGCGGAAATTAGCGGCGCGATTAAAGATCTAGACATGTCTATGCTGGCAAGAGCCGTGCTGACATTAAATCATGACCCTGAAGGAACAGGCATTGCAATCAATATATCTGGCGCCTCAATTGAAGAAAAAGACTTTGAGCGGTCAATCATGGCATGCCTATCGGCCTTCACAGGCCCTCCAGAAAAACTTATAATTGAGTTAACGGAAACTTGGGATCTGCGTGATCTCGGCAAAGCCAAAGATATTCTCTCAGTTTTACAAAGTCGTGGTCATCCGGTTTGTCTGGATGACGTGGGAGCGGGTGCCGCTTCAATTAGATATTTACGCGCCTTTCCAGCCGATTGGCTAAAAATTGACGCTGAATTTATTCGGAGTGCCATGAACGACAAGAGAGAATTGGCCATTCTGAAAGCTATTTTATCCCTAAAAGAAAGTTTGGGTGTGAAGTTGATCGCCGAAGGTATTGAAAATGATAAAATCCTGAAGTTTGTTCAGAATCTGAAGTTTGATGCCGTTCAGGGTTATAAAATCGGAAAACCGCAGGCGATAAAGGGATTTCAACCATGAATTTTTCGAAAATTCAGTCTAGACTTTCAGTAAATTGATTCTTTGTGACTAACTTGAACCAACCGCAACACATAAATCCGACTTACCAGGCGCAAGCTGTTCCTAATCAAGGACGGCCACATGCTCCAGTGCAGTCAAATGCAGTTTTTGCCGAAGACCGACGCGAACAACTATCCGATAAAGCACGTAATTTATTTAATGCTGCTGGCAGTGATGCATTTCGGAAACTAATGATGGCGGCAGGCGCCTTCACACTTTTCTTTCTCGCTATTTCCTACGTTATTGTAAATTCCAATAGGACTACAATGTTAGAAATGGCCAAAAACAATGTTCAAGTGGAACTAGAACAATCAGTTGATGCCGTCAGCGAGCGTTTAGATGCACAGATTGATTGGATTAATAACGGTCTTACGGTTGGCAATAACGGCAATCAGATTGTCAACGTAATTGCACGGGGTCGGGATATTGCAAGAGTTGCCCTCATAGATGCCGATCATAATATAATTGCCGGTACACCAAATGCTCAACCTCTCGCTCAACTCCGGCTTGGGTCTTATCCTCAAACTGGAGTTATCATTACCTCATTAAAAGGTGACAATGGCGCATTAAATCCGGTGATAGTTCAAAAGGCTGGGGATGCTTACCTACTTGTAGCCCTTCGGCAAGGCTCTTTAGTTTCATCAAAAGATAGGTCGCTGGCACTTGTAGAACATAGTGGTCGTGTTATTGATAGCGCGTCTGCAGACGGCAAAGTTCACGCAGCAAATTATTTTGATATTCCAGCTGATCGCTTAAAAAACCTTATGAGATCGACTGACGTGAAAGTCACGTCATTGAAAACAGACTCAGGCGATATGTGGCTTGCCAGCAAAGCCCTCCCCAGCTCTTCTCTTAGCATTGTCAAATCCAACCCAAAATCTGTGAATAGCAACTGGCAAAGATTAGCTTTTTGGCTCGGTTCATTGTTAGCTGGCATGGCTGCCCTCATATATTTATTTTACAAATATGCCCGAGGGCAATTAAATCAAGTCTTAGAGCATGACCAAAAACAAGAAATTTCGCAGCAGCGATTCAAAGCGGCCATTCAAGGCAACGGCAGTGGCATTTGGGAGATTAATCTTACAACGAATGAAGCCTATGTAAGCCCGACATTTGCCCAACTTACAGGATTACCGGAGCATGAACATATCATGCCTGTGCCGGACTTTTTGAACCTATTTGATACAAACTTTCGAGAGAAATTTCTTCATATGGCACGTCGGGCTCATATGGCCGGTAGTTTCCAATATGATTTAAAAGTGGCTCGATTACCACTGACTCTTTCCATGCGCGGCCAACCCTTAACTCGGGGTGAAGACAACATGCGAATTGTCCTAGGCATAGGGATGGATGTCACCGAACAAATTGGTGCTCAGGCACGTTTGGAAGCGGCAGAAGCACGACTACATGATGCGTTGAGTTCCATGAATGATTCATTTGTGATTTGGAGCCCAAGAGATCAACTTATTCTTTGGAATAATCGGTTCGAAGATTTTTTCGGATTTGCGCCAGGTGTTTTAACTAAAGGGCTTGATCATGCGACCGTAGAATATAACGCTAATCGATCTATCGAAGAGATATATGATCATGGCGCGAACGGTAAGGAAGTGCAACTAAAAGACGGGCGCTGGATTCGATATTTGGAGACCTCAACTCTCGATGGCGGACGTGTAAGCATTGGGACTGACGTCACAGCGATTAGAATTCGTGAGCATCAACTGCAACAAAATGAAACCGCTCTACAGCGGACCATTGACGTTTTGCGTAAGTCTCAAAGCCGCATTGTTGAACTGGCTGAAAGTTATGAGCAGGAAAAGATTAGAGCCGAGCAAGCCAGTCAATCTAAAAGTGAATTTCTCGCCAACATGAGCCATGAGCTCAGAACACCTCTAAATGCCATTAATGGTTTTTCGGATATCATGAAAAAAGAAATGTTCGGCCCGTTGGGAGATCAGCGCTATAAAGAATATGTGAATGATATCCTTTTCTCAGGACAACATCTTCTCTCACTGATTAATGACATTTTGGATATGTCAAAAATTGAAGCCGGGAAAATGAACTTAAACCCTGAACCGATAAGCATTAACGATCTGATTTCACAAGTCTTGCGGATCGTCAGAGGACGCGCCGATGATAACCGATTGAAATTGATTTATAATGAAGTCCAAACACCGGAAATATTAGCTGACCAGCGAAACGTGAAACAAATACTTCTCAATCTCGTCACAAATGCAATTAAATTTACACCCGAGGGAGGCAGTGTCACTGTGAATGTCAGTGTAAAATCTGCGGGCCAAATTATAAGCGTGACTGATACCGGAATTGGTATTTCCGAAGAAGATATAAAACGCTTAGCTCAACCGTTCGAACAAATTGATAGTCAACATTCGCGCAAACATGAAGGTACAGGGTTAGGGCTAGCTCTATCTAAATCACTTGTGGAAATGCATGGTGGAAACTTTAAAATGGAGTCAGTTGTTGGACAAGGGACAACAGTTACCTTCACACTTCCCAACAAGCCTATCATTAAGAAAAAAGTTGAAGAAGAAACAGAGGTCGCCGACGAATTTTCTAAACTGGCGCAAGATATTGCTCAAGTTCTCTCCAATGATACTAGCAATCCCAATCAAGACCAGAATCCAACACCGCAAGTTAACCCAACACCAGATCAAACATCTGCGCCGCTTCCGGGGCTTCCACCCATGCCTGCAGCAGCCCAGCCCGCATCTACAGGTCTACCAAACCAAACACCAAATCAGCCAAACCCCTATGCGGCCTAACTCTGGATTGATTAGCTTTTCCGGCGTCTTGGAAAAATCAGTTTAGCCGACAATCCCTTACCATGTTCTGAGAGAATTCCCTCTGTGAGAAGAAACTCCGCGCGATGCAGATCCGCGATAGCTTCGACGAGTGACAACCCCAGACCGCTTCCAGGTTGAGACCTACTTTTATCCAATCTGACAAACCGTTCTTTAACACGTTCTCGGTCTGCCTCCGGGATACCAGGTCCGCTGTCCGTTACAGAAATTTCGACGCGCCCAGATTTATTGCGCTCCAATTTGAGAGCAATCTGACCACCACTTGGTGTGTATTTTATGGCATTTTCGACTAAATTTGAAACAGCCTGAGATAAGAGCCCTCTATCTACACGAATAAGTAAATTACCTTCAATATTCGTCGTAAAAGACAAATTTTCTTCCTCACAAGCTGGCTCATAAAGCTCGGCAATATCATCCAATACAGGCTTTAGATCGACGTCTTTAAGCAGTTCCCGCCTCTCCCCAGCCTCAAGGCGTGCAATTCGTAAGACAGAATCAAATGTCTTAAGCAGTTCTCCAGCATCTTCTGCAGCAGCATATAATGTATCTGACGCGCCCGCATTTGCTGTCTCGACAGCTGCGCTCTCCAGCCGGGTGCGTAACCGGGTTAAAGGCGAGCGAAGATCATGAGCGATACTGTCACCCGCATAACGCATAGCTTTCATTAACCGATCAATATGATCCAGCATGGCATTAAGATGCTCTGCGAGCAGATCTAATTCATCCTCGCTATAATTCCGTGTGGCACGTCTATCGAGATTTCCAGCTCTAACATCCGTGGCCAGGTGGTTAAATTCCTCAATTCGGCGCGTAAAGCGTCCAGACACAAACCAACTTGAGATTAAACCCAGAACGAGCGCTAGAATAGAGGATATGTACATAGCTCTAGTCACTCGGTCGGACGTGCGCATAATCGTCTCAACATCCCTACCTATAATGAGTCCAGCGACTGGCCGATCACTGTCAAACACATATCCAGCCAAAGCCCTGACTCGGCGGTTTTTAAGATCATCTATTTCTGTGTTTGGAACAGAATATTTGAATTTTATAAGACTAAAGGGTCTTTGCGTTTGATCTGGGGCCTGCAAAAGGCCGAATAGCTCAACATCCTCTTGAGAAATAATTGTCGGTCCAAGATTTCCCGCCATACTATTGGGGCCTGTTTGCAGGAGATAGAGCCGCTCATTTGAGCTAGCTCGCATGATAATTTCTCTATTAACAGAAATAACCCCTTCTTTGTCATAGAGAGCTTGAAGGTTTCTTGTTTCCTCAATCAGTGTCTTATCGACATCTCGTAATTCTGAAGAGATCGTTGCGTAATATACATATCCCAAGCTTATCAATAAGGACACGACAAAGAGGACAGCCCCTAAGAGGCTGAGCCTGAATAGTGTATTGCGATAAAGTCGTTTTAGCGCAGCGAGCATGAAGCCAAGCTACTCAAGCGATCTTAGACCTGCAAGCGATATCCCGCGCCGCGCACAGTATGAAGGAGCGGCACCTCAAAATCCTTGTCAATCTTACCTCTTAAACGCGAGATATGTACATCAATCACATTTGTTTGGGGGTCAAAGTGATAATCCCAAACCTTTTCCAACAACATCGTCCGCGTGACGACTTTGCCGGCGTTGCGCATTAAACATTCGAGCAGACGAAATTCGCGGGGTTGAAGTAATATATTCTGTCCTTCGCGTTTAACAGTACGCGCTAGAAGATCCATTTCTAACTCACCAACCTTAAGCTTGGTGACGGCAGCCGTTGGATCGCTTCGTCGGCCGATAGCTTCGACACGCGCAAGTAACTCGGAAAACGCATAAGGTTTAGCCAGATAATCATCACCTCCAGCTCGAAGCCCTTCAACTTTTTGATCAACTTCACCCAAGGCAGATAAGATAAGCACAGGCGTGGAATCGCCATCCTCGCGTATAGCGCCAAGCATTTCCAAACCGTCCATTTTTGGCATCATACGATCCAGAACCAAGGCGTCATAATCAGCGGCGCGTGCCATTTCGAGACCCATATCCCCGTCTGTTGCCATGTCTACCACATGTCCAGCTTCCATTAGTCCTTTGCGGACATAATCAGCAGCAACTTCATCATCTTCAACGACTAGGATACGCATACTCATAGTTCACCTCATATTATATCGGGAGCGAGACATAATTTTCACTCCCATTTGCGAGCCTTAAAAGAATTAAGGCACTTGATTGATTAACTTGTTTTGCTGCCCCGAGTTTTCGGCGAAAATCCGACACGCTGGAAATAGGCTGCTGGTCAAATTCGAGTAGCACCATATTGGATTTAATTCCCTGACTAGACGCTGGACTACCTGGATTAACTCCCTCGACATATACGCCGGTTTGATCATGGCTCATGCCGATAGCGCGCCGAAAATCCGCACTTAAATCAACAAGGGATAACCCTGTCGCCGTCATGTCGCTTGGCCGAGCAAGTGGGCCAGACGGAGCAGTTGGGGCGGGCCTTGATGGTGCTGCTGAAACAGTCCCTCCTCCTACTCCCGCCTGTGCGCGCTCAACATCCGACTTTGAAGGCCGCTCCGCCATTTTAAGATTTATATTTTGTTCGCTTTCGTTGCGCTCAATAAGAAAATTTACTTGCTGATTAGGCCTGAATTTTGCGATCAAACGTGTCGCCTCAATTGAGTTGGCAACAGATTGACCATTAATTTTCAGAATAATGTCATCTGTTTGAAGACCATAAAGATGTGCCGGACTTCCGGTTACGACATTGTTGACAATCGCGCCGCCACCGGATGTTGCGCCCGAAAATTCGGCCGTGCGTAGTCCTGCCCCAAGATAGCCTCGGCGAACGCGGCCATGTTGCTTGATTTGGTTGATAACTTCTTCAGCCGTAAAATGCGGAATAGAAAACCCGATACCAACACTGGCACCTGTGGGTGAAAAAATCGCCGAATTCACGCCAATGACATCACCTTGTGGATTAAAAAGCGGGCCGCCTGAGTTACCCGTGTTAATTGTCGCGTCAGTTTGGATATAATCCACATAAGCTCCGCTTTCGACACGGTCACGACCAATTGCCGAAATAATTCCTAGACTAGTGGATTGTCCAATTCCGTAGGGATTACCTATCGCAATCACCCAATCTCCAATTCGAATAGATGCCCCTTGATGAAATTTAACATGGGGAAAGGGTGATCTAGCTTTGATCTTTAATAAAGCCAAATCGGTTTCTTCATCTGTGCCAACAATTTCTGCTTTAAATAAGTTCCCATTATTAAACACGACGTCAATATTATCTCCGCCATCGATGACATGATAATTTGTGACGACTTCACCCTGGGGCGAAATCAGAAATCCGGAGCCCTGCCCCTCTGACGTGACCTCTCCTGTCGATGTCGTCACCACAATATTGACAGTCGCTTTGCTGACGACTTCGACTAAGTCGGCGATTGAGCCTCCGTCGCTTGACATATTTTTTGTCGTTGCGACAGCAGGTGTGGCTTGATACTGAGCGTGGCTGACGGGCGCTAGGCATAAAGCCGCCGATGCTAGGCCCATTGCCATTAAATTCTTAACTCTGAAGTTTTTAGATTGCGAAAGCACAAATCTCTCCATGATGTGCGTAGCGTGACAAACTACGTCTATCTTAAACATGTCCAAAACATGACAAAATCGTCATGTTGATCCCGTTTTGTTATGTGGAGAAAATCAAAAGTCGGTTTTCTTTGGGCATCACAATTCGGGCCATCATATTAAAACCCGCATCTGCAAATATATGCTTAACAGAATCCAAATCTCTTACCCCCCATTTGGAATTTCTTTTCTTAAGATTTTTATCAAATTCCAAGTTGGAAACCGCTGTTTCATCCCCTTCCATGAAGGGTCCATAGAGAAATAACAGACCTTTAGGAGCCAAAATATGTTTCGCACCAGCAACCATACCTAAGGCCGCCTCCCAGGGCGCAATATGGATCATATTCGCGCAAAATATTCCTTCAAACTGGGGCAAACCGGTCCACCAATTTTCAGCTGTCACATCAATATTGAGCGAGTTCAGCATCTGACTTGGTCGGTTGTTGGACCAAGCTTTTTGACTTTGCCGAGACGCTTCATCAGGATCACTAGGCTGCCAGATAATGTCTTCACGAAGACCGCAAAAATGCAGGGCATGCTCACCCGTGCCACTAGCGACTTCAAAAACACGCGCGCCACGAGGGAGATATTGCTTTAAAACTTGCCCAATAACGTCTTTGTTTCGGCCCGCGCTTGGCGAAAACAAACGCTGAGCTTTCGTATCACGCTCTTCCAAATGAATAGGGTCTTTGCTCATAATTTTTCCAAAATTCGATCAGGTAAATTCTTATTTACTGCGAGTTCTTCCAGGGAACAGCCATGGAGCTCATGAGGAAATATCAACCATTTATCTGTTTCATGAATATAAAAATCAGGAACACGCTCAGTCGTATTTTTCTCCGGTTTATAATAGACTGTCGCGACTTTTATCTGTGACGGCGTATTTTTTTGGGTAAGACTTTTTAGTTCTTGAATGACAGCAGCAATGCTGCGTCCGCTATCAAAAACATCGTCAATAATAAGAAGCTGATCATCTGCTGAAATTATGTCGACGACATGACCCAAACCATAAACTTTAACCTCAGACCCTATCCTACCTTTCCCATAAGATGACGTGCGGATTGCGTAATGATTTGTCTCGCATCCGCAAAGCTCGAGCATCTCCTGAACCGCGATGCCGATGGGCGCACCACCGCGCCAAACGCCGACGATGAAGGTCGGAGAAAAATCGCTTTCAAGAATTCGCGCAGCTAACTCAAAAGAATCTTTGAGAAGATTTTCAGCCGTTATAAAAACTTTATCCATCAACCCGTCTCGGCAACGTTAAAGTCACAAGAAGACCTGTCGCATCAGCAGGCCGTTTGAGCGTCATGCCCCCCTTATAAGCTTTTGATAGATCGTCGACGATAGCCAGTCCGAAACCTGTACCTGGCGTATTTTCGTCTAGGCGAATTCCCCGTTTCAATGCTTTTATATAATCCTTGGGGTGAATACCCGGACCGTTGTCAGTCACCTGAATTTGGAGAAATTTATCGTCTTCGGGATGAATAATTGCACGTATCACAACATCTGAATGCGTCCATTTACAGGCGTTATCCATCAAGTTGCCGGCCATCTCCTCTAGGTCTCGCTTTTCACCCCGAAACATAAGACCTTCACTGATATCAATATCAAAGGCGATATCCTTATCTCTATAAATTCGTTCTAGTGTACGCGCTAATGGTATAATTGTGTCAGCGACTGATGCGCTGACGCCGATAGCCTGCCCTCTGGCAGCGGCTCGAGCACGTTGAAGGTGATGATCGACCTGTTTTTTCATCGTTTCAGATTGGCGTGTTACCAAATCAGAGAACTTCGATTTTGATGTACCAGCTTCATTAATCAAGACAGCGAGCGGAGTTTTCAAAGCATGAGCGAGATTACTCACATGCGTTTTCGCCTGCTCAACAACCGTTTTATTATGATCAATGAGAGAATTTAATTCGGTCGCTAAGGGTTGAATTTCCATTGGATATTCGCCGCTTAATTTAGCCACACGGCCTTCTCGAATATCCACAACACGATCGCGTAGCTCAAATAACGGCTTTAGACCTAAACGAACCTGAGTGAACACACCTATTAAAAGGCCTCCGGTGAGGAGCAACATCAACCCCCCGGCTAAAAACCCAAACCGACGAATATCACGATTAGCATCTTGGCTATCTGCTCCCGCCAACATAATAACAGGCGTATCGGGTAAGTTTTCAAAATAAATCGACTGAGCAATGACACGTAAAGTTTCATCGTCGGGACCAGTTGTAATCGTTTGTATAGATGTCCCCGGATTGTCCAAGACTTTGGCGACCACATCGGGTTTAAGAAAAAAGCTTTCCTCTGCCATAGAACGCGAAGCTCTTGCTGGTGAAACTTCACCTGTTTCTAACAATGTCCCGATAGACCAATATTGTCCAGATAGAGCCTGTTGATAGCTTGGGTTTATCGGCTCACGCGTTACTGAAATTTCGCCGTCCGGACCCACTTCAGTAAAGGCAATCAAAGATGTTATAGTGCTATCTAATGGTTCATCAAATAATCGGTAGGTTGAGCTACGATAGGACAATGTGAGCAAAATTCCGGTCAGTAGCAAAAAGGGAAGCACCCATAAAAGCGCCCCGCGCATAAGGCGTAGAACGAGGGAGCTGCTGGCCTTCCCGCTATCTGCGGACATCGTTTAAGCTTTAGTACTCTCAGCCGGGTCCAACAGTCGATAGCCGAGACCCCGGACTGTTTCGATACGGTCTGTGCCAATCTTTCGACGAAGTCGTCCAACAAACACCTCAATCGTATTAGAGTCGCGATCAAAATCCTGGTCGTAAATATGCTCAACCAATTCTGTTCGTGAAATTACACGGCCTTTATGCATGGCGAGATATGAGAGAAGTCGAAATTCATGTGATGTGAGTTTTATCGGCATACCGTCGACAAAAGCGCGGGCGGCACGATTATCGACATGCAATCCACCAATTTCAATGGAGTCTGTTGTATGACCTGCTGCACGACGCACCAATGCTCGAAGGCGGGCCAGAAGTTCCTCGGTGTGAAACGGTTTGGTCAGATAATCATCCGCCCCAGCATCAAAGCCGGAAACCTTTTCGCTCCACTGATCACGAGCCGTCAAAATCAGGACAGGGAATTTTTTGCCATCGGCGCGCCATTTCTGCAGCACACTGACACCATCAATAACGGGCAAGCCTAAATCAAGGACCACCGCATCATAGGGTTCAGTATCTCCAAGAAAATGCCCTTCTTCACCATCGGGTGCAAGATCCACAGCATAGCCGCTATCTTTTAAGGCTTCTTTGAGCTGGCGTCCTAGGTCAGGATCATCTTCAACAACTAATACACGCATGAGAACCCCGTTAATCCGATTGATTCGTTATAGGGTCTTATCGGACACGACCTGTGTTGGCGTCAATGTAAACATCCACAACTCGTCCATTATGCTTGAGACGGACCCGATAGTTGTTCCCACGCAAATCGATATCCACCACCTTAGCCCCTGGAAAACGTGAGCGAGCAATGGCTTTGGCCTCAGAATGTGAAATCTTACGTTGAGCCCATTGCGGCACCGATTGACGCTCATAGGGTAGATAAGCTTGAGATATAGTCGGTTGGTAATGTTTGCTTTTGTTAGGTTTCGCCCAAGCGGAATCAGCAGCCATAGTGCCGAAACTTGCGACAATCGCCGCTAAAATGATATGCCTGAACCGTGTCATTACACCTCTAACTAGAACATTGGCCCTGAACAAAGTCTGAATATAGCTGTCAGAAAACCTTAAGAAAGTAAATTCTCTCTCGGGTTGCTCTTTGGGCTAACATTGCAATTTTCAGCCCATTTTAGCAATTCTTCGTCCTTTGCATCATTTAAAATGATTTGAGTCGTCGCCAAAAGGTCGCCGCCATTGACCCCTTTACCTTTAAGGCGGAAGGTTTTTCCACTATTTGTTCCAGCAGGTATACTCAGAGACAAAGACCCGTCTGGCATCGGAATTTTGACCTTGGCCCCCAAGACCGCCTCTTTAAGCGAAATCGGTAAAGTTAGACGCAGATTATCGCCGTCGCGGCGAATAGCTTTATGCGATTTCACCGTAATCTCAACTTTAGCATCTCCGCGCGGACCGCCATTTACGCCAGCCTGACCCTTACCTCGCAGACGCAATGTCTGGCCATCATCAACGCCTTTTGGAATTTTCACATCTAGCGTTTTTCCGTCGCCCATTTTGACGCGTTTCTTTCCACCTTTAAGGGCTTCGACAAATGTCAGAGTCAACTTATAGCGAATATCGGCACCTTTTTGCGGGCGGGCGTAACCGCCACCGCCTCCTGCAAAGGGCCCCCCGCCCATTTGACCAAAGGGAGATCCACCGCGCATCTGAGCTCCCCGCATGCCGCCCATCTGCATGCCAAAAAGGGATGAAAACAAATCCTGCATGCCGGACATGCCACCCATCGCACCCAGATCGATATCTTGGAACTGCCCTTGACGAAAACCCCCTTGAAAAGGGTTTTTGGCCTGACCGCTGGCGTCAACCTGGCCACTATCATATCGGGCTTTGAGATCTTTATCGGATAGGAGGGTATAAGCCGCCGTGATTTCTTTAAACTTTTGCGCAGCCGTATCGTCACCCGGATTGACATCGGGGTGCAGTTTTTTGGCTAGCTTGCGATAAGCCGATTTGATCTCGGCATCACTTGCCGATTTGCTCACACCTAAAAGCTTATAAGGATCTTTCGCCATGCATCCTATTTAGGGATGCTCGTAGCGGATGCAAGATGCCGACTAGGACAAGTTGACGATAAGCTGAGAACCATATCCAAATGACTGGCTAGCTTGGCTTATTCGGATATCCGTCGCCGCGCTCACCTCATTGGCCAAAACAACTAATTCTGCTGTTTCGGTTTCATTTGACTTGCTCAAAATATCGCCTGCCCAAAACTCGATGCGGTAACGCTCAACGTCTTCTCCTAATGGCACATCAAACCCAGCCCAGCTATCACCACCAATCCGCGTACGCCTGATCCAGCTTATCTTGACAGTTCCATCATCCAGATATTCCACCTTACCATGCGCAGGTAATAACGGACGGAGATAACGCGCCTGATAGGTGAATAAAAGCTCATCGCTTTCGCGACCTGCAGCTGACGCCGTCAGGGAAATATTTACATCAATACGTGACGGATCAATTGGCAATGTCTCCAAACCTTGATCAAGATAAACCACCCGTGCACCCGCCGGAACGCTTTCAATCATATCCGCATCTGAGCCTGCCGCCCCTCGCAATAGGTTAGAACATAGCCAGTGATTTGCACCGATAAGCTCAATATTCTGTATTTGGATAATTTCCCAACCCGATTGCGTTTCCACGGCAAAACGGTTTGCGCCATTCAAAACGTCATCCTCTAGCACTGACGATAAATCCACCGCCATCTGCATCTCAATCTGGCTGGCTCTATCCCATCTCCCAACAGGCCCCTTGGGTAAAGCTGTCAATAAAGCCCCCACCGCCACCGGCGCGTCAACGACGACGTGCCCGTCGGGGCCATATATCTTTATCGGATTAAAGGGCGTGACGATCGCTCCGACCAATGGCCCGGCGCGTTCATTATTATCCAAATTGGGTATATCCAAAATAATCGGTACAGGTTTGCCAACCCATGGGATTGGAGGCGCGGTTTCAGGATTAGATCCTGACAGCACGAAAAAGCTCCCATCGGAAACTTTCTGAGCAATAGCTCGTCGAACAGATACACCGTCTAAACTTTCAACCCGCCATTGTCCGCTCAAATTAGGTAAACTCAAAACATCACCAATCTCGAGATTAAGGCAAGCCGGTGATAGATTAAACTCAACCCTTTCATCAGCGCCTATAGCCAGAGATAAAATATGCTCGGCCAATTGTCGCGCAGCGCCCTCTCCCATCGCGATGGGCGCAGTTATATCAATCACTTGTTCTGTCTCATTCAAACGATCTCGAGCCGAAATCGATCCACCCTGAAAATCCCGGGCCGTATCTATATAATGCAATCTCACATCGCGGGGTTTTATTTCAGGATCGGTTTTAATGATTTCTAAGAGCCCCGGATTGTCAAACACAATATCATCCAAGCTCAGGGATATCCGGTCCTCTAATCCGGACGACACAAAGGACAGACCGGACGCCGTTTCAATCATATTAATATCATAGAGCGCCAGTAAGGGCTCAATCGCGGCCAAGGCTGACATAGGTCGATCTATGACATAGCCTTCGATAATACCGTGGACGTGATCAACATTGACCTCAACATTTGCCAGATCACGAATAACATCATGCAAAGGAACCAGTCCTGTTCGCCCAGACAGCCAATGCCCCACCTGCCAATTTGGACCATCCGCCCAGACATCACGCCGTGCCGGGAAATCTGGATAGGGCCGTGCGTCCCAACACCAAACATGCGCCGCCTCCATGTCGACCATTGGCCCACCATAAACTGATGAGGTTTCGTTATTATCCTGCCAATAGGTGATAAAAGCTTCAAGACAACGGCGTTGAATAAGGTCATCACGCGTGCCGCTCGAATGATAAGGCGCATGGCTTTCGACACTTTTAGGATCAACAAAGACATTAGGTTGATTTGAACCCTTATCAATGGCGGGGCAGCCAATCTCGGTGAACCAAATGGGTTTACTTTCAGGCACCCACTTTGTTGGTATGGCTTCTACGACACCATCTGTGCGATTAAAATGCGGTTGGCTCCACCAGTGTCGGATATCTTTGTAGCGATAGACAGGGTCGGTGATGGGCGTTCGTATTTGAGCGGCGCGATCTTGGGGATTGGCATAATACCAGTCATAGCCCTCGCCGCCTTCCATATTGTATTTAAGATAGTCGAGATCATAAATAGACGTCGCGACATCTTGATCTAAATGCTCACCGTCACGCCAATCCGATAAAGGGAAATAGGCATCAATTCCGACCGCATCTATATTAGGATCAGCCCAAAGCGGGTCCAGATGATAATATATATCCCTGCCAGATTGATGACCGAAATATTCCGACCAGTCAGCCGCATAAGTCAGACCTGTATCCGGTCCTAAGATTGTGCGCACATCGGCGGCCAAATCTTTGAGCTTATTCACGGACGGATATACGCCTAGCTCTGATCGTAAGCGTGTCAGACCCCGCATTTCAGAGCCTATAACAAAACGATCAACCCCGCCCGCTAATTCCGCCAGCTTTGCGTGATGCAAGATAAAGCGTCGAAAGCCATATTCACTCGGACCGTTATAAGCGATTTCATCACCTTCAATAGTCAAATGCGATAGCTCAGCATTTCCAAAAAATCGGTCAATCTCCGGGACTACTCCCCCACTCATATCCTGATCGCTACTGATACGGCCCCGCCACGGAAAGCCGGGACTATCCATCAAGATGAAGGGGTAAATGGTGACGCGAAAGCCTCGGGATTTTAATGTTCTTAGGGCTTGAATGATGGAATGATCAGACGGCGTACCCCCATAGTTCGGGCGGCCATCCGTTTGGCTCACCAAATAAGCAGTGCCACGCGCATCTCCGCTAACCTTCCATGAGACCAGTCTTTCGCGGCTCTCTACGCCGGGTTTAATCTCACATTCTCCAACATCAAGGCTTGTCCCAAACCAGCTAATAATAAGGGATACATTCCGGCAATGTGGAAGCTGTGTTTCGAGCTGGTCCAGCGCATGTGTGATATCTGATTGGCCTGATAAATTATTCACATTGATAGGCACCGCCGCACCCGGCCCCGTTACATCCTCGATGATATCTGTGGCATAGGCATATTCTCCTGAGGACGGGATAAGGTTCACCCCGGTGACATAATCCTCAAGCCGGGGTTCTTTTTGAAGGGATGGCGGGAGACGTAAAACTTCGGCATTGATTTGCGGCAATCGCGCCCCGTAATCATCCAGTGGAAAATCCTCAAACACCATATAGGCTGTGCCGCGAAAGGCCGGCACCTCTCCACCTTCAATTGCCGAAATAATCGGATCGGGGAGTTGGTCTCCCATTCCTTTGTGTAGGCGAAATGTGAGACCATGTGTGGGCAAGATAGCCCCGTTAACCCAAAGCCGCTCTACACCGGCTATCTCCCCCTCACACAGACCAATCGCGAAGCTAATGGTATAGCTATAATTTCTTTGTCTCGGCCCGCCTTTACCCACCCGTTCCTCAGTGACATGCTCTTTTAGACGTGAGGCCCAGATCACCTCTCCGGCCAGACGTGCCCGGCCATAGACACGCGGCATAGGCGCCCCGTCCCGACTGGTCAGAAGATGAAACGTTTCAAGCCTTGGGCCTTCAAACGTCCGGCCATCTAGGTAATGACGAATTGAGCGACGGATATAAGAGCGCGCAATTTGTCGGGCACTGCGCAACGCGACTTGGGTGAAATGCTGCGCGGCGGTGACAACGAGGTTAGACATCTAAGTCTCCAAATCTGGAAAAGAAAAACTATAGGCCCAGCGCTTGGCCCAATAGGCCACGACATGGCTTTCGGTGACGGCGCGTCCCCAATAGGCATGGATCATGGTGGTTGGCCCGGACATAATGGCCACATGCTTACACGGGCCCTTAGCACTCATACGAAATAGCATGACATCGCCGGGTCGGGCCGCGCGGTTATCAATCTCAACAAGGCAATGTCGAGCCGCTTTTAACAGGGTTTCTGAGCCCGACTTTTCGGCCCAATCAGGGGTGTAGGGTGGAACGGCCAATGGCTCTATCCCGTAGACTTCTCGCCACACCCCGCGCACTAAACCAAGGCAATCTGTACCTGCGCCTTTGCAGCTCGTTTGATGGCGATAAGGCGTACCTATCCAGTTACGGGCAGCGCTTAAAATTTGCGTCCGGGATATCAAATCGGTCATGAATAGCGCGAGCCTCCGTCACGAAGTGCGCCCGCTAGCGGAGCGGCTGCCATGGCATCATCCCCGATCAAATAAGGAAAGCCGCGAAAATTGAGCGTGTTGGAAAACTGATCCCGACAGGCCGTAAAAGTACGTGGACAGATTGTGCCTTCAGGGAAATCCGCAGGATTTAGTCCGCATCGTGCGTCGCCAAATTCGGCATCGCATGTGCGCGAGAACACCCTCCCCGTAGAGCGATCAAGCCGTGTCGCCTGACCTTGCCATTCAAGCTCAAAGCTCTCACCTTTTTGGGTCACTTCGCCGATATGTCCGGTCGCTATTGGGACATACTCATTCGGGTTTGTCCAGTTTACCCGATACGATTGAAGACGGGATTCCACCAGTTTGCCTGCGCGAATATCGGCGGCCGTAATGTCGGAACTTAACACCCCGCAGACACCGGTTGTTTTTTGGGTAAATCCACTTTCGGAACGGCAACTTACGCCTTGAAAATTGAGCCCTCTATTATGGTCAGTAAATCCTAATTGCGCGCCGTCCTTCAAAGTCAATATCCAAACCCAACATAAGGTCGCGCAGCTTTTAAAATCCCAATCAATCTTACGCATGGTCCAAGACCTCCATAAGCGGGATATGAATGACCTTGCCCGCTCCAAAGGTTTCGATGGCAACGCTGAGATGCTCCATGTCAAAGCGCACGGGAACATCAAATTCAAAACTGGCGGTGATGGTCGAGCCTTCATCCGGCGGCGTTGAAAAAATCACCTCTCCGGTTTGGTAATTCACATTGGCCGATATGGTCTCCCCGTCGATTGTAAAAGAGCAACTGCCGTCAACAGCTTTGGTGATCGCTCTTACATAACCGCCGTAGGTTTTGGTGAGCAGGAATTTGGTCGTCGATCCGTCGCCTTGCCCGATCACTTCATTTACCGCCGCATGATCCAGTGGGTCGCGAAAACGAAAGACATAAAGTTGGCCACGTCGTGCTTCAAAAAAGGCCAACAAAGTCTGCAGGTCTGAGACGCTTTTCACGCCGACACCCGCATCATAACGGCGAAGGCTTTGCGATCTATTTTGTCCGCGATATTCTCGCCCGCTCGCAAGCTGAATAATCTCGGTTTTAATTTCGGGTCCACCGCTCGCGCCAAAGCCAATGGGCAGCGGAAATAATACGTCATGAAATAAGCTCATGTCGCCACCGTAAATGTTGGCGCACCCGCGGAGATCAGTGTAAGCTCATAGGTCAGCTCTTCTGAATAGGTGCCGAGATAATTAAGACCTTGAATAAGAAACGGGCCATCAATCTGGCCGAACCCTGGCAAGGCAATTTGATAATCCTTAATGGATTGATCAAAAAATAACTGCCGCGCCAAGGCATCAGACTCGCTATTGGCAAAGACGCCAGAACCAACAATATCGATGGTTTTTACACCTGCACCGGGTAGCAATTCCCGCCAGGCATCTATACTGTCCGGATGGGTGATATTGACCGCTTCACTATTAAATTTAAGCGCACGCGTTCGCAATCCAACGAGCGGTATAAATTCTCCGGCATCATTTTTAATCTTAACAGACATAGAGCGTCCGGCTTGCGCACTCATGACGACACTCCGCTTTGTGTATAAATGTTGAGCCGAATAAGACCTTGCAGCGTGCGCCCATCGCGGGCACGAATAACGTCCATATATGGAATGGCCGAGATCACCGCCTGTCCCTGTTCAAGACTTATGGGCGCACCCTCAAGCGCGTGACCCACAGCGTCAATAACATCAAACACTTCAGCCCGTCCGCTATAACGCGACCAGATATGTAGGGTGATACTATGACGGGCGAGACTTACCCCGTCCCCGCCCTCATCTTCGGATTTCATATCGCCATAGGTCAAATAAGGAAAGATCGGGTCTTCCGGCGCACTATCATATAGCCTAGGTGGATCACCAAGTTCAGCCTGTACCCCTAAGTCGGTGGACAGACGATTATGTATAGCCTTGGCCACACGGCCCGGCATGGCAGAATCAATCATTGTTGTTCTTCCTCGCAGATTAAATGAAGACGTTCGCGGCGCCCGTCCGGATCAGAGGCGGTGACAACGCGTAAGATGCGTTCGTCCCAGATGAGGCGGGCACGCTCGGGAAAATTTTTGTGGTGCCGGATAGTGACGCGGTAAATCGCACGTATTTCGGCGCGGCCATTTTCAAAACTTTGCTTCGGGCTGAGCTGGCGAATGCTCGCCCATAGACCCGTTACCAGCGGCCAACTTGTCGAGACCCCGCCCAAATCATCTGGTGTCTCTAAGGCTCCGTAAAGTCCCACCCGGGTGCGCAATCGCCCTATCATAGCTTAAGGCTCCGATAGGGCATGATGAGCGCGTCTACCATCATCGGCACAGGTGGCAGCTCCGGACTGTCGCGGTGTTCATAGCTTTGCGCGAGCAAAAGCAAGACAGCCTGCCGGAGTGGCATGGGGATATCCTCGGGCAACGTCCCAAAACCTGCCTCTAATTCGATCTCGACATAATCCGTTCCTGATCCGAATTGATGCCACCGCCAGGGTGACCTTAAACATAAACGCGCAGGAATAGCCCGATAGTCCGCGCGATAGTCACTCGGTAAAAGCGCTGTCTCCACGCCGTCTTTATCGATAACCCTAACCGCGTGAATGGCAGTGACCGGGCTATGATTGATGATCACGCCGGAGTCCGAGACCTTTTGTGTGCGATAGAGACGGCGTCTTGAGATCAAGCTCGCGCGGATCATCTCTTCAAGCCGCAAGCGCGCGGCACGAATCAAGTCTGTGATAAGTGTGTCTTCTGCGCCGCCGTCCACACGCAAAAATGTCTTGGCGTAAGACAGGGTGACAGGCTCCACCGCGGGCGGAGTAATATCTTTAATTGTCATAATATTCTTTCAAAGAAAAAGGCCGCCCGAGGCGACCTTAGATTGGTTATGATTTAAGGGGTTAGGCGCTTCCAAATTTTAAAAGTTTGATGGCGTTATAATCCTGAACGCCGCCGCCCACACGTTTTGTCGTATAGAAAAGCACATAAGGCTTGGCGGAATAAGGATCGCGCAACACACGCACGCCTTGGCGGTCGATAATCATATAGCCCCGGCGGAAATCCCCAAAGGCGACTGACAGACTATCAGAGCCGACATCGGGCATGTCTTCAATTTCAACTAAGGGGTATCCCAGCAATGAGGAGGGTTCACCCGCTTGACCTGAGGGTTGCCAAATATAGTTACCATCCGCGTCCTTAAAGCGGCGGATTTGCCCGACCGTGCGACGGTTCATAAGGAAACTGGCATTGGGACGATAACGCGGTTTGGGCGCATAGATGAGCTCAAGCAGGGCATCAATTGGTGCATCCGGATCAAAGTCCCCGTCCGTGCCTGTGCTCACATATCCGAGCTTACCCCATATATGATCGCTTTCCGGTACAATAGGATTGGATAATAGGCCGAGTGGCTTATTGACCCCGTCGCCCGTGGTGAAGGCGGCCGTCTCTTGGGCGGCAAAAACATCTCTAACTTCATCAGCTAGCCACTGATCAACATCGGCAACCCCGTCATCCAGTAAAGTCTGAGTGGCCGCCGGCATGGCGTAAAGCTCGCCGACCGGAAATTCGAGCAATTCCAATTGCGGGGCTGTCGTTTCGGGACGCGCCTCGGTTTCCCCGGCCCAGCCTGACGCGGCACCTCCTGCGCTGACAGGTTTTTTGAAAGACAGCGAGCTGACCTTACGCACGGTGGCAATGCGCCGAAAGGGTGACGCGCCCATAAGTGCGGTTTCAATCGTGCTTTCCGTCTCAACGGGAACCACATAGCCACCCTCAGCATCAGTTGTCGCTGTCAAAGATTTGCCTTCAAGAGATTTAAGCGCGCCCATATCGCCTGTGCGGATATATTGGCTCCAGGCTGATTTCACTTCTGACCGCGCTTCGCCGCCGCCCATAGATGGGCGCGACAACGTTAGCGACAGGCGATCGATGCGTTTTTGTTGATCATCAAGGGCTGCGTTTATACGCTCGACTTTATCAGATGTTAGGCCATCGCTTTGCTTGGATTCAATCTCTGATAGGCGTTGATCATTCGCGCTTTTGAAAGCCGCGAAAGTTTTGGCGAAATCCTCCTGCGCCGTTTTTAGCGATGTTGACTTCACCATTTTGGTGGATGTTTTACTCATGTTTTCTCCTTAAGTTGTTCAATATGAGTGATGCGGGCATCCCGAAGCATCGGGAACGCCACGACAGAAATTTCAAAAAGGTCGATTTCGGATAATCTGCGCCCAGCCCTGTCCCGGCTGTGGCGACCCGCGCGGTAGCCAATAGACAAACCTGACACGGCGCGCTCTGTCACAAGTCTCGCCGCATTGCGCGAGCGCTTAGTCTTGGACAGCAAACGACCCGAGACAAACAGACCTTTATCGTCTTCCACGACCCGGTCCCAGACGCCCACAGGCCGCTCGGTTTCATGGGCCAGAAGCATGGGAAATTTGCGATCAGATTGAGCGAGCAAGCTCGCCGCAAACGCGCCGGGCAGAACGATGTCGCCGCTCATATCGCGACGTCCAAAGAGGCTGGCATAGCCGGATATGTGAAGGGTCATTCATAGCCCTCCAATCGGGTTTCGATCCGAGTTAACGACTGACGCGCCATGAGCATTTGCTCTTCCAGGCGCGCCAGTCTTTCGGCGACGGAAAGGTAAGAATAGGACTCGGCTTCAAGCTGGGAGATACGTGCCTCAGCTGCGCCCGCCCAGATAAAGACGCCAGCGCTTTGAACGATGATAGTGATAATCAAACCCAGCGTGATACTACGATCAAGATTAAAGGATTTATTCATCGAGCCGCCTCCATGTTGGAGGTAAATTCAGGGAAGACGGGCGTAATTACGGCCCCGTCCCCGAACCACGGCTCAAGCCACGCCGAAAGGCCCCGTACGGTTTTGTTGACCAACGGAATGATGGTCTGTCTCCAGAGCGCAAGATTGGCTTCTTTATAATTTGAATATGTATTATCCCCGGGAATACCGAGCAGCATCGGCGGCACGCCCAGCGCTAAAGCAATCTCGCGGGCGGCTTCACGCCGGGCCTGAAGGAAATCCATATCGGCAGGCGTCATGCTCATCGTCTTCCAATCAAGTCCGCCTTCCAGAACCATAGGTCGTCCGGCATGCCGCGCGCCTGCATAAGCATTTTCAAGCTCGGCCTTGATCCGGTCAAACTGATCGCCGCTCATATATTGGCCAAGCTCTGAGCCCTTATAAATGAGAGCCCCGCTGGGACGGGCCGAGTTATCAAGCAATGACTTCGTCCAACGCCCGCCTTCATTATGAATATCTATGGCCTGCGCAGCCGCTTCAATCGGGGAGAAGCCAAGCGTATTATGTGTAGGATGGAAAAGGCGCAGATGAAAAATGCGCGACCGACCTGATGCCGGATCACAAGCAAAGACGCGTTTATTGCCCGCTTGCTCATATTCATAAGCGCAAGGCCAACCCGATTTATGGGTTTTGATGACCATATGATCCGGACGGAGAGCGTAAAGTGCGCGAGGCATTTCATCTATCACCGCCGCCTCCAGATAGGCATTACCGCCCACTTGGAGATAGCCATAAAAGGCTTCCAATATATCGGTTGCCGTCATGCCCGGTGCGCCCGTGGATAAGAGCCCGGTAATATCTGGATTATCGGAAACTAACTCCACAGAGGCCGCACTTTCGGCGATCAAACGGATACAGCGATAGGCAATCGGATTACGTTGATAGGCTTCACGCGCTAAGGCCCCGTAATGGCGCGGCGTCCAACTGGCATGAGAGGCCAGCTCGAGCGCGACCAAGGGCGCGGATTTCGTTTCCGATATTTTTGAGGATGGTGACGCCCCGCTAAAGAGCGACATAATTTTATCTTTCATATGTGTGTAACCCATAAAAAAAATCCGCCCCACCGGAATGGTGGACGGATTTCTGAACATGACGCTTTTATAGGCCAAGATCGGCCAACTAGGATTATTTTGCTTGTTTTTTTTCTAAGTGATTGAAACCACGCAAATTACTCTAGGCAGTAGTTAGGAATATTGTGAATTTTGATTATCTTCCTTGATCATATCCGCCGCTTTTTCGGCAATCATAATCGTCGGCGCGTTGGTGTTACCCGATATGAGGTTGGGCATAATAGACGCATCGACCACACGTAAGCCCCGTAAGCCGTGCACGCGTAAGCGGTCATCAACGACAGCCATCTCGTCATGTCCCATTTTACACGTCCCAACAGGATGATATTGTGTATCGGCGCGGTTACGAATATCCGCGCGCAGTGTCTCTTCATCCTCGGTATCGCTTTCATATAAGGCTTTGCCGCGGATCTCATCAAAAACGTCGGATTTCAAAATACGTTGAGCGAGCTTGGCGCCTTTCAAGAGTTTTTCCATATCCCGATCATCGGTTAAAAAAGCGGGATCAATCGCAGGTGCATCATTTGGCTTATCACTTTTAAGCCAAACGCTTCCCCGACTCTTGGGGCGGATGACCGTTATATGGAGACTATAGCCAAGGCCCCAATGTATTTTACGCCCATGGTCATCAACAATAGATCTCACAAATACGAATTGAATATCGGGAGATGGCTCCGAGCGGTCCACATATACAAAGCCCGTACTTTCGGCAAAATTGCTCGTCAAAATGCCTTTGCGCTCTTTTCTGTAGCGAAAAATATCTTTGAGGACGCGATACACCCCGCCAAAAGAGACACCGATATTGTCTTTTAAGGAAGACTTGTAACCAAGAATATGGTCGGCGTGATCCTGAAGGTTTTCGCCCACTCCCGGCAAGTCATGACAGTGTTCAATATTGTGCGGAGTGAGTTTAGACGCCGGGCCGATACCGGATAATAAAAGTATCTGCGGTGAGCCAAACGCGCCAGCACTTAATATCACTTCCTTTTTGGCAGAAACACTCTCCATCTTATTATTCTGGCGATAGGTCACGCTGACCGCCCGACCGTCTTTAATATTGACCTTTTGGGTCATGGCTCCGGTTACCACGGTTAGGTTGTCCCGGTCCTCTGCCGTGTCTAAAAATGCCCGGGCGGTTGACCATCTCTCCCCATTTTTTTGGGTGACTTGAGTCAGGCCAACACCTTCCTGCTTTGCGCCGTTAAAATCAGAATTGCGCGGAATTTGAAGCGCATCACAAGCCCGAAAGAAATATTCATTGACCAAGCCAGGGGATGTCGCGGGCGCAACATTTAGCAAGCCACCTTGACCGCGATATTCATTCGCGCCCGCTTCGCAATGCTCGCTTTTTTTGAAATATGGCAAGACCTCGTCATAGCTCCAGCCTTTATTGCCGAGCGCCGCCCAAGCGTCATAATCCGCCCGATGACCGCGAATATACATCATCGCATTTATAGATGAGCTACCCCCTAACCCCCGGCCTCTAGGCTGAAATCCTTTGCGTCCATTTAGTCCTTTTTGAGCCACGGTTTCAAACCACCAATTTCTTGTCTTGGAATATACGTTTAAAAGAAACGCCGCCGGCACCCAGACAGAGTAATGCTTATGCGTAGGACCAGCTTCTAATAAACAGACGGTAACATCCGGGTCTTCGCTAAGGCGATGGGCTAAGGTACAGCCCGCCGAGCCTGCTCCGACAATAATATAGTCATATTCTGCCACACATCATCTAATCCAATTTTCGGATTAATAGCAAGGTTGAGATGATCAGCCGGTAACGGCTTTTTTAATCTCCGTCCGAATGTCATTTAATGTCACCGGTATAATAGGTTTGAGGATAGTATTTTCCTCGCCTGTCAAATCACTAACCGCAATCGGTAAAGTGAGATCAAAATAGAATGTTGAACCCACACCTTCTTCACTTATAACATTCAAAGACCCGCCCATAGCTTCAATATATTCTTTACATATGGCCAGACCAAGACCTGTACCATCTACTTCTGTCGAGAGACTATTATCAATACGATGGAAGCGCTTAAATACGTTGAGTTGGTCCTCTTTATTTATACCAATTCCGGTATCCTGAACATAAATTTTTAATTGATAGTTATCGTGACCCGCCAAATGACCATCCACATAGAGATGCACTGCCCCGTTTTTTGTGAACTTGACGGCATTGCTGAGAAGATTGTTAATGACCTGCCGAATACGTCCCTCATCGGCATAAAAACTTTCCGGGACAGATTTCGTAATATGCAGCTTTAAGGCAAGACCTTTTTCAGCTGTCGCCGGATGATGTAACATAGCGAGCGCATTTGAAAGTTCCCGAATGCTAAAGATAGTCGGCTTCAATTCAAATCGGCTGGAATCCAGTTTGGAAATTTCGAGTACATCTTCGACAATGGATGTCAGGCTTTTTCCGCAATCATTGACGATTTTGGCATATTGATTTTGTTGACTATCAAGTCGGGTCCTTAGCAATAAGCCGCTCATGCCTATCACGCCATTAAGCGGTGTTCTTAATTCATGACTGAGATTGGCAAGAAACTCAGTTTTTGCGCGCTCCGCCCTGCGAACCTTATCCAGAGAGGTTTCAAGCTGCGATAAAATATGATGAAGGTTATGGCTAATGCGAGCCGTAATGATGGATGCCAGAATAGTGGCTAGGGATATTTGAATGGCCCTCGCCGTGAGGTTTTCACCATAAATGGCCGGATCATATTTAGCTCCAGCTGGTGCCCCTATCGACACATTATATAATAAAGCCGTCAAAACCAATCCTACGAGCCCGCAGGCAATAGACAAGCGCCAATCACTGATAATACCGGCGATGAAAATTGTAGCGGGTAACATGGGTAATACGGCACTACTGATGCCCGTATAATCGACAGACGCCGATGCCGCTATACCCACAACCGATAACGTCATCAGACAAATGGCTGTAAAGGTAAAAGCTTGTTTGAAGCGTATCAGAACGACATTCGCTAAAACAATTATAATCGCCACGCAGACAAGATTATGGTCCAGCGTCCAGCCGCCATAAACCTTTATCATGGCCACCAAATTGATACATTGCATAAAGATAAACGCAAAACCAATACCGTAAACGGCTCTGGCTCTAAGCATATCACTGGCATTATCAAATCGACTAATACGTAGCCAGTTTTCTATTTTTGAGACGATCGCTTCCATTAACCAACCTAAGCATCACTTAATTGATACGCATAAAGTGCAAAAACTTGGTTAATCTATTTTGATCAAGCAAAGGTGTGATTTTAGTTCATCCGGAGAGTTATTGTTGGCCACCCCGTAGGCGAGTTACAGGCCCCTCAGCATTCTCCCCTGCGAAATAACTGGTATAAAAAACGCCCTTGGAACTACCCTTTCCTGCCAATGTGAGTATTTCACCCTCTTGGAGTTCACTACGGATTTCAGAGGGAACCTTGCAAATTTCACTCATGATTAAAAAAGACGACTCGACCTCGACCGCATTTGGGCACGCTGACCGACGGCTAGCATAAGCATAGGGGTCAGTGACGGAATAACTCATCAATTGCGGTGATTTGTTGAGGTAGGCATGTGCCATGGGATATCCTACGGCCAAACCGAAAGTTAGAGTACAGCTATACATGAATATGAAAAAACTGGCTAAAATAGTATGCCAAACTATTTTCTCGCCATCGAAAATTTTAACGACAAAAATTGACGCCAACGGAAGCGATAAAAATATAGCCGCTTTCCACGCCCAGCTAGAGGATAACTTGAGAATATCAGGACTTGGGGAAAAGTAGGTGTCGCTAGTTCGAAGTAACAAAACCAATAAAAAGATAGCGATCAACACACCAAAAACACCCCCACTTACATACACAAGCGGTTTGGGCATCCATTCAGGAATTTGATAATCGTCTTTGCGCATGGCTCCCCTCTATAAGAGGGGATAGCGCAAAAATATCAAAATCTGATTAAGCCGTTGACGTTATTTGAGCTCTGCTTCTGCGCGGGTTAGACTTACTGATCCAAGAAGCTCCGCAACTTGCGAGAGCGTGATGGATGCTTGAGCTTTCTTAGGGCTTTAGCTTCAATCTGACGGATACGTTCACGTGTCACAGAGAATTGCTGGCCAACCTCTTCGAGGGTATGGTCCGTATTCATCCCGATACCGAAACGCATACGTAAAACACGTTCTTCCCGAGGTGTAAGCGATGCTAGCACGCGGGTGGTTGTTTCACGTAAGTTGGATTGGATTGCGGCATCAATCGGCAGGATCGCATTACTGTCTTCAATGAAATCACCTAGCTGGCTATCTTCCTCGTCGCCAATCGGTGTTTCCAGAGAGATTGGCTCTTTAGCGATTTTCATCACCTTGCGCACTTTCTCAAGTGGCATAGAGAGCTTTTCTGCTAATTCTTCCGGTGTTGGCTCCCGACCATGCTCATGTAAGAAATGACGCGATGAGCGTACGATCTTATTGATCGTCTCAATCATATGCACAGGAATACGGATCGTCCGGGCTTGGTCCGCAATCGAACGGGTGATGGCCTGACGTATCCACCATGTTGCATAGGTGGAAAACTTATAACCGCGGCGATACTCAAATTTATCAACCGCTTTCATGAGGCCAATATTACCTTCTTGAATAAGGTCGAGGAATTGCAGGCCGCGATTTGTATATTTTTTCGCAATGGAAATTACGAGACGCAGATTGGCTTCGACCATTTCCTTTTTGGCCTGACGAGCTTCGCGCTCACCTTTTTGAACGGTTTGAACAATGCGTCTAAACTCATCAACAGGCACACCTGTTTCTTGCGCAAGTGTCCCGATCTCGTCACGAATACGCACGATGGATTTATTTTCGCGCTTGGTAAAACGATCCCAGGCTGTCGATTTACCAGCCATTTCTTCAAGCCACTTCGGATTAAGCTCAGACCCGAGATAGGCTTCCAAGAATTCATGTCTAGGAACACCATTACCATCAGCCAAGCGCATCAATCGACCTTCAAGCGAGATAAACCGCTTATTAATCGCGTAAAGCTGCTCGATCAGAGCATCAATACGAGCATTGTTGAGCTGAAGGGATTTAATCTCGTCGATGATACGATTTTGAATGTCTTCATATTCGTCATATTGTGGCTGACGCATTTTACGGCCGGACAGACGAGCCTTAATGAGCATTTGCTGCAATTTCTGGAAGCGGGCGAAATCACTAGAAATTTTATCCAGCGTGTTCATGACATCTTCGCGAAGCGCAGCTTCCATAGAAGCCATAGAGAGATTTAGCTTATCGTCTTCTTCGTCCTCATCATCATCAATAGGTTTTTGGCCTTCTTCATAATTGCGCTCAATTTTAATTTTGCGCTCGTCTTCACGCGGCTTGAGGTCTTCTTCCGTCGCCTCAATCTCTCCTTTTTCAATTTTTTCTCGCCGGACAGCCGCGCCCGAACGGTCTTCCTGAATGTTACCGATTGAATGGTTATAGGTCGTGTCGAGATTAATAATATCGCGTAGAAGAATTTGGCCTTCCTCAAGTTCTTCGCGCCACACCATGATCGCTTCAAAAGTCAAAGCGCTTTCGCATAATCCGCGGATCATTGTGTTACGACCCGCCTCTATGCGTTTCGCAATCGCAATTTCGCCTTCACGAGAGAGCAACTCGACCACGCCCATTTCGCGCAGATACATACGCACGGGATCATCGGTACGGTCATGTGACTCTTTTGAATTACCGCCTTTGACTGTCGTGGCTTTAGCCCGCGCCAAAGTTTTCGGACCCATATTGGGGTCTTCTTTTTCGTCGATAACAGAGATGCCCATATCGGACAGATGCGCCAGCGTGACCTCGATATCATCTGGGGTTATTCCGTTGAGATCAAGATGTTTGTTAAGCTCTTCTGTTGTTAAAAGGCCGCTTTTCTTGGCCTTGGTCAACATCAGTTTGACATCTTTATCATCGAGGTTGAGGCGAGTACCCAAAACTTTGGGTGTCTCTTTAACCAATTCCTCGGCTGTTGCCTCGGGCACTTCAACCACGTCAGGCGTTTCGTCTTTTTTGGCTTTTGTCTTAGTCGGTTTTTTTGTTTTTGTGGCAGCTTTAGCCATGTATTATTGCTCCGGTTCGGATGAGGTGTATAACCTGACCCTTACAAACACATTAAAGCCCTGACGGATACCTATTTAAAAAATAGGGCCATCAGAGGTTAATTTCTCTTTAGCGGTCTTTCCGAGAGGCACGCATCAAACGCTTTAACGCGTCAATATTGTCCTCACGGATCGTATCCGCCATTCTGGACCGGGTATCATCACGTGCACTTTCTTCCTGGTTAATCCCGATCAGGGCGTCGGCCTCAGCTTGCCAAAGGGCCGTTCGTGTTTCCAGTGTTGCCTCAGACCCCCCCATAGCCGCCACATGTAATTGACGTTCTCTGCGAAGCTCTTTGAGTGTATGATCCAATCCGTTGTCGCCTATATGGGCATGTAATCCCGACTTTTCAACCGCTTTTGTGGTTTGCCAATAGGTTAAAAGTGCAGATTGCAGTTGGCTTAGGTCACTTTGGGTGAAATTCAGCTCAAAAAAGCTCTCATCCAAGCGATCCAGTAGCTCCGGCCATTCAAATATAGCCCCTATAAGTCGTCGCTCTCGAGCCCCCTGCATAGCATCTGGCTGCATGGCCTGTTTTTGCATGGCACTTATATATTGTGAAGATTTTTGCTGTCGTCCTCGGCCTCCTGACCATTTTCGACCATATTCGGCATCAAATCGCGCTAGTAGCGTTGTCTGATATTGTTTACGCACCTCATCGTGCTGAATTTCCCGCAGCGATTTAAATATCCGGTCTTTAAGTCCAGCCCGCGCTTCAGGTGTTGAGAGCGGTTCAAGCTCGACCTCTCGCTGCCAAAGCATATCAACCAACGGGATAGATTTATCCAACACCGATTGCATGGCCGGCACGCCTTTATCGCGGATCAAATCATCCGGATCCTGGCCTTGCGGCATGAGGGCAAAGCGCAAGCTTTGGCCGGGCTTAATCAAAGGCAAACCTCGTTCAACGGACCGGAAAGCCGCGCGCAAGCCCGCCTTATCGCCATCAAAACATAAAATCGGCTCTGGCCCTGCCCGCCATAATAAATCTAGCTGATCCTCGGTCAGAGCGGTTCCCAAAGGCGCCACAGCATACTCAAAACCGGCTCGCGCCAAAGCGATAACATCCATATAGCCTTCCGCAACGATCAAGCCGCGCGCAGGGTTTTGCGGAGCCGCCAGCGCTTTTCGAGCTTCGGGATAGTGATAGAGAACCCGACCCTTGTGAAAAATATTAGTCTCCGGGGAATTGAGATATTTGGCCTTAGCATCTTTTTCCATCGCGCGACCACCAAAGGCGACCAAGCGGCCTCTAGGGTCTTTGATAGGAAACATGATACGATTGCGAAAACGGTCCCAAGGCAATTTGGATGTATCATCGGGCTTAATCAATAAGCCTGTCTCTACCAAGACATCCAAGCTCGCCCCTTGTTGAACCAGCTCATCTTTAAGCGCCGAAAAACTATCCGGCGCAAAACCGATGCCGAACCGTTCTGCCGCCTGACCATCAAGGCCGCGCCGTTTTAAATAATCGCGGGCCTCACGCCCTACATCACGTCTTAGACTTCGAGCAAAAAATATTTGTGCCGCATCCATCCAATTAACGGCGACTTTATTTCGTGCGGCACGTTTCTCCGCATCGGGATCGGCTTTGGGTAGCTCCATTCCCGCCATGACCGCCAAACGTTCAACAGCTTCCGGGAAGGCCAAACCTTCAATTTCCATGAGAAAGCTAATCGCGTCACCATGTTTGCCCGATGAAAAGCAATGATAAAAACCTTTGTCATCATTGACGAAAAAACTCGGTGTCTTTTCATTGGTAAAGGGTGAGAGACCGGCAAACTCCCTGCCCTGCCGCTTAAGTTTGACATGACGACTAATCACATCCGAAGGCCGGATACGAGATTTTAGCTCATCCATAAAGTTTTCGCCAAAGCGCATGGACTCAGACTAAAGGGTAATCACACAAATTGCGAGTCTATGGCCCCTATTCCTTGGGATAGAATCTATTTGCCAAAATGCTAGATTTTTTTCTGAGCGACTTTTTTGCTGATTTTTTTATTCAGAATATCCACCAAAGAAACCGGTTCGACCTGATTTTCACTTGGAAAATCGGTTTGGGAGTCCATAATTCTGCGGGCGTATTTTGATCCTGTGCGTTTTGTCAGAGATAATTCCGCTGAATATTCTGTGACGAGATTTGAAATCGTCTTGTCCCAAGATCCCTTACGCTCCAGAGGAATTAGACCGTCATTCGAGTAATACCCAAAGGCGTCCTTCAGGTGTTTTTCTCTCTCGTGTAAGAACATCCAAATAAATTTTTCTTTCATCCGACGTTCGCCATAATTTTTCTTAAGCCATGGGAATAGTAGCAAGAGACAAATCACCAAAAATATCAATATAAGCGGCAAAGGCATCTTTAAGTCGCTTTGGCTTTGAGGCAGCTTTGGTAGGCCGTTCGCGGACGCAACCTGAACCGTATTTAGGGTCGGCACGGATTTCGCCGTGCTATTATTTGTTATCACATTTTTCGTATCGACTGGCTTTTTCACAAGCTCGGCTGTTTCTACCTCTTTGACTATTTCAAACAAGGGCCGCTTTGTTTCGGGTGTTGGCTGAGACACGACTGTTTGTTTTACGACTTTTGAAAGCTCTTTAATCTCTGTATGCTCTTTAATCTCGGTCGGATACTGAACTTCAGCAATCTTTCGAACCTTTAGAGGTTTTGAAGGCGCTTTTATCTCGGTGCGAGCTAAAATTTCTGCAGATTTATGTTTATTTATAGGCTCGACAATGTCTCGCGCAGCCACGGCTTTTGTGGTTCGCGTGACGGGTTTAACAGTCTTAGGCGCTATATCTACTGGTTTTGGCGAGATAACCTTCGGTAGATTGGTCGTTGCGACTGTAACCGGTGGCGTAGGTGTTATGGGGTTAGGTTTTACGGTTGCTTTGCTCCATAAGCTTGGCGTTTTTGCCGGTAACCCTAGGTTACGCGCATCCATCGATTTTAAGTTTGCAACCGCGCTTTTATCACCGGCTTTCGCGGCCAAAATATACCATCCGCGTGCCTGTGAGTAATCTTGTTCAACGCCCTGCCCAACCGCATAAAGATAGCCGAGGTTCAACATCGCCCCTGTATGGCCTTCATTGGCGGCTGTCAGGTAAAGAGCGCGCGCCAGACCATAGTTTTGCGTGACGCCAACACCATCATGATATCCTTTGGCTTGCTCGAAATAAGCATTCGCTGTTGTATCAACTTGTGCATTAGCAAAGCTAAAAGCTGGCGCAAGCCATAATGACGAGGCGATTATGAAGGTAGCAATTCGCAGTGTAACTCTCCGAGCTGTTTTAATTTAACACAATACGGGTAATGCTCATACAAAATTCGCGCCAAACAGCTTTTTTAGCTCCGCATGCTTTAACCGTTTTCAATTCCAAAATTTATGATAGCCTATAATTTAATAAAAATAAAGGAGTTAGGGCATGGGGGAAACAATGGATAAATTAACGGGATCAGCCGGGCAAGGTCTCAGTGTGCTTGGGTCACTATTTATATTTGTGATCGGGATGGTTTTATTGCTGATAATTATCTTTTTTATTATCGATATCACCCAAACCAAAGACGCCGTAAGACGCAACTATCCGGTTATTGGGCGTTTTCGTCATTTATTCACGACTTTAGGCGAGTTTTTCAGGCAATATTTCTTTGCTATGGACCGCGAAGAAATGCCATTTAACCGCGCCGAGCGGGATTGGATATCCGGCGCAACAGAACATGGCACAGAGACTATTCCGTTTGGCTCCACCCGCAATCTCTCCCCGGGATCTCGGATATTTGCCAATAGTATGTTTCCGAAACTTGACGGTGAACATATTCCTCACAAAGCCTTTATTATTGGACCGGATTGCGCGCACCCCTATGAAGCCAATAGCTTTTTTAATATCTCCGCCATGAGTTATGGCTCTCTCTCAAAGCCGGCCATTCAAGCACTGTCTCACGGGGCACAGCTGGCGGGATGCTGGCTCAATACAGGCGAAGGCGGAGTCTCACCTTATCACCTTGAAGGGGAATGTGATGTCGTCTTTCAAATTGGAACGGGAAAATTTGGCGTACGCAATGAGGATATGACCTTAAATGAGGATAAGCTCAAAGCGATTTGCGAAAATCCGAAAATCAAAATGATTGAGCTGAAAATTTCCCAAGGCGCCAAGCCCGGCAAAGGTGGCATCCTGCCGGCCTCCAAAGTCACACAGGAAATCGCCGATATCCGCGGCATAGCTGTCGGTGAAGCGGCCATCTCGCCCAACCGGCATGTGGAAGCCTCAAACGCTGATGAATTACTGGATTTGATAGAGCAAGTACGCAAAGTTTCCGGACGTCCGACCGGGATTAAACTCGTACTTGGCAGCCTCACCCCAATCCAAGAATTGATTGACGCGATCCTTGCCCGCGGAAAGGCCTCCGCTCCCGATTTTATCTCAATTGACAGTGGTGACGGCGGCACGGGCGCGGCCCCTATGCCCCTCATAGATAATATGGGGCTCACTATACGTGAGAGCCTCCCCTATATGGATGATATTTTGCGCGAAAACGGTCTGCGAGAGCGCGTGACCCTGATGGCGACTGGAAAATTACTGACCCCATCAGAAGTAGCCTGGGCCTTTTGTGCGGGCGCTGATTTTGTCAATTCCGCCCGTGGTTTCATGTTTGCACTTGGCTGTATTCAGGCCCTTAAATGCAATAAAAATACCTGCCCGACGGGCATCACCACCCACGACAAACGTCTGCAAGCTGGCCTTAACCCAGAAAGCAAGGCCGTGCGCGTGGCCAATTATTGCAAGACGTTGCGAAAAGAAGTCGAGATGATCGCCCATAGCTGCGGGGTCGATCACCCCAGAGAGCTGACCCGCGACCATGTTTTAATTGTGCAAAATAATGGCCGCTCGCAGCCCTTCTCCAAGGTTTGGGAAAAAAGCCGTTACGCCTAATCCCTAAGCCTGATCAACTCCGTGCATGCCAAAGACCTCATTTAATAGATCAAGCGTCGCGGCCCAAGCGCGGCGCTCAGAGTCTGGATTATGCTTTAATGTTCCGTCGCCACTATCCGCCCCCGGCACCATAAAGGCGTGGGTTGTCTGGCCATAGCCTAAAAGCTGCCAGTCACAGCCCGTCTTGGTAAGCTCTTCGCCCAAAGCCACAACATGCTCGGGCGGAGCCATGGGATCATCCCACCCATGGGCGACAATAAGTTTAGTATCAGATTTCTTGGCTTTATAATCCGGGGCATCCAACAGACCGTGAAAGCTCACCGCCGCTTTTAAGCCAAGCCCTGCTCGCACCATATCGAGCGTACAAAGACCGCCAAAGCAAAAGCCGATGGCCGCCATATGTGTCTCGTCCACTTCAGGCAGGTCGCTTGCCGCTTTCATTCCCGCTTTAAGACGTTTGAGTAATTTCTTCCGGTCTTCTTTAAGCGGCGTCATAAAGCCTTGCTTTTCCTCAACCGTTTCGGGCAATGCCCCATCACCATAATTATCTAGCGCAAATCCAACATAACCCATGGCCGCCATTTGAATGGCCTTATCCTCGGCAAAACCGTCAAGCCCGCTCCAGGCATGATTGACAAGAACACAGGGTCTTGGATCGGCGACAAGCTCATCCCACGCCAGATAGCCCACACATTTTTGTTTGCCGTCCATATATTCGACAGGTTTGGTTGTCAGTTTCATGCAAAACTCTCCATGAGAATAATCGTAAAATTTGCGCGCAAAATAGCGACGAATTCTTGAGCGTCAAGTTGGCTTTGTTATATGAAATGAGATAGGAGAATTTGATGAAACAACAGCCGGGCTAAATCAAAAAGACTAAGCGGCATAATTGCTCGACGCTATATCGACAGACCGATGGGATTTTTTTACACGCTATCACGTAATTGCCTTTGGCTTGGCAAAATTCTGACATAAAACAGGATGAAGAGCTGAACGAGAATCGGAAAAGGTAAGAATGCGCGCAAGATGTTTATGGATAATAGCTATGTTGCTCGCTGCCTGCAATGCGCCAGAGACATCCAGCTCTAAAACCACTCAGACCCCGACATCAATCCAGAACACTCCTGTCATTTCTGAACCCGCGTCAGAACCAACGCCAGAACCCGAGGCCGTTCCCCTAGCCGAGCCTGAGCCCATCGCGCCGGAGCTACAAACAATAGGCGGCTATGTCGTCGATATAGCGCGGGACTGTGATGGATACCCACGCATGAAGCTCGCAACGCCAGAGGGGTTATGTGTGGGTCTTGTCGTCAGCAAAGAAACCCCGGCCAAAGACGGTAAAGCTGGTTTGATCTTCCCAAGAGATATTGTTTTCCCACGACCCGATCATCAATTTAATCAGGAATTTTATCTCACCGATATGGGCGGTTGGGGCGAAAATAAAGGGCGAGTCCTTCTCGTTGACGTTGGACAGATCGAAACCGTCATGGACGGTCTTATGCTGCCCCACGCCATCGAGTATGGACCGGACGGGCAAATCTATGTGGCCGAGGCCGATACACTTATTAGCTTTGAGCCACCACCGGCAAAAACTGACGGTTTTGGCTATAAAAGAGAGATCGTAAATCTCCCTTACAAACCCGGAGGCGCAAAACATCTCCACCCGCTAAAAGCCTTCACTTTCTCAGACGCCAATGAGCTTTGGTTAAACTCCGGCTCTCTATCGGATCGCTGTCTTGATAGTTTGAACTTCGATGTCTGCACAGAGGCTCGCGATGCGGGCACGGTCTTAAACTTCCGCAAAGATGGAAATTTATGGACGGTAAATCCTGACAAGATCGCTTTTGGTCTTCGAAACTCCATGGGCCTGACCACTCATAGCTCAGGCACAGTGCTGCAGGTAGAAAATGGCGCCGATTTCGAAGACGCGAACAGCCCATTTGAAGAGATCAACCGTTTGGATATTCTCCCAAGTCCACGCCGCTTTTATGGCTGGCCCTATTGCTTTGACCGGGATGAACAGGACCCGGATTGGGGCGCGAAAATTAATTATAACTGCTCAACTTATAATCCGGATTACAGATTTCCGATTGCCCTGCTCCCACCTCATGGTGCACCGCTAGATCTACTCTATGCCCCGGAGGGCATACTAAATTTCGAGCAAGAAAAGCTCATCGTACCGCTACATGGCTACCGCGAAGGGGGGCACCGTATTCTCTATTTTGATGTGGATGAGGAAGGTCTGCCCATTGGCGATGCCCAAGAGTTGGTGTTTGACTGGGACGCCAGTGATACCGGCCCGAGAGGCGCACCTGTTGGCCTAACCATCGGCCCTGACCGAGCCATTTGGGGCGTAGAAGATAAAAACAAAACCGTCTTTCGAGTTTCTGTTGATAAACACCTGCCTCAGGCATGGAATGACACAAGCATCACCACAATTGTTAAAGTGGACGAGACCTATCCAACGCTTCAAGCTGAAATATTCAAACCCAAATGCGCGGCCTGCCATGTAGAATTTACCGGCTCAGCGCAGGCCTCCTACCAAGCTCTTCATCGGGTTGGCTGGTTGGGCCCAGAGTCCATCCTCTATGAGAGATTACTCACTCCACCCCCAAAACAAATGCCGCCAGACCAACCATTACCGCAACCAGACATTACTAAGATCAAAGACTGGCTGGAAACGACAACCCACCGTTGAAGTCTATCCGGATGAAATGAAAACCCGCGGCGTTAAGACTAAATTAGCCATATTTGCGTTGAATAGGCGGGTATTTTTTGAGGTATTACCATGTCTAGCCGTATTATTTGGATTACAACCGTAGCTGCTTTGACGTTGACAGCCTGCGCGACCCAACAAGAAAGCCCCATTTATCAACAAAGTACAAAATATGATGGCAATCAACCATTTACAAATGTGGCGAACAATCAAACGGCGACCCAAAGCGGCAACGTTCATACAGTACGCTATGACCAAGGCTATGGTTCAACTCACGCCTCGACACCTATTGTATATCAAAGTCAAAGAGCACCGAGTGCCGTTTGGGCCAGCGATCTGCCGGGCGGTTATCATGAAGTTGGTTATCAAACGACACCTGCCACGCATACGGGTTCTTCTCAATCAGGTTATACGGAAACCGTAACCGTACAGAACCGTCCCGTTCAGCCTCACCCATATGATTACAGTAGCCAAGCCTCCGTATCTCAGGCGCAAGCTTATCCAGCATCATCTACGGCATATACGACATATGCCTCCACCACATCCAGTGTAGCCAGCTCGCAAATTCAATCTGCGCCATTAGAAGACCCGGTTTATAGCGCGCCGACAGACGAAGCCTATAGCGATGATACCTTTGGAACACCGGGATATCATGCCGTCATGGCGGCTCAGAACGCGCCTGCGCCAGTTCAAGCCGCCCCCATTACAATCGCGCCGGAACCCATAGCACCCGCTCCACAAACTTATACGGCATCTACCCCGGTTGGGACACCGCTCTATAGCGATACGGGCTATACGCGCCGTGAAATCGTTGAAGGCGATACAGTTTATTCTATGGCACGTAATCTCTGTGTAGAAATTGAAGAGGTTCAGAACTTAAATAATATTGATGGAACATTTAATATCCGGCTTGGCGATACGATTCAACTACCGCAATCACGATGCTAAAAAGTTTTCAATCCGAATAAAAAAACCCGGCTTAAGGCCGGGTTTTTTATTGAATTCATTTTAAAGGCTTAATGCTTCACATTTCTCCAGACCGTCTTGTAAGACAAGAAGGTCAAGATGGTTAGGATCAACAAATAGAGCATAACAGCAGCGCCTGCGCCTTTACGTTGCTCCATCTTTGGATCAGCCGTCCAAGCCAGAAACTCTGTAACATCTTTGGACATTTGTTCGACGGTAGCTTCTGGCGCTTTGATTATCTGTTTGTTTCCGTCTTTATCGGTATATTCGACATCTTCATAGACGATTTGACCATCTGATAGAGGTGCGGCCATAGCAATAACTCCGCCTTCCATCACGGGATTATAATGGCTGCCCTCAGATATAGCGAGATCCTTTGGTGGCTTTAATCCATAAGCCGTTAGCAGATTATAGACATAGTCAGCTCCGCCGGTACGGGCTTTGACCATCGCTGAAAGCTCAGGCGGGATAGCACCACCGTTAGATGCAGCCGCGGCCGCGTCATTAGCAAAGACTGGCGGGAACTTATCCGCCGGAATACCCGGACGGGTTAGAAAGGAACGCGTATCAAAGTCGATCTCGTCGCCGGTTTCACCGTCCACAGTACGAATATCATATTCGGCCGCGAAATTTTTGACGTAAGGATTTTCATTGGGGTTGGGATATTTTTTATCATAATATGGTCCGCCTTTGTCACCGAGGTGACGAAAAGAGACAAATTTAAGCGAATGACACGCCGCACAAACTTCGCGGTACACTTGGAAACCACGCTGCATGGCAGCGCGATCATAGGTACCAAATGGCCCATTAAAATGCCAGTGCACATGTTCCATTTTATAATCAGACTTACCTCCCGCCGCATAAGCTACGCCGGTAAGAGCCGCAACCGCGATTAGACCCGCGCCGAGTATAGATTTCTTAATAGACATTATTTAGCCACCTGCGACTTTAGAAGTGGATGTGTTGCCCAGTACCGACTTGGTAATCGATTCCGGGATATCTTTAGGTTTCTCGACCATACCCAAAACCGGCATGATGACTAGGAAGTACGCAAAATAATAAATCGTGCCGATACGAGACAACCACGTAAAGTCCATGATCCCCATACCGATATAAGGGACTTTATTGTCAGGAGTCTCAGCGCCACACCATCCGAGAATTAAACACATCACGACAAATATGATGAAGAAACCACGGGCGACAGGTCGGAAACGTAAAGACTTAACTTTACTTGTATCAAGCCACGGAAGAATGAAAAGCACGGCAATCGCTCCAAACATTAACAATATACCTAAAAGCTTATCCGGAACGGCGCGCAAAATCGCGTAGAAAGGTAGATAATACCACTCAGGCACAATATGCGTTGGCGTCTTAAGCGGATCAGCTTGAATATAGTTATCGGCGTGACCCAAGGCATCAGGTTGATAGAAAATAAAGAACGCAAAAATTAGCAAGAATACACAAACCGCAAACGCGTCTTTCACCGTATAATAAGGGTGAAAGGGCAGCGTATCCTGTTTCGTTTTCGGCTCAAGCCCGATTGGATTGTTTTGTCCGGCATGGTGCATGGCCCAAACATGAAGCCCCACAACCGCTGCAATCACGAAAGGCAGCAAATAATGTAAGGCAAAGAAGCGGTTTAGCGTGGGGTTATCCACCGCAAAGCCCCCTAAAAGCCATTGCTGGAGACTTTCACCGACAATCGGCACAGCTCCAAAGAAGCCCGTAATCACTGTCGCGCCCCAGAAAGACATTTGTCCCCATGGAAGCGTATATCCCAAAAAGCCTGTGGCCATCATGATCAGGTAAATCACACAGCCTAAAATCCAGATCATCTCCCGCGGAGCTTTATAAGAGCCATAATAAAGCCCTCTAAACATGTGAATATAGACAGCCACGAAGAACATAGACGCACCCACGGCATGCATGGGCTGTAAGAGCCATCCAAAAGGCACATCGCGTTTGATGCGCTGCACACTTTCAAAAGCGAGGTCCACATGCGGTACATAATGCATCGCGAGGATGACACCTGTAATAATTTGGCTGATAAGGCAAAGCGTAAGAATACCGCCAAATGTCCACCAATAATTTAAGTTACGTGGTGACGGATAGGTCATAAAGTCCGCACCCATGCGAACGATAGGTAATCGCTTATCTAGCCACTTCTCAGCAGCAAATTTTGGTTCATAAGATGAAGTATGGAGATCACCAGCCATTTTAACCGACCTTGATTACTGAGTCTGAGATATATTCATATGGGGGAATTTCGAGATTTTTCGGCGCCGGCCCTTTTCGAATTCTGCCCGATGTGTCGTAATGCGACCCGTGGCATGGGCAATACCAGCCGTCAAAATCACCTGCATCTCCGATCGGCACACATCCAAAATGTGTACACACCCCAATCATAACAAGATATTTGGAATTCACTTTTCCATCCTTATTTGGAACGAGGCGCTCCGCATCGGTTTGAGGATCGGGACAATTTTCAATATTTGTTGATTCCGCTTCAGCGATCTCAGCGGGCGTTCGATGGCGCACAAATACGGGTTTACCTCGCCACAAGACTTTGAGCTGTTGCCCTTCCGAAACGGCGGAGAGGTCAATCTCAATAGACCCGGCTGCGAGCGTGTCTGCTGCCTTACCCATTTGAGATAATAAAGGCCAAGCTAACCCAGCAGCGCCGGCAGCAGCGGCGGCTCCCGTGGCGATGAATATAAAATCTCTTTTTTCCTCATCGACATGATCGTCGTGGTGAGAATTTGCAGCGGTTTCAGACACGGTGTTGCCTCTAGCAATATATTGTTGTTTGCATCATGCGGGGTATTAGACCAGAACGGGTTAATAAGGCCACCCTAATTTCGCGGCAGAACGCCGCAATTTAATAGGACATTTTGACAGGTAAAATCTTGAAAATCATACTTTATCAGCCTGATATTGCAGGAAATTTAGGGGCCGTTATGCGCACATGTGCCTGTTTCGGGACGACGCTGGAGATTATTGAACCTTGCGGTTTTCCGTTAACAGCTAAATCCTTGCGACGAACCGCCATGGATTATGGCGCCCCTGAGTCGCTTATTCGTCATACCAATTGGGAAAGCTTCCAGGCAAGGTCTCAACCCGGACGTTTAGTTCTAATGACCACAAAAGGGTCAGCTCCAATTGATAAATTTGAGTTTTCACCAAATGACAGATTATTATTTGGCCGTGAAAGTGCGGGCGTACCGGACGACGTCCATAAAAACTCGGACGCGCGGATCATAATCCCAATGGCTCCAAATATGCGGTCATTTAACCTCGCCACTTCTGTGGCTATTACGCTATATGAAGCGTTGAGGCAGACAAACGGACTAGAATTTAGTGACACCTGACCAAAAGAAGCAAACCGCTACAGCTTGGTTTAAGCAATTGCGCGATAGAATTTGCGCCGAGCTGGAAGCCTTAGAACGCGAAGCCCCTGAAAATCTCTATGGCCCAAATCCGGGTGTTTTTGAGTTTGAGGACTGGCAGCGCAAAGTCGAAAATGGCGGCGGCGGCACAGGGGGTATGTTACGAGGGCGTTTGTTTGAAAAATGCGGTGTCCATATCTCGGTGGTCAATGGCGAATTTGAAGGTGAAATGCGCGAACGTGTTCTGGGCGCTAAAGATGATCCGCGTTTTTGGGCGGCCGGCATAAGCCTTATCGCGCATTTGACTAACCCGCATATCCCGGCCGTGCATATGAACACGCGCTATATCGTCACCACAAAAGACTGGTTTGGGGGCGGGGCTGACTTGACCCCAACGCAAAACAGGGACCGCACTCAGGAAAGTCCCGACTCCTTAGCCTTCCATGCCGGTATGAAATCTGTCTGTGAGGCTCATGAGTGCGCCGATTATGAAAAATATAAAAACTGGTGTGATGAATATTTTCACCTCGCGCACCGAGATGAGCCGCGCGGTATAGGCGGTATCTTTTATGATCGCCACAATAGCGGAGACTGGGAAGCTGATTTTGCTTTCACCCAGGATGTCGGACGCGGCTTTTTAAAAACTTATACTGAGATTGTCCGCAGACGTATGCATGAAGCTTGGACAGACGCTGATCGTGAGGAACAGCTCATAACCCGTGGTCGATATGTTGAGTTTAACCTACTCTATGATCGCGGCACGACATTTGGTCTGAAAACCGGGGGCAATGTCAAAACGATATTATCATCCATGCCACCCATTGTGAAATGGCCATAAGCTAGATCACATAATCTGGATCAGTAATGGCATGAAATCCTGATTTAGGATTACCATCGCGGTCAAATAACAACGGATAGTTATATCGTTCTGCTGGCACAGAATTAAGCCAGCTATCACTATCTCTCACACCCCAAAAGGACACGGATTCAACACTAGACTTAGTGACAAGACCATTAAATATATCTCTTAGGAGCTGAGCTTGTGTCGACAGAAAATCCTCAGGAGCTTCCGGCCCGAGATCAGGGTCGCAATTGACACCGCTCTCCCAACAGCTTCCGGGATCTTGATAGCAGGATATATCGAGTTCAGTCACATGATTAACCAGCCCCATAAATTGATTGTCGACCGCATCAATAGCCGCCATAGCATCTTGAGGATTGGTTGCGAGGTTAAGGTGGAACTGATGTCCGACCCCGTCAATAGGAATATTACGAGCCGATAAACGCTCTAAAATTTCGACCATATATCCACGCTTAATTACATTTTCCGTTTCATAGTCAGACAAGAATAACCTTGCATTGGGATCAGCAGCCCGCGCTGCCATAAAAGCCCAATCAATGTAATCAGCGTTACCGACAGCCTCATACCAAGGCGTGGGTCTGTCAGGACCTATGCCATTATTCCCGTTGAAAATATCAATCGAAATTGCCTCATTGACCACATCCCAATCCGTAATCCGACCTCGGTAGTGATCCATGACATCTGAGATATAGGTTTCAAGCTTATTTCTTATCTGAGCGGGTGTGCCTTCCAGCATCCAAGCGGGTGTAGCTTCATGCCACAATAAAGCATGGCCGCGTACTGACATCCCGTTTGCAAGGGCCCAGTCCACAACGCGGTCGCCTTGTTCAAAATTATAAACACCTTCTTGAGGGGCAATGATGTCCGCTTTTAACTCATATTCCGGTGTGATTGAATTGAACTGGTCTAAGGCAATTTCAGCCGATAGTCCGGCGGGATTTAGCTGCGTATTATTAACAGCCGCACCAATTTCGAAATTATTTTGAAAACTATTTTTCAATAAACCTGGCTGCATTGTGCTCCCTGTTGGGGGAGGAGGAGGTGATACAGGTGGCGGTGGCGTAATAGCTAAGGCATTATCTTCAACTCCTGAATTTGAGCTACCTCCACCACAAGCGCCCAAAAGCACTGCACTGCCACCAAACACTAGCTTCAATCGATCACGGGCTGTAAATTTGAGCATTTTTCCCACCATATAATTTAGGGGAATATATAGCTCAGCCCTTTGAAATATCCGTTAAATGCAACCTCAAAACTGGAACTATGGTTAAATTAGCGTTAGTGGGATTTAGGTTTAAACATCACCGCATAGGCTGTCAGAAGTTTATCTTTATCGGCTTCAAATCCACTTCGTATCCAAAGCTGTTGAAGAGCGCGTAATACTTTGCCCATTTGTGGCCCGCTATCAACGCCGTGTTCTCCGAGATCTTTGCCGGATACAGGAAATTCAGGTATCGGCCAGTCACGGCAGAAATAGGCGTTTTTTACCCAGCCCGCAACCTTATCAGCATCTCCCTCACCGGCCGCTCTTATCATCATCCTGTCATAGGCCGTCTGGGGTGTGCTGGCATAGGTTCCTATTTTAAGGTCACGCTCGGTCATTTCTGGTGAAAACCCGACCTGATTACTAGCCCATGAAAGTAGACGCGCCTTTTCCAAATTGGAGACCTTCAACCGCTTACAAAATCCAGCCATGGCGAATTCATCACGCGCCGACATAGCCATAAGACGTAACATATAATCAGGGGCTAATTTTTCTGCCTTTTCGAGTTTGACCATTAAGTCTAACCCTTCGCTATTACTGGCCTCCGGGAAGATCGTCTCAAGCACCTCATTAGTTTGCATGATACGTATGGCACGACTTGGATCAGGCGCAGATAATAGTTTCTTCATCTCCGTCCAAACACGTTCGCTCGACAAAGATTTGAGCCCAGCCCGATTTTCCCGGCAAGCTCGAAGCGCCTCCGCGTCAACAACACCCTCACCTCCATACCACGCCAGAAACCTAAAAAATCGCAAGATACGCAAATAGTCTTCTTTAATGCGCAAGTCCGCATCCCCGACAAATCGCAGACGCAGATTGTCAATGTCTACAAGACCTTGTCCGCAAGGATCAAAAACTTCTCCGTCTGGGCTAGAGTAGAGCGCGTTAATCGTCAGATCTCGTCGCTGCGCATCTTCGGCCCAGTCTTTGGTAAAAGCAACAATAGCCCGACGGCCATCCGTTTCTACATCTTTGCGAAGCGAAGTAATTTCATAGGGCACACTATTAATGACCGCCGTTAAGGTACCATGATCTATTCCCGTCGGAACATATTTAATCTCGGCTTTTTTAAGTGCTGCTATTACCTCATCGGGTTGCAGCTGCGTCGCCAGATCAACATCACCAATAGGTGCACCAAGCAAGGCATTTCTAACGCATCCCCCAACAAATCGAGTCGACCCTTTTGGCAAAGCCTTAAAAATATCTGAGACAGGCCCCACCAACCAATCATGCTCTTTCGGGTCAAGCCGCATCAGAAAACCCTCTTTCATATAACTCATAAATAATCATGGCCGTCATACCCCAAATATTGCGGTGAATGCCAAATTCATCTTCATAAGGCATGTCATACATAGTGAAGGCTTTATCAGGTCTGACGATATGTCGAGGAATATGGTTTTTTGCATTTAATAAAAACTTTAAGGGAACTTCAAAAGCTTCTTCGACCTCTACCGGATCGGGCATAATCACGGCTTGACTATCGATTAACCCGACAAAAGGTGTGACGCGAAAGGACCAAGCCGCATTAAAAGACGGCAAACGTCCAATCATATTAATCTGATCGGCTTTAAGGCCTATTTCTTCTTCGGTTTCTCGAAAGGCTGCCTCGATGGCCGTTTCACCCGCTTCGATTTTACCACCTGGAAAACTAATCTGTCCGGCATGTGTTGGCATGGTTTGTGGACGCTGGGTAAATATCACCTGCCAGTCATCGCGTTTGACAAGCGGCATCAAAACGGACGCTCGGCGTTGTCCGTCTTTTTTGGTTTGATCACATCCGTCCGTAATCTCGACCTTTTCAAGGGCCGAGCAGATTTGATCGATGACCTGATCGCGATCAAAGCTCATGCGCACCTACCGGACCTAATGGAAAAAAGACGCCGCTTCCATATATACCTAACTGCATGCCCTCAGACGTTTCAATTTCAACAGCATTTTCCACCAGCTCATAAAAAACGGGGCGATTTAGCGATGCTTCCAAACGACCTCTTACCGTTATGAAAGGTGAAGGTTCTAACGTCTCGGGGTGTGTCTCAACACGTAATGGTCTATCCTCTCCGGCTTCAACGACCTCATCCATATTGGTTGTAAAAAACATGCGCTGATTTTCACCCGTTCCCTCAATATCCACCCGTGTCGCAATAAAATGGGCGCGCTCGACCTGAATACCGATTTTTTCAACAGGCGTTACCAGATAGGTCCGCTCGTCCTCATCTTTACGTAAAATAGACGCAAATAGTTTCACCAGCGGCGCCCGGGTGATTCGCGAGCCTTCATGCCACCAACTTCCATCGGATTTGATGACCATATCCATCTCGCCGCAATAAGGAGGATTCCATTTCTCGACAGGCCGAGCCCCCTCGCCTGAGCCTTGCTTTTGAGCAGACTTTATAAGCTCCGATAAATCGAAGCTCGACTTACTCGGTTTTAATGAATCTTCCATAGACTTTCATATAGGATTAACTCATCAATTATCCATATAATTATTTCCGCTGGTAAAATACCTTTTCAGCCTTAAACCTGACTGATAATCACTATGAATAAACCTCTGAGACAAACTATGACAATCAGCCCTGCCGCACTCGAAGCCAAAGCAGAAAAAGCCAGCGAAAAACTACAGGCTGCTAAAACCGCTATAGGTCAAGTCATCCTGGGACAAGACCAGGTTGTTGAGCTAGCTATGACAGCCATATTGTCCGGCGGCCACGCCTTACTGGTCGGCGTTCCGGGTCTAGCAAAAACCCTTTTGGTTGACACATTAGGGACCGTATTAGGCCTTGATAGCAAACGCGTGCAATTTACGCCTGATTTGATGCCATCGGATATTGTCGGCGCGGAAGTTTTAGAAGAAAGCGCCAAAGGCAAGCGTAGTTTTCGTTTCATTGAAGGCCCAGTTTTCACGCAGCTCTTAATGGCGGATGAGATTAACCGGGCCAGCCCACGTACCCAGTCCGCGCTTCTGCAAGCCATGCAGGAACGTTTCGTAACTGTGGCCGGGAAACGCTATGATCTTCCCAAACCCTTTCATGTCTTGGCAACGCAAAACCCAATTGAGCAAGAAGGCACCTATCCCCTACCCGAAGCTCAACTGGACCGCTTTCTCTTTCAAATCGATGTGGAGTTTCCGGACCTTGATACCGAAAAACAAATCTTGATCGCGACAACAGGTTCAGAAGACGCCGTCGCAAAAAAAGCGCTGACCCCGAAACAGCTAATAGACATGCAAGCCCTCATTCGGCAATTGCCCGTTGGCGAAAAAGTCGTTGATGCCATCCTTAGTCTTGTGCGTAATGCTCGACCTGATCAATCCAGTCTGTCGTCTATTAAAGAAACGGTTGCGTGGGGCCCGGGACCACGGGCAGGTCAAGCCCTGATGCTAGCGACGAGAACCCGCGCCTTGATGGATGGTCGTCTATCACCTTCAATAGATGACGTGTTGGCACTGGCTGCCCCTGTCCTCCAACACCGTATGGCCCTCACATTTGCAGCGCGTGCGGATGGACAGACAATTGATAAGACCATCGCCAGCCTCAAGGAGAGCATTGTCTAATCAATGGCCAACGCCACGATAACATTAAGACGTGAGGCAGAAAAACTTGCCGCCAATTATCCGGTTTTGCTGGCAGAGGCAGAACGGGTTGCCGCTGTTGTCGCGCAAGGCGTTCATGGTCGCAGGCGTCCCGGCCAAGGCGAAACCTTTTGGCAATATCGTAACTACCAAAGCTCAGATTCTGCGCGTTTGATTGATTGGCGGCGTTCCGCACGCGGCGACCAAGCCTATGTGCGTGAAAATGAATGGGAAGCGGCCAACACAATTTATTTCTGGCGAGACGGCTCGGACGGCATGGATTGGGCCTCAACCAAAAAATTACCGTCTAAAAAAGAACGCGCGACTATTCTTTGCATGGCGTTAGCGAGCCTGTTGATGCGGGCGGGAGAACGCTGCGCCGTTATTCATGAAAGCGAGCGTCCTAGAAGCGGACGGTTGGGACTTGAGCGCATCGCCCGTCGCCTCGCCGAGTCGGATGGTAACGCAAAAAACCTTGAAGGCGATATACCGGCTCACGCCCGCGTTATAATCGCGTCGGATTTTTTGGAAGATCCCGATATTTGGCGAGACCGGTTAGCCCGCCTCTCTGGTCGACCTGCGCAAGGCGTTTTGATACATATGGTTGATCCAGCGGAGAAGAGCTTTCCCTATCGCGGACGTTTGCAGTTAAGCATCCCGGGTTTATCTAAATTACCGCCTTTATTGGTCGGACGGGCCGAACGGGCACAAGAAGAATATCAACAAAAATTTGCCGCTCATTGTGAGGCTATTGAACGCCTCGCTCGCCGCCTAGGGTGGCCGCTTATTCGCCACCAAACAGACGAGCAACCGGCACTCGCTATGACGGCGATTTATCAGGCTATCGCGGGAGAGCAAAGGTGAGCTTGATCAACCTCACACTCGGGCCGCTAACCTTTCTTGCGCCTTTGGCTCTGATTGGACTTATTGCGCTTCCTCTCATTTGGTGGCTTTTACGGGTCACACCGCCGACGCCGAAAAAACAAACCTTCCCACCATTACGCATCCTCAAAGATGTCATGACGGAAGAAGAAACCCCAAACAGCACGCCATTGTGGCTTTTGCTATTTCGTCTAATCCTCGTAGCTCTTGTCGCGATAGCTCTGGCGCGTCCTATTTTATTTAAACCTGAAGGTGTGACCGAACGCCCGCTTGCCTTGATCATTGATGACGGGTGGGGTGCGGCAACCAACTGGAATTTGATCATTAAGGAAGCCGAAAATCGCGTCGCCGATGCAAGACGTAAAAATGTCGAGGTTCTCCTGGCGACCAGCACCCAAGATATAAGTGATTTAAAGTTTGAAACCGCTGATGAGGCGATGAAACGGGTTAAATCTCTTCAGGCAACACCCTTGCCTGCTAACTATCAAAAATTATCCGACGGATTAAAACCCATCGATCTGAGTGGCAGTGAAACGATATGGTTATCCGGCGGGATCGATCATGCCGGATCCGAAACCTTATCGGGGATATTGAAGACCTCAAACAGTGTTGAGCGATTATCGCCTCTAAGTGACGCCCTGCCTCTCATTCCCGGTCAAACCGAAGAAACTGCCGGAGGTTTTCGGTCTGTCTGGCACCGACCTGATCCCAGCGGTGTGCAGTCTTCACAAATCACCGCTCATGGTGCTGACGGATCCGTAATTGGGCGCGCCGATATTGAATTTGGTCTAGGTGATAAAACAGCCGAAGCCACTTTTGAAATCCCGTCTGAATTACGGTCCCGAATTACCGCCTTAAAAGCTGATAAATCTCCCTCAGCCGCGTCTGTGAAATTACTTGATGATAGCTGGGGTCGTCCCCTTATTGGAGTTCTGACGCCAGAGCGCGACGAAGCCAGTCAGCTTTTATCTGAGCCTTTTTATGCGGCAACCGCACTTGATCCACATTCCGATCTTTTCACAGGAACATTAAATGAAATCCTATCCCTTGGGCCGACGATTATTGTCATGCCCGATGCCGCGCGAAGCGACAATAAAGCCCTTACTGAATATGTCGAAACGGGCGGATTACTTATTCGCTTTGCCGGCCCTAAACTGGCCAAACGCCCAGACAATCTTTTACCGGTAAGACTACGAGAAGGTGGTCGGGAATTAGGCGGGGCTTTGACATGGGAAGATCCACAAAGGTTAGAAGCCTTTGGTGAAGATAGTCCGTTTTTCGGCCTATCCATTCCTGAGGACATAACCGTCAACCGGCAAGTGATGGCCGAACCCGGAGCCGATACGGACGCGCGCACTTGGGCGCGCCTCGAAGACGGCTCTCCTGTTGTGACATCATCCACACGGGGATTTGGGCGGATTGTTTTATTCCATGTCACAGCAAGTCCCGAATGGTCAAACCTGCCAGTGGGTGGACTATATGTTGACATGCTCAGGCGCCTATTAAGTCTTGCACGCTCCAAAGCCAGTGACGAACAAGCAGGCTCCGGTGATTGGGCTCCCGAACGGGTGCTTAATGGCTTTGGCAGATTAACGACACCTAGCATCGAAACTTTGCCGATTACAGATAGTGATTTTGATACCACGACAATTAGTCTTGAGCATCCACCTGGTCTCTACAGACAAGGGGCGCGCCGGAAAGCTTTAAATACGGTGACGGATGCCGAAAGTGTGACAGCGCTCGGAAACATTGCGGGCATCCCGGCCGCTAGCTATGGTCAAACCCAGCAACGTAGTCTGACAGGTCTACTACTTGGATTGGCCTTAGCTCTCTTGGTATTAGACGCAATATTTGCGATTTTTGTTTCGGGTCGTTTAGGTTACTTAAATCCAAGTCGTCGCGCATTGGCCAGTATTGCGATCGCCGGGATATTTGTCGGCCTAACAACACAGAGCTCACATGCCCAAGCCACGGATGACGCACTTGGGCTTTATCTCGCCTATATTAAGACAGGCGATAATCGTGTCGATGATATGAGCGGCGCGGCCATGGAAGGGCTGGTAGATGCTCTCACACGCCGAACAACCATTGAGCCTGATGGCGTCAGAGGCGTTGATCCCGAAAGCGACCCATTGGTATTTTATCCATTTCTTTATTGGCCTGTGGATCGCAACACGCCGGAGCCAACCGACAAGGTCATTGAAAACCTTAATGACTTCATGTCGAGCGGCGGCACATTGGTTATTGATACGCAAGATGCCGGAGATCGCTTTGGGAATTTGACACATCCTGGGCTTGCACGGGTAACAGAAAAACTTGATGTGCCAGCATTGGTGCAGGTTCCTGAAGATCATGTTCTGACAAAATCCTTTTACCTTCTTCAAGTCTTTCCGGGACGTTGGGCCAATGGTCCGGTTTGGGTTGATCGCGACACAAATGGCGCGGCGCGTGACGGTGTCAGCAGCGTTGTCATTGGGAGTAATGATTGGGCGGCTGGCTGGGCCATAGATGAGGATGGCAATCCTATTCAAAGCCTCGAGCGGGATATCCCGAAACAACAAGAAATGTCTCTTCGATTTGGTGTTAACCTCGCCATGTATGCGCTTGCTGGCAATTATAAATCTGACCAAGTGCACTCAGCCGCCTTAATTGAGCGACTAGGCAAAGTGGAACGTCAGCCAGAAAATCTCGGTCGGGATTTGGGGGATGAGCCCTAATGCCTGATTTTGCTTTTGATCCGCTCCTGTCGTCGCCCATAATATGGACACTTGGCATCCTCGCTGTTATTGCCGCTGTTCTAACAGGATTAGGGCGCCTACGAAGCCTACTCGCACGCCTGTTTGCAGCCGCAATGTTAATATTTGCACTTCTTAATCCACAAAGCGTTGAAGAAGACAGAGAAGCATTACCCGATGAAATCCTAATCCTCAAAGACGTGTCAGAAAGCGTAAAGCTTGGTGAAAGAGCTCAGCAGATAGAGAGCTTGCACAAAGCCCTTGTCGAAAAATTAGACCTTGATCCCACACTTGAAGTCACAACAACAGATATTCCAACGGATATTGACGGCACACGCATGATGTCGACCCTGATTGAAAATTTGGGACAATTGCCACAGTCACGTCTCGCGGGCGTTATTGCACTCACAGATGGACAAATTCATGATCTACCCGAAAATGCGGAAACTATTCTCCCGGATAACGTACCTTTTCACGCGATAATTATCGATGATCCTAACCTAAGGGATCGGCGCATTCGCGCGATTACGGCACCGCGTTATGGTTTAGTTGGAGAACAGGCAGAATTTGTCGTCCGTGTTGATGATCCAGGTCATGAAGGAGAGCGCGCACCAATCGAAATCAAGCTTAATGGTGAAGTCAAAGCTCGCTTCTCGGCTATCATCGGTGATCGAGTCTCTATCCCACTTGAGATCGAACGCCGGGGTATCAATACAATTGAGCTAACGGTGAGACCTGCTGAAGGCGAGCTGACCACTAAAAACAATCTTTTTGTAGGTGAAATATCCGGGATACGTGACCGTATGCGTGTCTTACTCGTTACGGGTGAGCCTCACCGTGGAGGCCGTGCTTGGCGCAATCTTCTTAAGAGTGATCCGGCTGTAGAAATGGTGCATTTCACCATTTTGACCAATCCAGGCACCAAGGTTACAAATGCTAACCAGAATGAACTTTCTCTGATTGCCTTCCCTACCCGCCAATTATTTGAAGAGAAACTCGACGAATTTGACCTGATTATTTTTGATCAATTCACGCGTCGCCGGGCCGCAAGTCGCACCGGCCGCGTCACACCCATTTTACTGCCATATTATATCCAAAACATTGCCGAATATGTTGAAGATGGCGGGGCACTTTTGGTGGCGACAGGTCCAGCATATGCCTCGGAAAATAGTCTATTTCGTTCCCCACTCGCCGCCGTTCTTCCCGCTAGACCCACAGGCGAAGTGATCGAATATAGTTTTTCACCTAAGCTGAATGATAAAGGTCGGCGACACCCGGTAACCGCACCTTTCTTTGACAAGGATGATAAGAGCTGGGGGAATTGGTTCCGTATTATTGAGAGCAATGTCGTCAGTGGCGATATCCTTATGACAGGCGAAGCAAATGAACCCTTAATGGTTATAGAACAGGTCGGCGAAGGACGTGTTGCGATGTTATTGTCAGATCAAGCTTGGTTATGGTCCAGAGGTTATGACGGGGGTGGTCCTTATAGCGAAGTCTTTAGACGGCTCGCACATTGGCTTTTAGGAGAGCCTGATTTGGACGCAGAAAAACTCACAGCTCGAACTGAAGGCGACACACTGATGGTCGAGCGTCGGACCTTGTCTGATAATCCGCAAAAAGTCGTTATCCGAAAACCCGATGGCAAAGCCGAGACGCTTAATATGAAAAAAGTCGAGGATGGTCTTTACCGCGCTACAACAGATGCCGCGGGACAAGGGGCTTACCGGTTGACGACGGGAGAACTTAGCACTGTCACCGCCATTGGGGCCTTAAATCCCAAAGAATTTTCTAACTTGGTTCCTACAACGGATATTTTAAACACGCTTACAACAGCAACCGGTGGCACCGCCCAACTCGTGGAGGCACCCGAAGGTCTACCGAATATTCGCCGTATTAAATCCAATCAAAATAAATCAGGAGCGGGATGGATTGGTATAGTCGCCCATGAACAATACGTAACACGCGCCTCGCGACGCACCCCGTTAGCGCCAGGTCTTCTATATTTTATACTTGCCCTTATGGGTCTATCTTGGGCTTGGCTACGGGAAGGTCGTTAAGTTGATCTGAACCATGTTTAGGCTTTTATAATCTTTATTTGGTAAAGCGACAGTTGAGTTAGGAGGCGATCATGAATTCCAGAGTTTTTACAAGTATATGTGTCAGTACTGCACTTTTATTGTCGGGCTGTGCTGTCGCCAAAACAACGGGAAAAGTCATTACGGCGCCTGTGAAGCTTGCCGGTAAGAGCGTGTTAAAAACTGGCGAAATAGCCGGAAAGAGCGTCTATTATACTGGTAAGTTTGCGGGTGAAAGCGTTTATGAGACCGGTAAGTTTGCAGGCAAAACGGTCTATAATACCGGTAAAGCCGTTTATTATGTCGGCAAGGTTCCTATTGAGATTACGGATAGAGCTCTAGATACCACCTCGAAAGTTTTAACTGTGACGACTCAAGCTTTGGATGTTAGCGGACGTGTTGTGACCACAGCGCGACAAATACAGGCGACTGAACTTGAAGCCGAATTAGCCGCCGTTCAAGGCGCGTCTAATATCATCAAAGTATTTGTCGACGCGATCAGTTAAGCAAGGTCTATACGGCGTTCGCAGCCGGAGACCATAACATCTTTGTCATTTGAAAAAACAAGGTGATTTTGCTAGCTCTCAATCTCTAAGGAGATAGTTATGCGCAAATCATTTACAGCTTTGTTTTTGTCCCTGCCTCTTATTCTTTCTGTTGAAGCCTTTGCTAAAAATTCTCAGAAATTTGAAAGCTCCTTTCAAGAAACGTTATCGGGCAGCGTTAAAATCGAAGTAATGATTGGTGAAGATTTGAGCTATCGGGCAAATAATCTACCTAAAAAACTATCAGACCGAGGACCAACTAGACGTTTAAATAGTGGCTTTAGCAATAACGGATATTATGGAGAGCGCGATCTCAATAGGCTAGCCGAACATTTAGAAACGAAAATGGCGCGACGTTTATCAAAAAAAGGCGTTACCGTAAGCGATACCGCCTCAAAGACATTACGTCTTACAATTACAGATGCAAAACCTAACCGCCCGACCTTTGAACAACTATCCAGAGAACCGTCTCTATCATTTAAAAGTTTTGGTATCGGCGGAGCTTCTTTTGAAGGCCAATTAATATCTGCCAGCGGAGAATCCATCGGTGATATTTCCTATGCGTGGTATGAAAATGATTTTGAGGATGCCGCCTTTAGCGGAACATGGACTGACGCAAAGCGAGCCATGGATTTTTTCACGCGCAAAACGGCTAAAAAACTTAACTAATCTATCCCGATAAATTTATGAGTTTGGAGGCTTAACCTCCATTTTGGATGTTTAAGACAATAGGCAATGACGTCTTGAATATGAGCGTCTTGGTTCTCATCGTCCAATGGCTGCAGGGAAAAATATTGAAAATTGAGATGTTCAAAATCCTCAGGACTATTCTCAGTTTGAGGATAAACGAGCTTAAGTTCATCTCCTTGGGTTTGTAAAATATCGGCATTCGCTTTTGGACTTACACAGAGCCAATCTATTCCTTTAGGGGCTTTTATGGTTCCATTCGTTTCTACAGCAATTTTGAAACCAGCTTTATGAAGAGCTTTGATTAGAATATCATCTAATTGCAGCAGTGGCTCGCCGCCCGTACACACCACCCAGGCTTGCCCGGCATTTGACGACATTTCTGAGGGCCAATACCCTTTAACACTTTGCGCTAAATCGTTGGCTGTTTTAAAACGCCCGCCACCCGGCCCGTTCGTACCCACAAAATCCGTATCACAAAACTGGCAAACGGCTTTTGCGCGGTCATTCTCGAGACCTGACCAAAGATTACATCCGGCAAAACGTAAGAAAACAGCCGGCAGTCCCGTCTGAGCCCCCTCGCCTTGAATGGTGAGATAGATTTCTTTGACCGAGTAACTCATGAGGCAATATAGCCTTCCCACCCTTTAGCGCGTATCTCACAAGCTGGACATTTTCCGCATCCATAGCCCCAATCGTGGCGCTCGCCTCGCTCTCCCAGATAGCATGTATGGCTTTCCTCAATAATAAGGTCGATCAGCGTCTCGCCGCCTAGATCATGTGCCATTTTCCATGCGCCAGATTTATTGACATGCATTAACGGTGTCTCAAGCCGATATTCCTTATCCATCCCCAGAGATATAGATGTCATGACGGCATCCAACGTGTCTTTGCGACAATCAGGATATCCCGAAAAATCGGCCTCGCACATACCTCCGACAAGTGTGGTAATCCCGCGGCGATATCCTAAGGCGGCGGCAAAATTTAGAAATATGAGATTCCGACCCGGCACAAATGTATTGGGCAAACCAGCTTCATTCATGTCGATTTGCGTATCGCGGGTCAGCGCCGTGTCGCTTATGCTGCCGAGTACGGATAAATCCATCACATGGTCCGGGCCAAGCTTTTTACTCCATTGGGGAAAGCTAGACATAAATTTGTCTCGAAGTGTTTGACGGCATTCAAGCTCAACTGCATGTCTCTGCGTATAATCAAATCCAACAGTTTCAACATAATCATAAGTTTCACACGCCCACGCCAAGCAAGTGCCGGAGTCCTGTCCTCCGGAAAATAGTAAAAGTGCTTTGGGTTCCATAGTCATTCTGCGCGCTATATCCGGTAATTTTCTCTATGGCCAGCGCAATGGCATCAATCTTGAAAACATCCTCATAAGTGTAAGAGATTGGGAATATTCGCGTGAGATTTGCATTTAAAAAACGATATATGCTATTTGCTTTTCTCGCATTTGAGTTGGGAACCCTCGCCTTTTCTTTGCCAGCCATAGCAGCACAATTCGATAAAATGCGCTCTACAAAACTGCAATATGCCGTCGCGACACCGCTTTCGCTGGAGCCGGGTCTAACGCGACTTGTCATATCCTCCAATGGTCCGTTTATTTTAACCTCGGAGGAAATGGTCGGTCAGGTCGATATCTCCGTGCATGAAAGTGGCCTTATCAATGTCACGCCCTTTGGCGACAAGGCACAGTTACCTGGCCCGCAGAACGCGTGCGCAAACGTGACACAAACACAGGCGTCTAATATCTACGTGGCCCACCAGGCGACATCTACAAGCAAGGGCGAAATATTGGATCAATCGGTTATTTTTGAATTACGTTATGCCAAAGGCGCTCAACCGGAGTTCAAAGTTGTGGAAGCCGCCAAAGCTGCGGGCATAGATCTCTCAGAAAATTGCGACGCAAAAGCCTAGTTCGCGCCACAACATTCTGTGACAAGATAGCAGAAGAAATACATTAAATCCCCGCCCGTTATGCCCTAGTAAGGGCTCATGAGCGACAACACGCAAACGAATAACAGACGAGGCGCCGCCTTTGCTGCCGAGATAAATCGGGACAAAGGACATAGGGGAAAATCTCGATCCCTCGCTCCCCTAAAACACATTTGGCCATTTATCGCGCGCTACCCATTATGGCTGACACTGTTTTTGATATTTTTATTTTTATCTTCCGTCGCAACGCTGATTATCCCACCCCTGGGTAAACTCATTGTCGATTGTGGATTTTCTGAGCAATTGACACGACCGGATTTTTGCGCCCGCATCAATGTAAATGGCGCGAATGACCTCTCACCCTATTTCAAGATCGCATTTTTATTTGCAATTATTTACTCAATCGTAGGACCCATGCGAGCCTTGCTGATTACGACTCTGGGACAGCGCGTCATCGCAGATATTCGAAACACCGTTTATTCGCATTTACTGACCTTAAGTCCGGCCTATTTCGAGAGGGTTCGGACAGGCGAAGTCCTCTCGAGACTGACAACCGATACGACATTGATTGAAACGGTCGTCACCGGGTCAATTTCATTTGGCATTCGGGCACTTGCGGTTGCCATTGGGGCCATCATCATGATGTTTGTAACCAACTGGAAAATGGCCTTGATGATTGTCACCATCGGCCCCTTTATTATTATCCCTGTTATTATCTTTGGCCGCATGATCCGTAACTTGTCCCGTGACGGGCAAGACCGGTTAGCGGACGCATCGGCCCGCGCGGGAGAAAGCCTCTCAGCTATTCAGACTGTACAGGCTTACACACGTGAGGCGTTTGAAGATAGCCGGTTCAGTGATGTCGTCAACGCTACCTACGAAATCCATAAAAAACGTATTATCATTCGCATGTTTATGAGCGTTATCATTTTTCTTATGGGGTTAGGCTCAGTTGTCGCGGTACTTTGGTATGGGGCTTATAATGTCACTCAAGGCATCATGACGGGCGGGGATATTCTACAATTCTCTATCTATGCCATGTTTACCCTGTCTAACCTTAGCTTCCTCACGGAAACCTGGACCAACTTGTTGCGAGCGGCCGGCGCGTCTGAACGCTTGGTAGAAATTCTAACATCAAAAAGCGAAATCATAGCGCCTGCAAACCCGCACGCATTGAGCAAACTTAACGGCATCCACTTTAAAAATGTGACTTTTACCTATCCATCCCGGCCGGAAGCCACCGCTATATCCAATTTAAACTTTAGCATACGCTCAGGCCAGAACGTGGCTGTCGTAGGACCATCGGGCGCTGGAAAATCGACATTGTTTCAGTTGCTAATCAGATTTTACGATGTGCAAACGGGTCAAATATTACTGGGAGACACAGCTATCACAGAGCTCGATCCGAAACGTCTTCGCGAACAATTTGCGATTGTGCAACAACACACGCCTCTATTCTCGGGCTCAGCTATGGATAATATTCGATATGGTCGCGAAGGCGCCGGAGATGCTGACGTCATAGCCGCTGCCAAAGCCGCATTTGCTCATGAGTTTATAATGGCCTTACCTCAGGGTTATAAAACAGACTTAGGAGAGCGCGGCGCAACCTTATCAGGTGGGCAACGCCAGCGTATTGCCATTGCTCGGGCAATCTTACGCGATGCGCCCATATTGTTATTAGACGAAGCGACTAGCGCCCTTGATTCTGAAAGTGAAAAAGCCGTGCAAACAGCTTTTGAGAATCTCGCAAAGAACCGAACCACATTGGTCATAGCCCACAGGCTATCAACGGTTAAAAAAGCCGATTTAATATTGGTCATGGAGGACGGCGAGATTGTTGAGCAAGGCTCGCACGAAAACCTTATAGATCAAAACGGTCTCTATGCCCGCCTAGCCGAATTACAATTCTCTCTCTGAGTAAATATTATGCAGCCACGCAAAAAATTAAGCATTCTGATCCCAGCCTATAATGTGCCTCCTATTTGGAGGAATGTCTTGAGAGTATCGCAAATCAATTAAACACGGACGATATTGAGGTCATTATTTTCAATGATGCATCAACAGACCTATCGGGAAAAATTTGTGATCAGTTTTCGGAAAAATATTCAAGCGTCAACGTCTTGCATAGCAAGACAAATCAAGGTGTCAGTAATGCAAGAAACCAATTACCCCATCTAATATTTTGTTAAAAATGGACACCCAGGGATTTGATTTGGAAGTGTTTTCGGGCGCTTCAAAACATATGCTCAGTCTCTTAAGCTATATAGATCGAATGGATTTCAAGTGAGTGGAT
>CAZPLJ010000001.1:0-6037 GCA_964587545.1 uncultured Caulobacterales bacterium | reverse complement strand
ACATATGCTCAGTCTCTTAAGCTATATAGATCGAATGGATTTCAAGTGAGTGGATTATATCCCGTAACACGAGACAAGCAAAGCCGAGCCATAATCGAAATGGATTGTGTGATGGTTAGGGAGACGTGATATTTAGTCGTAAAACTGTATCAATTCATCCATCGTGCCACGGTCTGCATAAAGATTATTCACCGCGGCATCAGGATTTCCATATCCCAAGGCCATACCGACGAGCACTTCTTCTTCTTCTGGAATATCTAATATCTCGTGACAAACAGAGGACCAGTTTCTCCACCATCCCTGCGGGGCTGTATGTAGCCCTTCCTCACGCGCCAGCAGCATCACGCTCTGCATCATTATTCCAATGTCCAAATGTTGCGGCATATCAAGACGCTTATCACCCGTTACAATAATGCCGACGGGCGCTTCAAAAAATTTGGAATTTTGCGCAAGCCACGTCAGACGCGCCATTTTATTGTCACGTGGAATGCCTAAAAGCGCGTACATATCTTCGCCCAATTTGTACCGCCAACTTCTTTGTGGTTCCCATAATGGAGACGGATAGGCAGCATAGGTTGGTTCTTCCTTATTGCCGGATAATGTTATTCGGGACGCCTTTTCCTTAAAGCGGTTTAGCGTATCTCCTTGCATAACATGCAATTTCCAAGGCTGTAGATTGCCCCCAGATGGACTACGGAGCGCGGTTGTCAAAATGCGCTTCAACACATCATCTGGGACGGGCTTATCAATAAAGTCTCGTACTGTGATGCGGCTATTCATGGCATCGGTGACCGTGGGACTTTTATCAAAATTTAGAGGCATAGTTGCTGTTAGGCCTGCTACATGATGATGTAAAGCCTTTGCTCTATTTGTAGCTTTTCGCCTCACAGATACGAATGAAATAAGTGACAACCACCCATTCAAAATAAACTAACAATAATGCAACAGTCGTTGCCATCCAAAAATCCATCGCCCCAAAATTCGTGAGAATATAAATTAAAAAAAGACCAATCACCACTGGAGAAACAAGTCGCAATCGGTTTAGCAGACTCAATGTCTGCTCCCTTTTTAGGCTATGCTTGGAGCTTTGCATAAGATTTAACTATCAACAAAATGCAAATTATGTCTGAACCACTATGGTTAAAGCGTTAAGTGTTTTTCATAATATTGCTATAATTAGGCAACCAAAGATGTGAAATTATCACCTATTTTTGTGACGCTACTTTAGGTTCAAAATTTACTATCTGTAAGTCTTGCAAAGGGTTTAAATCTTGAGCCACATTGTAATAAGCTTCATATAATCGTTGAGGTGAGTGGCCCAACATATACCTCAGCAAGATTGCCGCATTGAAAAACTGCGTCGACCATATGCCCTTTTTAACGAAACGACGAGCCGATGTTGTAATGGGGATAGGTGATTTAACAACACCACCGTCTCTCAATGTCATCAGCATTTGTCGCAATATTACGTCCTCAAGCAATGGGTATTGCGCGACCCCATCTGTTGAAAAATAGTCCTTGCGTCGAAAAAAGTAACCCTGATCACCAAAAGTCGTCATCAGACTATCTGCCCGGCTTATCCATGCAAACACGCTTAGAAGCGGATGACGTTTATCAAAGTGTAAAGCGAAACAGCCAAGGGCAATTTTCGGGTTACTTAAAACCCTTGAAATTTCTGCCAAGGCTAACTCCGAGACATGACTATCGGCATGCAAAACCCAGATGTAATTTTCCTTCGCCGCTTTTATCCCAGCGTCAATTTGAGCCCCTCGTCCTCTGACGGAACGCAAATAGGTGACCCGTGAGAAACTCTCGCACAAATTTTTAATTTGATAATTTGGGCTCGCGTCTGCGACGATAATGTCTGTCAAATCATGAAAACCCATGACCACAGATAATAATCGTTTTAGGGTTGCAGCGTCGTTATAGACGGGAATGACGAGACTGGTTTTACTCATGAGCACCGATATTCACACGACTTTCAGATTGAGTTTTCAGATTTTGCAATAGCTTGGGAACATCCTTACGAACACCGTTTTTCAAAATTCCATTCGGCACTGGAAATTTTGGTTTTAGCGCCGCCCAATAACTGACGCGGGTTTTATTTGTGTCTATAGGATCTAAAGTCCATATGCCTTCCTGTACGGCCATACTTCCATCCACTAAGCTGATTTTGATGGACTGATATGGATTAAAATCTGACCGAAATATACTCACGCTTTTGGGAATAAGCGGAGCTATGCGGATTTTTTGCTCTCTTATGTCCCAGCTCCCGTCATTAGACGTCTCCAATACTTCACAGACCCGCATTTTAGGAACAATGATAAGCGCCTGCTCACAGTCTAGCATAATATCCCAAATCGTCTCCGCTGGCGCATTTATGTTTATACCGCCCTCGACTTCCACGGCTTTATCTTGCCGGGATTTATCTTTCCAGACTTTGACGTATATATCCTGATCCGCGATCAGGATATCACTCTGGGCCTGCGCATGCAGCGGCATTGGTGCAAAAACGAACGCTAGCTGAGCGGTTATCGCGATGATTGATGCACGAAAAGCGATGATATTTCCCCCAAATTAAAATTAAGACTTAAAAATTCCACCTATATCCGGCTGATACCGCAAAATTTTGATATTCGGACTCAAGGGCGACCCCGTTATCCGCAGGTGATGTGCGTGTAAATTCCAGGTCGGTTCCTTGAAAATATTTCACACCGACAAACCCGTCAATCTTATCTGTAATAGGTAGAGCCGCACCCAGCGTAGCTTGGTAGACAAATGACGTATCGCTATCTTCAAAATTTACAGGACCATATACAAATTCATTTTCGATAAAACCAATCCCGGCACCAACGCCAATATAGGGCGTGATAGCGGATCCAAAATCAAAATCATAATAGCCATTTAATGTCAGGTTATAGCTCTGTGCGCCTCTCGCCGAAAACTCTTGATCTACGCCATTAAACGCCAAGGCACTGCCATCATTGCGAGCCCATAAAAGCTCGGCTTCGGCGCGGAAATTATTGTCAAATTTCTTGCCGACAAATGATGTTGTGGTGAGGCCAGCGTCAAACTCTGTTTCAACCAAAAGACCCGCAGCTTCACTGGTTTGATCTGATGTCTGGTTATAGCCAATTGAGCCGCCCACATACCAGCTATCCCATTTACTTGCTGCCTCTTGCGCATGAGCTGGCACAGCGCTCATGCCGGTTAAAAGTAAGCTAGATACGATAAAAATAACCATATGTTGTTTCATGTCTCTCTCCACATTGGGAATTTTATGTTGCAAATCCCTTGTTGGAAAATTCAGGTGCTTACAAGAGCCCGAGGTCGGAAGTGATGATTATGAGAGCAGATTGTGATAAGCCGTGATGTGTGGTTCACGGGAACGTGTTATCCAGCTCGATTTTTTACCGTTCTAAGACGTAATTCAGATAAAACGAGAATTAAACACCCATCTGGCAATTAATGTGTGAATTTGATATAACAACTAACCTATGAAAACCGAGGTTATTATAATTTTTGCTATTTATTTCGGATTTTGTCTGGCCGAAACCTTGTTTTCGAACTTTTTTAGTAAGAGTGAACAAACCCGTGGAGACGGGATAGTCGAGATTATCAGCATTGTTGCGCTTTTGGCTATAACCCAACCGACAGTCCTGTTCTTGTCCTATCTAGTTTGTACGGCGGTAATTCCGCAATATGCTGAGGTTTTCGGATCCATGAATGTATTTCTGGCATTTGGATTATTCCTGATATTTGATGATATGACGCAATATTGGTGGCACCGCGCGAGCCATTCCATAGCGTGGCTCTATAAACTCCACAGGCCGCACCATAATGCCAAATATATGTCCGTGCGCCTCGTCTACCGAAACAATATTTTCTACTACCTTCTGATGCCGTCCTTATGGTTTTCCGGGATACTTATTTTTATGGGTTTGGCTCACGTTTACGCCGTGTTTATTGTGCTTAAGCTCCTCATCATAACCGCGGCACATAGTGATCTGCGTTGGGATAGAAAACTGTATGAAAGCCGTTTCACACGGCCCATTATGTGGGTCTTGGAAAGATTGATATCCACGCCCGCTACGCATCACGCTCACCATGGGCGGCACAAGGTTGATCCCGCCACACATTATAAAGGCAATTATGGTAATATGCTGTTTTTGTGGGATATCATTTTTGGCACGGATAAAATCACGCGAAGATATCCAGACAAATTCGGCGTGGAAAACCTGCCAGACACCACAGTGGGCGAGCAACTGTTATGGCCGCTTATTCGTTCAAGTGAACCGGTTGCTGTATCAGATACGCATCACATAAATAAGTAATTATGCGGGATTATAGATGATCGAAGTTACCTTGCTTGAGGTAACAAGAAACCGCTCGGGCGACATCCTTGGTCATTAACATAGCTGTATGACTTTGATTGACCTCAATTCTATGGGTGACCTCATCAGACATGGTTTCTTCAAGGCCAACAGTTCCATCGCTGGCCGTTGAGAATAATTTGGGCTCACCCAATTCTGTCGCCACTCTTTCCGCTACTGTCCCAAATCCTTTGTCGAGATTTCCTGCAATCATCCCCAAAGGTTGATCTTTTGGCCAAGGCGGAACATCGCCAAGCAGCCCGCGTTCGGTGGCGCGCCCAAGAAGTAATTTCGTAAAGTCATTTTTGTTAAGTAATTTGGCTACATTGCTACCGTTTAGGGGTGTCGCAACCATGATCACTTTTCCAATTCGTGAGTGATCATAATAATGCATGTAATGTTTTAAGACGAGGCCACCTAGACTATGAGCAACAAGGTGGATTGTGTCAGCGTTTAATTTTTCAAGATAGGTTGCAAGTTTGGCCGCGTTACGCGCCGGGTTATATGCGACCGAATTATAGTCGAAATATCTCGTCTTATAACCGCGCCCTTTTACGTGATGTGCTAACGGGAAAAACGCCGCTCGGTTCCCCCAAATTCCATGTATAAAGACGACTGTTTCAGACATAATACATATTCATTATAACAAGATAACTATTGGGTAAATTCCGTGATATCAAACACTGTGTCTAAATAGTATCTCCTTAGTCGCTCGGCAAGTTTTCATGTGCTTTTCGTGTGAGATAAGGCACAACAAATAACCGGGTTAGGAAAAACTGGAATATAGCAATACCCCCAAAGATATAACCAATGGTCGAGCCGAACGCGCCAAATGGCCCAATTCCCGCAATCATTGTCATAGCAATGATAAGGAAGAGTGCCTGCCCGAGATACATGGCTTTTTCTGTTAATCGGACCTGCTTTAATCGAGCCTCTAGCGGTTGATCTGGATTGAAACGGCTCATTTATAGCCCCAATTTTTTCCGCAAAATTTCATTCACCGCCTGAGGGTTGGCTTTGCCTTGCGAAGCTTTCATGACCTGCCCGACGAAGAAACCGAGGAGTTTTGGGTTCTCTTTGGCTTTTTCGGCTTGGGCGGCGTTGTTCGCTATGGCGTCGTCGACCATTTTTTCGATGGCGCCCATATCGGTGACTTGTTTCAGGCCTTCTTTTTCAATGATATCATCGGCACTACCGCCGCCTTCAAACATTTTCTCAAACACAGTTTTCGCGATTTTGCCCGAGATGGTTTTATCGGCAATGCGGTCCAGCAATCCACCAAGCCCGTCTGCTGAGACGGGACTATCCGATAGATCCAGCCCCGCTTTATTGAGCGCGCCAAACAGGTCGCCCATCATCCAGTTAGCGGCGATTTTCGCGTCTCGACCCTTAGCGACAGACTCGTAATAATCGCCAACGGATTTATCGACGGTCAGCACGCCCGCATCATAGGCCGGAATGCCATATTCCTCGATGAAACGGGCTTTGCGCGCATCAGGAAGCTCTGGCAAATTGGCTTTGATATTGTCCACAAAGCTTTGCTCAAGCTTAAGCGGCAACAAATCCGGATCCGGGAAATAGCGATAATCATGGGCGTCTTCTTTGGAGCGCATGGTGCGCGTCTCGCCTTTGACACTATCAAAAAGCCGCGTTTCCTGATCAAC